>NZ_JBFUIH010000025.1:0-92735 GCF_056401975.1 Pseudomonas sp. P4_C8 | reverse complement strand
GCCCCGAGATAAATCGCGGCGCGCGACAGGCTGTTGTGAATGGCCGGGCGTTCGGCGGACGGCAGCGGGAATGTAGTGCGACGGTTTTCGTGGTCGATCCAGATGACCGTGTCGCCGTCGATTTCCAGGCAATGGGATAAGGAATGGCTCCAGCCAAACCCGAGGCCGCAGTCGATCTCGGCGGCGCTGGTGCGATAAAGCCGGGTGAAGTCGAACGGCAGGAGGCCGCCCAGCGAACCGTCGGTGAGGGTCAGCAGTTCTTCGCCGGTGACCATCGACACCGGGCATTTGTTGGTGGCGGTTTTGTTGGCGGAATCGGCACTGTCGCCGTTGGGGTTTGTCGCCTGATCCGGGACGTTGTCGTGGTGTTCGTTTTGCTTGAGGGTGGTGTTGCGCTTGGCATCCCAGCGCAACTGCATCCGGCCTTTTTTCAGACCTGCCGCGACACCGCGCGCGGCGACGGCTTTGTAGCGGTCAACGTAGGAAATGAAGCTGTTGATGATTGTGAAGATCGCTTTGACGAAACCCAGAACCGCGTCGACGATCCGCGTGCCGTAGTTCGCAAGACGCATCCCCAGATAGGCAACGCCCGCCCCCGCACCGGCGAAGGTCAATACGATCCCGATCAGAATGTCGATGAGCAACTGCACCACTGTCGTTGAAATCGCTTCGGCCGTTTTACCGGCGATCTCGCTGGGTGGCAGCATGTCCAACCACAGGCTGGCCGTGCGCAACAGCAAACACAACGCCGCTTCGTCACTGACCAACAGCTGGACTTTTGCCATCGTGGCCGGGAATTTTTCTGCCAGTTCGGCCAATTGCTCGGCACCACTGCCCAACCTTCCAACGAACTTACGGGGATCCTGGAGAATGTCCGAGAGCAGGCTGATGCTGTCCCACACCCCCACAATCGCTGCCCAACTTCCCGCGAGCATTCCGTTCCCGGCGGCCGCAAAGGTCGACTGCGACCACTGCGGTTTAAACCCGGCCCACTCACCGCGCAGCCAGCCGTCCAGTTCTTTGCTCAGGCCGTCATAAGAGGAGAACAGATCATCAATTTGAGCCGGCGTAACTTCACTCTGAACATGAACACGGTAAAACTTGCCAGGTGTCCCTTCGAACTGCCCTTTACCATTTTCATCGAGCGTAACCGGCGTGCTCTCGCCGCCATCAACAGCAATCACATCAACCGAAATGTTCCCCAACGGAATGTCATAAACCGACTCAAACTTGCTCTCAATCTCCAGAATCCCGCCGTCCGAACACTGCGCAACACTGGATAAAAAATCATCGTCGCCACTGCTCACCGCAGTCGTCGTATTACCGAGTTTTATCAGCCGCTCCATGCCCATCAGCGACGGCATGTCCGTGGCGCGACTGGTCTGATCCGCCACCTGGTTAAACCAACSCTKCAACTGTTCGCGRTARAGCGWMAGCGTGTSYGGAAAACTGTCGAGTTCCTGCTCGATGCGGGCGATGTGSGKCATCAACGCASCGAACGGCAKGSAGTGGRGWGRAMAATCGGGTCRAWCATGRGCAATCCCTCGCGCAGAAAATGGGCGCGCGAGACTTTGCMGGGGATCARWCAGGAAAGAAGTCAGRRRAGTAGGCGATGSCTGTAGGGAAAATCTTAGATTCGCCACCACCGAACAACAGGCAGGCACAAACACAAACGTGGCGTGAGATTTCCCTCACGCCACGTTTGTGTATCGGACATCGATTTATTTACTGCCCACCACCCCGAGCCGCCAACTCTTTCAGCTTGAGCTCAGCCAACGGATGCCCGGCCTTCGCAGCCATGCCCCACCAGCGAGCAGCCTCAACTGGATCCGGCGCCTTGCTCGGCGTACCCGCCAGGCTAATCACCCCCACCTGATACGCCGCTTTCCCATCGCCCGCCAGCGCCGCCAGGCGCAGCAATCGTACGCCCTCCTCGCGAGCCCCAAGGCCGACGCCGCGAAAGGTCAGGATGTGGCCATAGAAGCTCTGGGCGCCGACGTCACCCAGGTTCGCCATGCGCGCAAACTGGCCTTCGAGCCAGCTCCAGCCCCGCGGCTGGCGCACAAACCACGACCAGTGAAACAACCGGCGGGCCAGCCAGTAGCCGGCCCGGGCCTTGAGCTTTAAAAACACTCAGGCCTCTGCCGATTCGGGGTATTCGTATTCAAACACTCGCACCACTTCCGAAGCGTGCCAGGAAGCGGCGGCGACCCCGTCAGACGGTCCGGAGAAACGCCCCAGACGCTCGACACATTCGAAGAAGCCGGTGCGCGGCAGGCGGCTGGCACCCTGGCTGATCACCAGCGAGCTGCGCAGTGGCTGCTCGGCCTTGGCGTCCAGCGCGGCCAGATGTTCGAGTGCAGCGGTCAAGGTTTGCATGGCTGGCGTGGGCAATTGCAAACGCTCCAGCAACGCGCGATACGTCAAAAGATGGCGCTGACGTCGTGCCTGGTCCAGCTCCCCCAGTAATCCGTCCCAATGGTGACGACTGATGCGTACGCTCACGATTCATCCCTCCACCCTGACACCGTCAATTCCCAGGCCAGGCTGCGGCGAATCGCAGCGTCGGGTTGACGCTCGCCACTTTCAATCAAGGCCAGATAAGACGGGCTGATGCCTACCGTGCGGGCCAACGCTTCAATGGCGATGCCCTTCCCTTCGCGCAAACTGCGTAGTTGATCCAGACCCGGAAGAATCTGGTCTGGTGGTGGCGCGTGACGCACTGGCGCGTCGGGCGCCGGTTGCTGGTTAATGCCTGCTGCTTTTAGTAGAGCCTGATACTGAGCCCACGGTAAAACTGCATACTCGGGCTCGCCTTCGCGTGTGATTATCTGAATATCCATGACTTCCCCGTAGGACAACGACACTTTGCGAGTCGGCACTTTTCCCTAGAAGTGTAATCCTAACAGCGGCCAAGGTCGCGCGGGGGCATGAATAAAGGGGATTCTCAATCGGCCCGGTTCTTTTTCGGGCTCTGGAGCCGAAGTTGTTCCGCGGTATCGGGCAGACGCTCGACCACTGCCAACTTTTCCGGCACTTGACGCTTGCGCCAGGCGCGGAAGGCATTGAGTTCGTCGTCGAGTACTTTCATCAACCAGGCCAGCACGGCGATGTCGTCGAGCATGCCAAACAAGGGGAGGAAATCCGGAATGGCATCCACCGGACTGAGGAAGTACATCAGGCCTGCGACCACCGAAATCAGCGCCTTCGGGCTGATGGCACGGTACTCCCCACGCCAGTAGGCCAGGCACAGTGCCTGCAATAAACGCAGATCATCTTTAATCTTGCCCAGGCGATAACCCTGACTCGCACCTTTACTGGCGACGGCGAACAGCAGTGTCGGCAAGCGCCCGCGTGCGAGCAGGCGCCCGGCGAGTGGCAAGAATCGAGCGAAACTCCAGGGTGCTTTCATCATTCCTCCCACTGAAATGTTATCCACACAAATTGTGGATAACCTTGTGAACAGAGCTGCTTTTCGCGGCTGAAAGCCCCGTTTCATAAGGGTCCAGCTCAGATCGGGCGTTTTTTACTCACATAAAAAAACCCAAGATTTCATTGACTTGGAACCCCGGCGCAGCTAGCACAGGCGTCCTCAATGGCTATGACTCCAGCGTACAGCAACCGTTCGCTTTGTTTACCGTCACTGAATACCAGATGCAACAACGCCCCGCATTAGCGAGGCGTTGTTGTCAAAGCAGACGCTGATTACTTGGCGGCGTCTTCTTTGGCTGGGTCTTTGGCTGGATCTTTGATCGCCAACAGTTCCAGATCGAATACCAGCACCGAGTTGGCTGGAATCGCCGGGCTTGGGCTTTGGGCGCCGTAGGCCAGTTCGCTAGGGATGTACAGTTTGTACTTCTCACCCACGTGCATCAGTTGCAGGCCTTCAACCCAGCCCGGAATCACACCACTGACTGGCAGATCGATCGGGCTGCCGCGCTCGACGGAGCTGTCGAAAACGGTACCGTTGGTCAGCTTGCCGGTGTAGTGAACAGTCACTACGTCAGTCGGCTTAGGCTGTGGGCCATCGGCTTTCTTTTCCACTTCGTATTGCAAGCCCGAAGCGGTGGTCACTACGCCGGCTTTCTTGGCGTTGTCTTCGAGGAACTTCTTGCCGGCAGATGCCGACTCTTCGCTCATCTTGGCCATACGCTCTTCAGCACGCTTTTGCAGGGCGGCGAAGGCTTCGACCAGCTCGTCGTCTTTGAGCTTCTGCTCTTTCTTGCCGACGGCATCTTCGATGCCCTGGGCTACGGCTTTGGAATCCAGGTCATCCATGCCTTCCTGAGCCAGGCTTTTGCCCATGTTCAGGCCAATACCGTAGGAAGCTTTTTGCGCCGGAGTTTTCAGCTCTACGCTGGTCTGCGAATCACAACCCGCGAGTACCAAGCTAACCAGGGCCACCGCCGCTGCCAACCGATGCTGTTTCATGCTATTTCCTTGTTCATGCGCCTAAAGGGCAATCGAGTAAAGCCGCGAGCTTATCAGGCGGCCACGACCAATGGCTACCGGGATGAGAGCAGGATTCTCCTGATAAGTTCAGGTGTTTTAACTCATTTCAGCATTGGCAGCATGAAGCTTCTGTCATCTAGGTGCCTACAACAGCTGATCCTGTATCCCACAACATATGGCGTAATGGCCTCTTGCCGCACCTCGGTGCACTGAGACATAAGAGAGCGACAAATTAACAAGGAAGTTTATCGTGCGCCTTTTATTTCGCCTGCTGATGCTGGCCGCTGTGCTGTTGGGACTGGGCCTCATCGTGGCTCTGTACTACGTCGCCAACCCAAAATTACCGACCTGGTCACCCGCGCAGCAGGTGCATTACCTGGAGCAGTGGAGCGCTGAAGACCGCCAGACTTACTACTTCACCCCCCAAGGCACTCAGGTCAAAGGCTTGCGCTATGACTGGTTCACCGCCCTGGAACTGCCCTTCTCCCAGCAACGATTCGCTTCGCCCGACTACCTCGCTCGCTTTGGCTTCCTGATCGACCCCGGTCAGAAGCCCGCGCCAAACAATCCTGGCAATTTGCCCGCAGGCTTTGCCCGTCACCAAAACCCCGGCAGTCCGGACGTGTTTCTGGACATCACGTGCGCTGCTTGCCACACCGGTGAGTTGCGCTTCAACGGCCAGGCGATCCGCATTGACGGCGGCTCGGCGCAACATGTTTTGCCTTCCAGTGTTCCGACGTTGAAAGGGGGCAGTTTCGGGCAAGCGCTGGTCGCCAGTCTGACCTCAACTTACCTGAACCCCTGGAAATTCGAACGCTTCGCTCGAAACGTGCTGGCCGAGAACTACGACGCCCGGCACCCACAATTGCGCAAGGACCTGAAAGCGTCTCTCGATACCTTCGTGAAAGTTGCCTGGAACGATACTCACCGCGGTCTCTACCCCACCGAGGAAGGACCGGGCCGCACCGACGCCTTCGGGCGCATTGCAAACGCCACGTTTGGCGATGCGATTTCAGCTGACAACTACCGCGTGGCCAATGCCCCGGTGGATTACCCGCAACTGTGGGACATGTGGACGTTCGACTGGGTGCAGTGGAACGGTTCGGCGCAACAACCCATGGCTCGCAACATCGGCGAGTCCTTGGGGGTGGGCGCCACACTGAGTTTCTTCGATGCCAACGGCCAACCGCTCAAAGGTGATGAGCGCTACCCGTCGAGTGTCCGATTGCACGACTTGCACCAAATCGAACAAACCCTGCAACGGCTCAAACCACCCGCCTGGCCTGAAGCGCTGCTCGGTGCAGTCGACAAGCCGCTGGCAGCCAAGGGTCGAGAGTTGTTCAGCGAAAATTGCGCCGGTTGCCATAACCCGCGCTCAGTCGAGAGCGACGGACGCTGGGTACAACATCTGAAAATGCTCCCGGTGGATTTCATTGGCACAGACCCGGGGGCCGCGAACAACATTGCTGACCATCGTTTCGACCTTTCCGCCCTGCGATGGGATCTGACAGAGCTCAAACAGATGGATGTGCATTTGCAGCCGACACCCACTGAACCGCTGGATTTGAGCAAGTTGTCGTCGGCCAAAGGGTTGGCCTACATCACCGCTTTCGTCGGAAATCGTGCCTACCGTGATGCGAACATTCCAACCGCTGAACAACCGGCCATGAATGGCTTCGGCCTGCCGATTGGCGTGCGTGAGTTGCGCGCCTACAAGGCACGCCCCCTGGCGGGGGTTTGGGCGACAGCACCCTTTCTGCACAACGGCTCAGTACCGAGCCTTTATCAATTGCTCTCGCCTGAGGATGAACGCGCCACCACCTTCTATAAAGGCACGTTCGAGTACGACCCCCAACACCTTGGCTATCGCACCGAGGCCTTCACCAATGGCTTTGTGTTCGACACGCGCATCACCGGCAATCACAACAGCGGTCATGAGTTCCGTGCCGGCAAGCGCGGCAACGGCGTAATTGGCCGCTTGCTGCAACCGGAGGAACGCTGGGCGCTGCTTGAGTACCTGAAAGTATTGGACGGCCCCTTGGAGGCACAATTGCCATGAGCACACTCTGGATGCGCTTTGGCGCGATTCTCGGCAAGTCCCTTTTGTGGTTGCTTGGCCTTGGATTCCTCGGCTGGGCGCTGGCCACGGCGTGGTTTGCCTGGCAGCACAGCGGACCGGTTTCGGCGCAAGAACTGATACCGGACGGCGAAGCCGCCATGACCCAGGACGTCATTCAAACCGCGGTGCGCATCGTCGATCAACACCGGGAAAGTACCCGCTACCTGCGCGACGCTCATGCCAAGGCCCATGGCTGCGTAAAAGCCGAGGTTCAGGTGCTGCCGGATCTTTCAGAAGCACTGCGCCAAGGCGTGTTCAGCGAACCCGGCAAAACCTGGCAAGCGACGATGCGTCTGTCCAACGGCAACGCATATCCGCAGTTCGACAGTATTCGCGATGCCCGGGGCATGGCGATCAAATTGCACGATGTGCCCGGCAAGCAACTGCTCGCCGATCAACAGCGCCGCGGTGAACAGGACTTTGTGATGTTCAGCCATCCAAATTTCTTCGTCAGCGATGTCGCCGAGTACCGTCAGAATGTGGCGGCGCAGGCTGACGGCCAGAAGCTGATGGCGTTTTTTCCTGGCTGGGACCCGCGCACTTGGCAGGTTCGCCATCTGTTTATCGCCCTGGCGACACTCTCCACCGCACCGGAAAGCCCGACACAGACGACTTACTTTTCGGTTTCGCCCTACAAGTTCGGTGAAGCCAATGCCAAATTCCGGGTAATGCCGGACCCGGATAGCTGCCCGACTTATACCCTGCCCGCACAAAACCAGAAACTGCCTAATTTCCTGCGTAATGCGCTGAACCAGCAATTGTCGGCCGACCGGGTGCCAGCCTGCTTCGTCCTGCAGATTCAGCGCCAGGACCCGAGCCAATACATGCCCATCGAAGACACCAGCATTGAATGGAGCGAAAACGATGCGCCGTTCGAGACGGTCGCGCGGATCAAACTGCCCGCTCAAGACTTTGATACACCGGCGCTGAACCTACAATGCGACAACCAGTCGTTCAACCCATGGTTTGGTCTTGAGGCCCATCGGCCGATTGGGGGCATCAATCGTCTGCGCAAAGCGGTGTATGAAGCCGTAAGCGATTACCGCCACAGTCGCAACGCTGAGCAGTAAGCCAGCAAAAACGAAAAAAGCGGCCCGAAGGTCGCTTTCTCAGTGAAAATCGGGGATTTGCCAAACGCCAGACAGCAAAAAGCCCGCATTAAGCGGGCTTTCTGTGTGGTGACCTGGCGTTCAGCGTTCCAGGTGACCGAATATGGCGCAGCGGACGGGACTCGAACCCGCGACCCCCGGCGTGACAGGCCGGTATTCTAACCGACTGAACTACCGCTGCGCGTAGCGTTGAAAGTGGTGGGTGATGACGGGATCGAACCGCCGACATTCTGCTTGTAAGGCAGACGCTCTCCCAGCTGAGCTAATCACCCTTTACCTTCGTTGCGGGGCACATTATGCCACATGTTTTCGTAAAGTGTTGATTTAATTGAATTATTTTTCAAAAAAATCCGAAAACCGGTGAAACGATGCAACCTGCAGGAACAACGGACAATCTACAGACAGAAAAAAACCCGCGTTAGCGGGCTTTTCCGTGGTGACCTGGCGTTCAGCGTTCCAGGTAACCGAATATGGCGCAGCGGACGGGACTCGAACCCGCGACCCCCGGCGTGACAGGCCGGTATTCTAACCGACTGAACTACCGCTGCGCGTAACACTGAATGCGAATGGTGGGTGATGACGGGATCGAACCGCCGACATTCTGCTTGTAAGGCAGACGCTCTCCCAGCTGAGCTAATCACCCTTCACGTTCGGTGTGGCGCGCATTCTACGGAGCGACCTCACCTCTGGCAAGCACTTTTTTAAATAATTTTCTCAGGCCTTCCAAAGGCTTAGCGAAGGGTTGGCCTATGGCGCCGCGAAGAGAATAATGCCCCCCTTTGTATATAAGGAGAGACTTACCCCATGTGGTTCAAAAACCTGCTTATCTATCGCCTGACCCAAGATCTGCCTGTTGATGCCGAGGCGTTGGAAACTGCACTGGCCACCAAACTGGCGCGTTCATGTGCAAGCCAGGAGTTGACCACCTACGGTTTCGTCGCGCCTTTCGGCAAGGGCGAAGATGCACCGCTGGTCCACGTCAGCGGCGACTTCCTGCTGGTCTCTGCGCGTAAAGAAGAACGCATTCTGCCGGGCAGCGTCGTGCGTGACGCCGTGAAGGAAAAGGTCGAAGAGATCGAAGCGGAGCAAATGCGCAAGGTCTATAAGAAGGAGCGCGACCAGATCAAGGATGAAATCATCCAGGCTTTCCTGCCGCGCGCCTTTATTCGTCGCTCGTCGACTTTCGCCGCCATCGCGCCGAAACAGGGACTGATCCTGGTCAACTCGGCCAGCCCGAAACGTGCCGAAGACTTGCTGTCCACCCTGCGTGAAGTGATCGGCACCCTGCCGGTACGTCCACTGACCGTAAAAATGTCGCCGACCGCCACCATGACGGAATGGGTCACTACCCAGAAAGCCGCTGACGATTTCTTTGTGCTGGACGAATGCGAGCTGCGTGATACCCACGAAGACGGCGGGATCGTGCGTTGCAAGCGTCAGGACCTGACCAGCGAAGAAATCCAGCTGCACCTGAGCACCGGCAAAGTGGTCACTCAGTTGTCTCTGGCTTGGCAAGACAAGCTGTCTTTCGTGCTCGACGACAAGATGGTGGTCAAGCGCCTGAAGTTCGAAGACTTGCTGCAAGACCAAGCGGAACAGGACGGTGGCGAAGAAGCCCTGGGCCAACTGGACGCCAGCTTCACCCTGATGATGCTGACTTTCGGCGACTTCCTGCCGGCGTTGGTTGAAGCGCTGGGCGGCGAAGAGACCCCGCAAGGGATCTAAAAAACCGATTCCCCCTGAAGAAATCGGTTCACCTGTAGGAGCCGGGCTTGCCCGCGATGGCGGTGTGTCAAGCAGCTGAAATGTAGACTGGCCCACCGCTATCGCGGGCAAGCCCGGCTCCTACACTGATTTTCGCGGTCGTGGCCTTCCTGCAACCGGCGTGGTTCATCGGTCTCAAAGGCGCGATCGTGCCGCTGCTGGGGCTGGTGATGTTCGGCATGGGCCTGACCCTCAAACTTGAAGACTTCGCCGAAGTCGCCCGCCATCCATGGCGCGTGGCCTTGGGCGTGGTTGCGCATTTCGTGATCATGCCCGGCGTGGCGTGGTTGCTCTGCCAGGCGTTTCACCTGCCACCGGAAATCGCCGTCGGTGTGATTCTGGTCGGTTGCTGCCCAAGCGGCACCTCCTCGAGCGTGATGACGTGGCTGGCACGCGGCGATCTGGCCCTGTCGGTGGCCATTGCCGCCGTCACCACCCTCCTCGCCCCGTTGCTGACCCCTGCGTTGATCTGGCTGCTGGCTTCGGCCTGGTTGCCGGTGTCCTTCATGGAGCTGTTCTGGTCGATTCTGCAAGTGGTGCTGTTGCCGATCATCCTGGGCGTGGTGGCTCAACGTGTACTGGGTGCCAAGGTTCGCCACGCGGTGGAAGTGTTGCCGCTGATCTCGGTTGTGAGCATCGTGATCATCGTCACCGCCGTGGTGGCCGCCAGCCAGGCGAAGATTGCCGAGTCCGGTCTGCTGATCATGGCGGTGGTGATGCTGCACAACAGCTTCGGGTATCTGTTGGGCTACTTCACCGGGCGCCTGTTCAAGCTGCCATTGGCCCAACGTAAATCGCTTGCGCTGGAAGTCGGCATGCAAAACTCCGGACTGGGTGCCGCGCTGGCCAGTGCACACTTCTCGCCGCTGGCGGCGGTGCCGAGTGCTTTGTTCAGCGTGTGGCACAACATTTCCGGGGCGCTGCTCTCGACGTATTTCCGGCGGATGAGCGAGAAAGAAGACCGGGAATTCGCTGCGCGGCAGGCAACCGAATAAGCCGAAAACTTGATCCCCGGGTTAATGATGGGCACTCTATGGCGCAACGCGAGGACGACCTCGCGGCTCGATCGAGTCATTAATCTGGGGACGACCCCGTCAATCGATGGAGGTCTTTCATGTCCTGGATCATCCTGTTTTTCGCCGGCCTGTTCGAAGTCGGCTGGGCCGTTGGCCTGAAGTACACCGACGGTTTCAGCCGCCCTCTGCCCACCGCGTTAACCGTTGCGGCCATGGCCGTCAGCCTTGGCTTGCTGGGTCTTGCGATGAAGGAATTGCCGCTGGGCACAGCCTATGCGATCTGGACGGGGGTGGGTGCGGTCGGTACGGTGATTGCCGGAATCATACTGTTTGGTGAATCGATGGCGCTGTTTCGGCTGGCCAGTGTGGCGTTGATTATTGCCGGGTTGGTTGGGCTCAAGGTCAGCGCTTAAACCACTACCGCCTTCGCGAGCAGGCTCGCTCCCACATATGATCTGTGTCAGTCACAAATCCCCTGTGGGAGCGAGCCTGCTCGCGATGAGGCCCGCACAGTCACTGATTATCTAACTGCCCCACGCAAATCCCCCACCAACACCTGCAACTTCGCCGGCTCCGCCGCTTCAACCGCCACAGCCGGCCCCGCCACCAACGTCACCCGCGACCACAACCGATGAAACAGCCCCTTGCCCGGATCGCGGCTGAAGAAACTCCCCCACAATCCCTGCAACGCCAGCGGAATGACCGGCACCGGTGTTTCTTCAAGAATCCGCGTCAACCCGCCCTTGAACTCGTCGATCTCACCATCGGCGGTCAACTTGCCCTCGGGAAAAATGCATACCAGCTCGCCGTCCTTCAGATACTGCGCAATCCGCTTGAAGGCTCTTTCGTAAATTTGAATGTCTTCCTGACGCCCCGCTATCGGAATCGTCCCGGCCGTGCGAAAGATAAAGTTCAGCACCGGCAAGTTGTAGATTTTGTAGTACATCACAAAGCGAATCGGCCGACGCACTGCGCCGCCAATCAGCAGCGCATCGACAAAGGACACGTGATTGCACACCAGCAGCGCCGCGCCTTCATCGGGAATCAGATCCAGATTGCGATGCTCCACGCGGTACATGGAGTGGCTGAGCAGCCAGATCATGAAGCGCATGCTGAATTCGGGGACGATCTTGAAGATGTAGGCGTTGACGCCGATGTTCAGCAGCGACACCACCAGGAACAACTGCGGAATCGACAGTTTGACCAGGCTCAACAAGATGATCGAGACAATCGCCGACACCACCATAAACAGCGCGTTGAGAATGTTGTTGGCGGCAATCACCCGCGCCCGCTCGTTCTCGGCGGTGCGCGACTGGATCAGCGCATACAGTGGCACGATGTAGAAACCACCGAAGATCCCCAGACCAAGGATGTCGATCAGCACCAGCCAGGTGTGACCAAACCCGAGGACTTCGACCCAGCCATGGCCCGTCACGCTGTCCGGAACTCCGCCGGAATGCCACCACAACAGCAAGCCAAACACGGTCAGGCCGAACGAGCCGAACGGCACCAGGCCGATCTCGACTTTGCGCCCGGAGAGTTTTTCACACAGCATCGAACCGAGCGCGATACCCACCGAGAACACCGTCAGAATCAGCGTCACCACGGTTTCGTCGCCGTGCATCCACTCTTTGGCATAGGCCGGGATCTGCGTCAGATAAATCGCCCCGACAAACCAGAACCACGAGTTGCCGACAATCGAACGCGACACTGCCGGGGTCTGCCCAAGACCCAACTTCAAGGTGACCCAGGACTGGCTGAAAATGTTCCAGTTCAGACGCATTTCCGGCGAAGCGGCCGCCGCCCGTGGAATACTGCAACTGGCCAGGTAGCCGAGCACGGCAACGCCAATGATCGCGCCGGAGACGATAGGCGCGTAGTGACTGGACGACATCATGATCCCGGCGCCGATGGTCCCGGCGAGAATCGCCAGGAAGGTGCCCATTTCCACCAGCCCGTTGCCGCCGACCAGCTCTTCTTCGCGCAGGGCCTGGGGCAGGATCGAATACTTCACCGGCCCGAACAGCGCCGAGTGGGTGCCCATGGCGAACAGCGCAACCAGCATCAACGACAGATGATCGAAGATAAAACCGACGGAACCCACCGCCATGATGACGATTTCGCCGAGTTTGATCAGACGGATCAGACGGTCCTTGGCGAACTTCTCACCGAACTGCCCGGCCAGTGCCGAGAACAAAAAGAACGGCAGGATGAACAGCAGCGCGCAGAGGTTGACCCAGATCGAGCGGTCACCGTCGAGGGTCAGTTTGTACAGAATGGCGAGGATCAACGACTGCTTGAACAGGTTGTCGTTGAACGCCCCGAGGGACTGGGTCACGAAAAACGGCAGAAAGCGCCGGGTGCGGAGCAAGGTGAACTGTGAGGGGTGACTCATCTTCCATGTGTCCCTGATGTTGGGTTGCGAGTGGCGTGGATACCCGTATTGGAATGTCGAACGGCGATCCAGGCCACACACTACCTAATCTTGGCAGGTTATTTCTTTAATCCTGCAATGCACGGCGACACAAACAGTTCGCCCCGCCACGCGCCTTGCAGTGTCCGCCGGGAGACAATCAGCCACATCACCGATAGCAGCACCACCAGTACACAGCCAAAGATGCTGAAAAAGGTCAGGTTCAAGGTGCTGGCCAGTTTCAATGTCGCCAGCGAGTAGACCCCCAACGGGAAGGTAAACCCCCACCAGCCGAGGTTGAACGGGATGCCGCCGCGCAGGTAACGCAAGGTAATCAGCACCGCGATCAGCATCCACCATAAACCAAAACCCCACAGGGTGATCCCGGCCACCAGCCCCAGGCCTGCGGCGATTTCACCGATGCCTGGCAGGCCGTTGGCGGCGAAGATGGCCGGGGCGTCCGCCCCCAGCAGCAACATGCCCAGCGCTCCGGTGCCAATCGGGCCCAACGCCAGCCAACTGGAGGCTGCCATGTTTTCGTGCGGCAGTTTATGCAGCGCCATGCGCAGCAACAGGATCGTCAGAATGCTGAAGGCTACCGGCAGGGAAAAGGCCCACAGCACGTAACTCGTCACCAGCACCACCAGTTGCGAATGGGCATCCGCCAAGTGCGGCGCCAGCAAGCCACCGCTGGCAGCGGCGACTTCTGCGGCCACCACCGGCAACAGCCAAACGGCGGTCATTTGGTCGATGCTGTGTTCCTGACGGGTGAACATCATGTAAGGAATCAGCACGCCGCACGCCAGGGACATCGCCACATCCAGCCACCAGAGCATTTCGGCGACATGAACCACACCATCGCCCCAGCGTGGCAGACCAAACACCAGAAAACCGTTAATGATGGTCGCGAGGCCCATGGGAATGGTGCCGAAGAACATCGACACCGTCGAATGGCCGAAAATTCGCCGGGCTTCGTTAAAGAACAGCACCCAGCGCGCCGCGTACACGGCGGTGAACAGCACGAACAGGAAAATATTGAACAGCCACAACCCTTCGGCGAACACACGCAAGCCGGGCATGGCGAGGGGCAATTGCGCCAGCGCTAATGCCAGCACCCCGGTGCCCATGGTCGCGGCGAACCAGTTGGGCGTGAATTGGCGGATGACTTCACGCGGGTGGTGCAAGTGGCTGAACGGCTTGATGCCGGTTTTGAGGCTGTTGGTGCATGTCATGGCAAACTCCTGTCCTCGGGTGAGGTAGAGCCCATGGTAGAACCGAATCGAATATCTATATAACGGGTAATATCTCTATATCTTATCTATTTTGCAGATATAGCGTCAGACGCTGCCTTCCGACTCGATCACCAGTATTCGCGCCGCGCCTTGCGGATACGCCACATGCTCGGTGCCAACGGACGCATAAAAAATGTCGCCGACCTCCAGTAGCACGTCCTTCTCAATGCCCTCTTCGCGATAACGCATCTGTACCCGCCCATCCAGCACCACAAACACTTCCTGGCCATCGTTGACGTGCCATTTGTAAGGCTGATCCGTCCAGTGCAACCGGGTGGTGATGCCGTTCATGTTGGCAATATCCAGCGCGCCCCAGGCACGTTCAGCGGTGTAGGATTTGCTGCGGATGATCTTCATATGGGCGGTCCGTCGAATGAATGACGACGCCAAGGCTAGCGATCAATGCACATCAGCACCACAGGCTTTCAACGATCGCTGACGCATCAAGGCCAGCCAAGCGCCAACGCAGAGCACGATCAACACTGTGCCATAACCGTCGGTGGTCGCGACCAGGCCGAAGGTTCGCGTCAGGTTCCCCGCCAGCAACGACGGCAAACAGAACGCCAGATAGCTGAGCACATAAAACGCCGACATCAGACCCGCGCGTTCATGGGGTAGAGCCAACGGCACCAGGCTGCGCACGGCACCGAGAAAGCCGGCGCCGAAACCACAGCCGGCGACGAGCGTGCCGAGGAAAAACAACAGCAGGCTGGCGCTGTGCACGCCCAGTAAAACCAGGACGATCCCTGTCGGCAACAGACTCGCACCCAACTGTAGCGCCAGTGCGGCGGGGCGATTGCGCAGGGTGAAAATCATCAGCGCCCCCGTCACCGTCAGCGCGGCGACAGTCGAGCCGGCAATCAGGTTCGAGGTGGAACCGGTGGCTGTGCGCACCAAAGACGGCGCAAGGGACGCATAAAAACCGCCGAGCGCCCACGTGGCGGTGTTGAGCGGTAATACCCGCCATAAGGTGGTACGCGCCTGAACCGGCACATGCAGGGTCGGTCGCAACGACGCCCATGCCCCAGGCTGTCGCGAGACACTTTCCGGCAAACGCCAGATGTACAACGCCTGCAACGCAAACACGATGAGCAGCAGCCAATAGGTTAAATGCAACGGTGCCGGTGCAAATTCAGCGAGCAAACCACAGCCCAAACCACCCAGGGCCATGCCGAGCAACGGCGCAACGCTGTTGATCAGCGGCCCTTGCTGGCGGTCTGTGTCCAATAGCGTTGCACTGAGCACGGCGGTCGCCATGCCGGTGGCAAACCCTTGCAACACCCGGGCACTGATCAGCCACGCAATGCTGTCAGCGTGGATAAACAGCAACATCGCCAGACCATTCAGCACCACGGCGGTGAAAATCACCGGTTTGCGTCCAAGGTGATCCGATAGAGAACCGACTGTCAGCAGCGCAGCCAGCAAGCTGAAGGCGTAGACGCCGAAAATAAGGGTCAGAGTCGCGGCCGAGAAGTGCAGCTGCTCCTGGTACAAGCGATACAACGGCGTCGGTGCCGTGGAAGCCGCCAGAAAACTGAGTAAAGTGATCGCCAGAAACCACAGGCTTGCACGATTTGAACGAGAACTGGACATCGGCACACTCCGCAAAAGCTAATTTTTCGCTTTTGCGGAGTGTGCTATCGGCTGGCGCTTAAAGCAAATTCTTTGTGTTAAGGTCCGGTGCATGGCTTTTAGAGCCGGGGCTTTTGCCTTTATGGCAAGTCTCGGCGAGAACAGGAAACACCTAATGACAGGCCCCACTTTACGTCCCGGCGGCCGCAGCGCCCGGGTGCAGGAATCGATTCACAAGGCTGTACGCGAATTGCTCGAAGAGCAGGACCGCACCACCGTGACCGTGCCGCAAATCGCCGCGCGTGCGGGGGTTACGCCTTCGACCATTTATCGGCGCTGGGGTGATTTGTCGGCGCTGCTGGCGGACGTCGCCCTCGCCCGCATGCAACCGGAAACCGAATCGGCCAATACCGGCAGCCTGTGCGGTGACGTGCAGGCCTGGGCGGAACAGTATCTGGACGAGATGAGCTCCGAACCCGGTCGCAACATGCTGCGCGACGTGCAAGCGAGCCTCAAGCCGAGCTATTGCGCAACGATTATTGGCGGGCAGTTGCAGATGATTCTGGATCGTTATCCGAATGAGCCCAAACCGAGTGTCGATCGGCTGATCAACATGGTGGCGGCCCCTATCGTGTTTCGAATCCTGTTTTCCGAGGCGCCGCTGGAGGTTGAGGAATTGCATCGGTTGATCGGGATTGCGTTGAATCAGTAAGGGCCCCATCGCGAGCAGGCTCGCTCCCACAGGGATAGCATTCCAACTGTGGGAGTGAGCCTGCTCGCGATAGGGCCAGCACAGACAGCCAAAATCCGACTGACACACCGCCTGCGACACCCCGCCACGCCACGACCTTGGTCGACACTGACTAACCGGGGCCATCGTGCGAGACTGTCTGACCGGGCGGGAGTCCCGGGTGTCTTTTGTCTGGAGTTCCCATGTCGCTGTCCAGCGGGCTGATCGCCGCCGTCGCCCTGGCCTATATGGCCATCATGTTCGCCATCGCCTTTTACGGTGACCGTCGCAGCACGCCGTTGCCGCCGCGAATGCGCGCGTGGGTGTACAGCCTGTCCCTGGCGGTCTATTGCACCAGCTGGACATTCTTTGGCGCCGTGGGCCAGGCGGCGGAACAGCTCTGGTCTTTCCTGCCGATCTACCTTGGGCCAATCCTGCTGCTGGTGGGCGCGCCGTGGGTCCTGCAAAAAATGGTGATGATCAGCAAGCAGGAAAACATCACCTCCATCGCCGACTTTATCGCTGCCCGTTACGGCAAATCCCAGTCGCTGGCGGTGGTGGTGGCGCTGATCTGTCTGGTCGGCGTGTTGCCCTACATCGCTTTGCAGCTCAAGGGCATCGTGCTCGGGGTGAACTTGCTGATTGGCGCGGGCGCCGACGCCATGGGGGTTCGCGCCCAGGACACGGCATTGATTGTGTCGCTGGTGCTGGCGCTGTTCACCATTGTCTTCGGTACCCGCAACCTCGATGCCACGGAACACCACCGTGGCATGGTGCTGGCCATCGCGTTTGAGTCATTGGTCAAGCTGTTCGCGTTTCTCGCCGTCGGCGCATTCGTAACCTTCGGCCTGTACGACGGCTTCGACGACTTGTTCGACCAAGCCATGCTCGCCCCCCGCCTCGAAGAATACTGGAAGGAAACCATCAACTGGCCCTCGATGGTGGTGCAGACGGGCGTAGCGATGATGGCGATCATCTGCCTGCCCCGACAGTTCCACGTGACGGTGGTGGAAAACATTGATCCTCAGGATTTGCGCCTGGCCAAATGGGTGTTCCCGGCCTACCTGGCATTGGCAGCGTTGTTTGTCGTACCGATCGCCCTCGCCGGTCAGATGATGCTGCCCAGTTCAGTATTGCCGGACTCGTTCGTCATCAGTTTGCCGCTGGCCCAGTCTCACCCTGCCCTCGCCTTGCTGGCGTTTATCGGCGGCGCCTCGGCGGCGACCGGCATGGTGATTGTTGCCAGCGTGGCGTTGTCGACCATGGTGTCCAACGACATGCTGTTGCCATGGTTGCTGCGACGCAACAACGCCGAGCGGCCGTTCGAAGTATTTCGTCATTGGATGCTCTCGGTGCGCCGCGTCAGCATCGTGGTGATTTTGCTGCTGGCCTATGTCAGTTATCGCCTGCTGGGCTCGACCGCCAGCCTGGCAACCATCGGCCAGATCGCCTTCGCCGCCGTGACGCAACTGGCCCCGGCCATGCTCGGCGCGCTGTATTGGAAGCAGGCCAACCGTCGCGGCGTATTCGCCGGCCTCGCCGCCGGGACGTTCCTGTGGTTTTACACGCTGATCTTGCCGATTGCCGCCCGTAGCCTCGGCTGGTCGCTGGACAGCTTCCCGGGGCTGGCGTGGTTGCACAGCAACCCGCTGCACCTGCCGATCACCCCGCTGACCCAAGGCGTGGTGCTGTCGCTGGCTGGCAACTTCACATTGTTTGCCTGGGTGTCGGTGTTGTCGCGCACGCGGGTGTCGGAGCACTGGCAGGCGGGCCGCTTCATCGGTCAGGAAATCAGCGCACGCCCCAGTGCCCGCTCGATGCTTGCCGTGCAAATCGACGATCTGCTGCAATTGGCCGCACGCTTCGTCGGCGAAGAACGCGCGCGTCAGAGCTTCATCCGTTTCGCCTACCGCCAGGGCAAAGGCTTCAACCCGAATCAAAACGCCGACGGCGAATGGATCGCCCACACCGAACGCTTGCTGGCAGGTGTACTCGGTGCATCCTCGACGCGCGCGGTGGTAAAAGCCGCCATCGAAGGTCGGGAAATGCAGCTGGAGGATGTAGTCCGAATCGCCGACGAGGCCTCGGAAGTTCTGCAGTTCAACCGCGCCTTGCTGCAAGGCGCTATCGAAAACATCACCCAGGGCATCAGCGTGGTCGACCAGTCACTGAAACTGATGGCCTGGAACCGGCGTTATCTGGAGCTGTTCAACTACCCGGACGGATTGATCAGTGTCGGGCGGCCGATTGCCGACATTATTCGCTACAACGCCGAACGTGGTCTATGTGGCCCTGGCGAGGCGGAAGTCCACGTTGCCCGACGTTTGCACTGGATGCGTCAGGGCCGCGCCCATACCTCTGAACGACTGTTCCCCAACGGGCGGGTGATCGAGCTGATCGGCAATCCGATGCCTGGGGGTGGTTTCGTCATGAGTTTCACCGACATCACTGCGTTCCGCGAAGCCGAACAAGCGCTGACCGAAGCCAATGAGGGCCTGGAGCAGCGGGTGGCCGAGCGCACCCACGAATTGTCGCAACTCAACGTCGCGTTGACTGAAGCCAAGGGCACCGCCGAGTCCGCCAACCAGTCGAAAACCCGCTTTCTGGCGGCTGTCAGCCATGACTTGATGCAACCGCTGAACGCCGCGCGCCTGTTCTCCGCAGCGTTGTCCCACCAGGACGATGGCTTGTCTGGCGAGGCGCAGAAACTGGTCCATCACCTGGACAGCTCGTTGCGCTCGGCAGAGGACTTGATCAGCGACCTGCTGGACATTTCCCGCCTGGAAAACGGCAAGATCAACCCCGACACCAAGCCTTTCGCGCTCAACGAACTGTTCGACACCCTCGGTGCCGAGTTCAAGGCGCTGGCTCAGGAACAAGGGCTGACCTTCCGTGTTCGGGGCAGCACGTTACGGGTCGACAGCGATATCAAACTGCTGCGACGGATCCTGCAAAACTTCCTGACCAATGCGTTCCGCTATGCCAAAGGGCCGGTGTTGCTCGGCGTTCGGCGGCACAAGGGTGAGCTGTGCCTGGAGGTCTGGGACCGGGGACCGGGCATTGCGCAAGACAAACTGCAGGTGATTTTCGAAGAATTCAAACGCCTCGACAGTCACCAGACTCGCGCCGAGAAAGGTCTGGGGTTGGGCCTGGCGATTGCCGATGGTTTATGTCGTGTTCTGGGTCACACGCTGCGCGTACGTTCCTGGCCGGGGCGCGGCAGCGTGTTCAGCGTCAGTGTGCCGCTGGCCCAGGCACAAACCGTGGCGCCGACACAGACCACTGAACTCAACGGCCATGTGGTGAGCGGCGCGCAGGTGCTGTGCATCGATAATGAAGACAGCATCCTGATCGGCATGAACAGCCTGCTGACGCGCTGGGGTTGCCAGGTCTGGACGGCGCGCAACCGAGAGGAATGTGCCGCGCTGCTCAACAACGGTATGCGTCCGCAATTGGCGCTGGTGGATTACCACCTGGACCATGGCGAAACCGGGACCGAGCTGATGGCGTGGTTACGCACTCAACTGGGCGAGCCGGTGCCGGGGGTGGTGATCAGCGCCGATGGCCGACCGGAGACGGTGGCGCAAGTGCATGCGGCAGGGCTGGATTATTTGACCAAACCGGTGAAACCGGCGGCGTTAAGGGCGTTGTTGAGTCGGCATTTGCCGTTGTAACGCGGCAGATTTTAGCCTTGTAGGGGGCAACTGCCGCCATCGCGAGCAGGCTCGCTCCCACAGGGTTTTGCGCAGCTCATGTGGGAGCGAGCCTGCTCGCGATGCTTTTCGGATTACTCCGGCAACTCGACCAGGCCATCCACATCAGTCATCGCCCGCTCCAGCAAATCTGCCGGCAAGCTCTTGCTCGCTCGCGCGCCGAGCAACTTCAGCTGTTCGCTGCGACTGACCAGATTACCGCGGCCTTCTGTCAGCTTGTTGCGCGCAGAGCTGTAGGCTTTGTCCAGTTGCTGCAAGCGATTGCCGACTTCGTCCAGGTCCTGAATAAACAACACGAACTTGTCGTACAGCCACCCGGCGCGCTCGGCGATTTCCCGGGCGTTCTGGCTCTGGCGCTCCTGTTTCCACAGACTGTCGATGACCCGCAGAGTCGCCAATAAAGTAGTGGGGCTGACGATCACGATGTTGCGGTCGAACGCCTCCTGGAACAGCGTCGGCTCCGCCTGCAAGGCGGCGGAAAACGCCGCTTCGATGGGCACGAAGAGCAACACGAAATCCAGGCTGTGCAAGCCGTCGAGCCGTTTGTAATCCTTGCCGGCCAAGCCTTTGACGTGATTGCGCAGCGACAGTACGTGCTGCTTGATGGCGATCTGGCCGATCGCGTCGTCCTCGGCTGCCACGTATTGCTGATAGGCCGTCAGGCTGACCTTGGAGTCGACTACCACCTGTTTGTCGCCCGGCAGGTAAATAATCACATCCGGCTGGAAGCGCTCACCGTCCGGGCCTTTGAGATTGACTTGGGTCTGGTACTCACGGCCCTTCTCCAGACCCGCGTGTTCAAGCACTCGCTCAAGAATCAGCTCGCCCCAGTTGCCCTGGGTTTTCTGACCTTTGAGGGCGCGCGTCAGGTTGGTGGCTTCGTCGCTCAGGCGCAGGTTCAGCTGTTGCAGGCGCTCCAGCTCCTTGGCCAGCGAGAAACGCTCGCGAGCTTCGGCCTGATAACTTTCCTCGACGCGTTTTTCGAAGGACTGAATGCGTTCTTTCAAAGGGTCGAGCAGCTGACCCAGTCGCTGCTGACTTGTTTCGGCAAAGCGTTGCTCACGCTCGTCGAAAATCTTGCCAGCCAGTTCGGCAAACTGTGCACGCAGCTCGTCTCGCGAACCTTGCAGGTCACTGAGGCGCTGCTGATGGCTTTCCTGTTGCTCGCGCAGCTCGGCGCTGAGTGAGGCCGCCTGCATGTCCAGGCGACGCAGCTCAGCTTCTTTACCGGCGCGCTCAATGTTCCAGGCATGAGCTGCATCGCGGGCATCGTCGCGTTCGATTTGCAGCAGTTCAACTTCACGGCGCGTAGCGGCAAGGTCTGCCTGCCTGGCGGCGTTAGCCTGGCTCAGATCACCGATTTCATCGCGACTGGCGTCGAGTTGGGCATTCAAACCGTCCTGCGCCAACTGCGCCATGGCCAGACGCTCCTCCAGCAGTGCCACCCCGGCTTGCGAGACGCTCGCACGGCGCTGAATTTGCCATGCCAGTACCAGCAACGGCAGACCAGCGCCCGCCAGACCGAGTAAGAGGCTGGTCAAGTCCATAGCCATAGGGATTCCTGCCGATGAGATAAAGCTTGAAGGTTAACCAAGGCAACCAGACTTGGACAGCTCAGTCTTCGATTAGCCCCAGTTCCTGTTGGGCGCGCGCGTCCCCTGCTCGCGCGGCCTGGCGCAACAGTTCCTGACCAATGCGCCGATCACGGGCATTGCCGCATTCGCGGCACATCAGTTGTCCGAGGCGGCTTTGCGCGGCCACGACGCCTTCACGGGCAGGCTGTTTGAGCAAGCGTCCGGCGAAGTGCTTGATGTTGGGGTTATCCCCGAGACGCGGACTGTCCAGCAGCCACTCGGCCACGCGCATCGAAAAGCGCTTGGGCGGGGTAACATTTGAGGGAGTGGAGGTAGCAGCGATTGATACTGAGCGAAACTTCATAAAGCACTGTAGGACAGATCGGAAGGCGCGCAACTCTACTCTTTTTTTCTGACAGGTAAAGCCTAAAAAAACCCAGCACGCCCGTCCTAGAGCAAGCGCTCGGGACAATCCACAGAAGCTGTGGATAACTCAGTGGACAACCGCTCTTGAACTCTCGCAAAGCCCTGTGGGACGGGGCTCGCAGTCAAACTGACGATTTTTTCACCAGTAAAAAAAAGCGATGTTTTTCATTGACTTAAAATTTCAATACAGGCACCCACTACGGCCAGGGCCTGAATGACAGTGGGGTTACAGTCTGCGCAACTTATGTGCACAACTCCCTTCGAGGCGGTTATATGGACGCACTTTTTCGGCGCGTTTTTGCGTGACTTCTGGGGATAAACCGGGAAAACCCTTGATCCAGGCAGATCGCGCTCCGACGAGTGACTGCAACCACCTGTCGAAATGTGAGCATTTGCAGGGCGCGTTGCGCGGGCTGATTTATCTTTTTTGCTAACACACTTCCATTCTCAAATTCAATCGGTTAGTATCCGCGGCGTTAGTACCAAGCTGAAAGTCAATTCTGGTCGAACAAATCCTCGCGGTCAGCCTTCCCTCAAGAGAAGCCTCCACCGACAAAACAGGATCGACCACCTCGATGGTTTCCAGGTAAACCTTGCGCCAACACAGCCTTCGAACAAATGCGAAGGGTGTTGCGAAGCTCACTTACTCTGACCGAACCAGCCTGCAAATTGATCAGGATCTTCACCCCGGGCCCAGAACCTTTGCCCTTGATGTGTTGCCTGCCCTCCTAAGTACCTACCTGCCAGCCCAAGCGCGCCAATTATCAGCGCTTCAAACTGGCTGCTTTGTTCCAGTCGGGTTCTTCGTTCGACCAATGGTGGTCGTCGTCACTGGAACGTTTTAACTTTGCACGGTTCTTATCCGTGTCGCTTGTAGGAACACCCAAATAATGACTACTCAAATCCATACCCAGGATGCAATCCGCACCCTAACCAACGCTTTTGCACCAATGAACTGCCTGATCATGGCTGCTCGCAAAGGCTGCTTCAGTTTCACTCTGGTCAATGAACACGGCATCGCTCGTCACAGCGAACGTCTGTACCCCGATCAATACTCCAGCGCAGAACCGCTGCAGGCCGTGATCGAGCGTACCCGCCAGGCATTGATTGCCTGAGACGCCAGAAAGACTGAAAAACCCAAAAGCCCTGCTCAAAAAGCGGGGCTTTTTATTGCCCGTTATTTCTCTTTTCGCAGATAGCCGCTAAGCACTAACCGATATAACGGTTATAACTCGAAGCTGGAAATATTTTAAAAACATACCTTTACAGCGCGAATATGACACTACACTTCAACTCAAGCGGTCTGATCCGCTTCCGGCGAGCCTGATTCGATCCACCGCTGCCAACGCTTCCCTCAGGTATCGCCGCCTACTTCATGTTTCGAGGGCTTTATGGGTATCGCTGCCAGCGAACTGTGCCGTTATGTGATTCGTCCGACATTGATTTACCTCGGACGCCATAGCGCAACTGCCGAATCCTTGCTGCTGGGCATCGCCGCCAGTCAGTCAGCCCTTGGCTCCGCCCTGCATGACCGCCGTGGACATGGCCTCTACCGAATCGCCGAACCCCGCCACCAGGCACTTTGGGATCACTATCTGGCACTGGACCCCGAACGGGCGAGCCTTGTCCGCGGCCTGGCCAGCCAACATGCCTTTCTCAGCGGGCCGCACCTGGAATTGACCGTTAACCTGCGTTACGCCACCGCCATCGCCTGGCTGCTGGTAGAAGAACAGAACACCCCCCTCCCCGCCGCCGATGACTTGTTAGGCATGGCCCGCATCTGGCGTCAGACCTTTCAGCCTCAAGGGCGTCTGCGCGATTTCACCAGCGCCTGGCAAACCTGTGTTTCACCCCTGAATCAGGTCGCTTGCTGACCCACCCGTTTCACAAGATCGTGCAATCGGCCGTCAACTTGGTTGGATTGTCCTACAAAACCGCTCTAACTCAAGGCATTCAGCCTATGGCGCTGGGACGAAAATGTTGGTAATTTTCGCCCCGGTGATCACCTCGAGTTCGAATAATGAAAAAAGTAATGCTCAAAACCACCCTTAGCCTCGCCGTTACCCTGGCATCCACCCAGATCTTTGCAAGTGGCTTTGCTGTTAACGAACAAAGCATCAGCGGGATGGGTACGGGTTTTGCCGGGCGATCTTCCTCTGCCGATGACGCAAGTACAATTTTTGGCAACCCTGCCGGTATGTCCCGCATCAAGCGCGAACAAGTCACCGGCGGTCTTGCGATGATCGACGCACACACTGACATCAGCGACGCAAGCTCCTTCCCGAACGGCGGCAGCAACGACGGCGACATGGTACCGCTCATCGCCGTGCCTATGGGCTACTACGTCAAGCCAATCGACGACAAGTGGGCCTTCGGTATTGGCGTGTACGCACCGTTCGGTCTGGTGACTGACTACGAAAACGGCTTTGCCGGTCGTTACTTCGGTAGCAAGAGCGAAGTAAAAGTCGTCACCCTGCAACCGACTGTCAGCTACGCCTTCAACGACAAGGTTTCCATCGGTTTCGGTCCGACCATCAACCACATCAACGGCACCCTGGAATCGAACCTGTCGATCACCCAGGCCGCGCCAGACGGCGAGGTCAAGATCACCGGTGACGACACCGCGCTGGGCTACAACATCGGCGTGCTGGTTCAAGCGACCGACAGCACTCGCGTCGGCCTGACCTACCACTCGAAAGTGGATTACACGCTCGATGGCAACACCAAGGTCAACTACAACGTACTGGGCTTGATCGGCCAGAACCCGAACCAGAAATACGACGCTTCGCTGGACGTGACCACGCCTGAATCGGTGGACTTCTCGGTCACTCACCAGCTCAACGACCAGTGGACTCTTTACGCAGGCAGCACCTGGACTCGCTGGAGCCGCCTGAAAGAAATCACCGTTGAAAACAGTGGTGTTCCAACCGTTCTGAACGGCCAATTCGGTACCATCACCGAAGAACAGAACTGGCACGACACCTGGGCTCACGCCATCGGCGCGGCCTACCAGCTGAACAAGCAATGGGTACTGCGTGGCGGTCTGTCCGTTGACCAGGCACCAACCAACAACGTTGACCGCTCCCCACGCATCCCGACAGGTGATCGCAAGGCATTCAGTCTGGGCGCCGGTTGGAGCCCGACCGACGACCTGACCATCGACCTGGCGTATTCGTACCTGCGCGAAGAGTCGGTCAAGATCAACAACAGCAACGACCGTGGCCAGACCTACAACGCCAAGTATGAAAACTCGGCGAACGGTTTCGGTCTCGGCGCGACCTACCGCTTCTGATGACTCACGGCCAGCCTGAACCACTCGCCGACTGAATCAAAAAAGCCCCGCTCTCTGCTACAGAGGCGGGGCTTTTTAGTGGGCGTTGATCAGGGTTGGGAAGCCAGGGCTTGCTCCACCGCTGCAATGAACTCGGGATCATCCGGCTTGGTCAGGCTGGAAAAATTGGCGATGACGTTGCCCTTGCGATCAACCACGTATTTGTAGAAATTCCACTTCGGCGCGCTGGTCTGTTTGGCCAGGACCTTGAACAGATGCGTCGCGTCTTCACCTCGCACTGCCTGCGGTTCGGTCATGGTGAAGGTCACGCCGTAGTTCACGTAACAGACCTTGGCGGTCTCGGCGGTGTCCTTGGACTCTTGCTTAAAGTCATTCGATGGAACGCCAATCACCTCCAGCCCCTGCCCCTTGAATCGCTGATTGAGCGCCTCAAGGCTCTTGAACTGCGGGGCGAAACCGCAGTGGCTCGCGGTATTGACTACCACCAGCGGTTTACCCTCAAACCGCTGGCACAGGTCGATGAATTCTTTGGCGCGCAGCTTTTGCAATGAGCCTTGCAACAGCTCCGGGCACTCGCCCGCCTGAGCCAGCCCGGTAAACGCCACCAGCAACGCGGGGACTGCAATCCAGCGCTTCAACATGTCGGTGCATCCTTGATAAATCGTCAAAAACGAAGTTACTCGCCCTCGCCACTCGCTAGCAAGCACCCATGCCCAACTGCATCAGCGCCAGCCCGCCCTGATGCCAGCCCCACCACGACAACGCCAGCAGCAAGGCGCAGACGGCCGCTACAGCGATCCGCGGCCAAAGACGGTTCATATCGCACTCATCTGTGATTGAAGCCGCGCTACCGGCCGCTCACGCACCGGCCAGTTCAGGGCTGCTGCCAACAGGCTCAAGAGAATTGCCACTTGCCAGATCAAGTCATAGCTCCCGGTTCGGTCATACACCACCCCGCCCAACCAGCCGCCGAGAAACGAGCCGAGCTGGTGAAACAGGAAAACAATCCCACCGAGCATGGACAGGTTTCGCACACCAAACAAGGTCGCCACCGTGCCGTTGGTCAACGGCACCGTCGACAGCCACAGAAACCCCATGGCCATGCCGAACAGGTACGCCGTGGTCGTCGTCACCGGCGCCCACAGGAATAGCGCAATCACCACCGCCCGCAGCAAGTACAGACCAGTCAGCAAGCGCGGTTTCGACATACGCCCGCCGAGCCAGCCGGCGGTGTACGTACCGAAGATGTTGAACAACCCGATCAGCGCCAGCACCGTGGTGCCGACGTTGGCCGGAAGGTGTTGATCCACCAGATAAGCCGGCAAATGCACCCCGATGAACACCACCTGGAAACCGCACACGAAGAAGCCGAACGCCAACAGCCAAAACCCCGAGTGAGAGCAAGCTTCATGTAGCGCTTCGGAGAGGGTTTGTTCATGGCCGAGAACCGGCAATGGTTTGTCCTTGAGCATGCTCACCAGCGGCACGATCAACGCCACCAACAGGCCCAGCACCAGCAACGCGGCGGACCAGCCGAGCCAACCGATCAAGCCCAGCGTGCCCGGCAACATCGCGAACTGACCGAACGAACCGGCCGCACTGGCGATGCCCATGCCCATGCTGCGCTTCTCGGGTGGCACCGCACGGCCGACCACGCCGAGGATCACCGAGAACGAGGTGCCGGACAGGCCGATGCCGATCAACAGGCCGGCACTCAGGGACAGTGTCACGGCGGAATCAGACAGCCCCATGAACACCAGGCCCAGGGCATACAGCACGCCACCGACCAGCACCACTTTCGCCGCACCGAAGCGGTCGGCCAGCGCACCGGTGAAGGGCTGCGCCAGGCCCCAGATCAGATTCTGCAAGGCGATGGCAAACGCAAAGGTCTGACGCCCCCAGCCGAACTCGGCACTCATCGGCGCCAGAAACAGCCCGAAGCCGTGGCGCACGCCCAATGACAACGCAAGAATCAGCGCACTCCCCAACAACACCCAACCGCAAGTACGCCACATCGATGTCATTTCTTATTCCCCGGTAGCGGGTATATACCCGCTTAAGATCGGAAAAACCGGCTTCAGGCCAGTTCATCCAGCAGTCGCAGCAAGGTTTCACGTTTCTCGGCGCCCAATCGATCAATCAACCGTTGCTGGGCCGCTTCCCAGGCCGGCAAAGCGGCCTTCAGACGTTCGGCACCGGCCTCGGTCAGTCGGACGATGCGATTACGCATGTCCTCGCCCTCGACCAACATCACCAACCCTTCGCCTTCCAGCACCCGTAAGTTGCGCCCGAGGGTGCTGCGGTCCAGGCCCATGGCTTCGGCGAGGGTGGAGATACTCGGTTGATCCAGACGCTGTAAATTGCACAGCAAAGAATACTGGGCAACGTTGATCCCGAAGCCGTCGAGAGCGCCGTCGTAATGCCTGCTGACGCCACGGGCGGCGCGACGCAGGTTGATGCATAAACATTGGGAGTCGAGCATGGTGCGTGTATATACCCGCGGTTGTATTAAATCAAGATATCGATGTGTCTGATGGACCGTATTCGCGAGCAGGCTCGCTCCCACAGGGGGAATGCGATCAACTGTGGGAGCGAGCCTGCTCGCGAGCGGGGCCGGTACTTTTACCACAGGAGCCGTCAGACCAACGCCAATCCTACCAGCACCGCCGTCTCCAGTAACTCCAGCATCGCCCCGGCCGTGTCCCCTGTCGTCCCGCCCAATCGACGCAACATCACCTGCCGCAGCCACGCAAAAACCACTGCCGCCAGCACAAGCGCCCAAACCCCACTCAGACCTGCAATCAAAACACAGCCCAACGCACTGACCACCAACACCTGTTTACCCGCCAATCGCGGCAGATGATCAGCCAGCGCCTGCCCCAGCCCGCCAGCACGCACATACGGCGTGGCCAGGAACAAACCCAGCATCGCGCTACGGCCGATCAGCGGAACGATGATCAAGAACACACCGTGCTGCTGCTCGATCAATGCCAGCAACGCCGCGAACTTCAGCAACAACACCAACACCAGCGTCACCACCGCAATCGGTCCGCTGCGCGGGTCTTTCATGATCGTCAGCGTACGTTCCCGGTCGCCAAATCCGCCGAGCCATGCGTCGGCGCTATCGGCCAGACCGTCCAGGTGCAACGCCCCGCTGAGCAGAACCCAAACCGTCAGCAACAACGCGGCATGCAGCAACAATGGCGTACCCAGTAACAGCCAATTCAGTGCCCATAGAATCGCGCCGAACAACAGCCCCACCAGCGGATAAAACAACAGCGAGCGGCCCAATTCCAGAGGCGTCGGCATGCCGGGCAGGCGAATCGGCAGACTGCTCAAAAATTGCAGGGCAATCCAGAATGGCAGCATGGTCAGATCGCTTCCTTGAGAATAACGCCGGGTTCGACGCTCAACGAAAACAACGAGCCATGAGCGACTTCGACATTGAGTAACTGCTCGCGCGGCAAACCCCGGGCTTGCGCCAGCAACAAACGCATGACCCCACCATGGCTGATCAACAGAATCCGCTCGCCAGCATAAGCAACAACCAGTCGTTCAATGGCCGCCACTACCCGTTTGGAAAAGTCCGCCACCCGCTCACCGTCCGGCGGCGTAAACGAATAAGGATCAGCCCAGAACAGGCCCAATGCTTCGGCATCGGTTTCCATCAACGCCGCAGCGCTCTGCCCTTCCCAGGCACCGAAGTGCATTTCTTGCAGGTCTTTTTCCAAGTGCACCGGCAATCCCAGTTGCTCGCCGAGCTCTTCAGCAAACCGTGCACAACGCTGTAATGGCGAGCTGACCAAACGATCCCATGGCCCCTGCTCGATCACCGCCGCGCGCATCTGCTCCCAGCCTTTTGCGGTCAGTGCGTCATCGAGACTGCCGCGCAACCCGCCACCGAGTTCGGTCTCGCCATGTCGCAACAGGTCCAGACGCAACGTCATGCCGGACGGTCCGCAACGGCCGCTTCGGCGAAGGTCGCCATCTGCCCGTGAAGATCGCAGGCCAGACGCAACAACGGCACGGCCAGCGCAGCACCGCTGCCCTCGCCCAGGCGCAGACCAAGATCCAGCAACGGTTCGGCGTTCAGGGTTTCCAGCACATGACGATGGCCAGGCTCGGCGCCGCGATGGCCGAACAGCAGCCACTCACGACAATCAGGATTCAAACGCACCGCCACCAATGCCGCGACACTGCAAATGAACCCATCGACCAGCACCGCCACACCATCCTGCGCACACGCCAGATACGCGCCAACCAACGCGGCAATTTCAAAGCCGCCGAGGTTGAACAGCGTCTGCAAAGCGTCCCCGCGCTGAGCACTGTGCAGCGCCAACGCACGCTCGATAACCTGAGCTTTGTGACTGACGCCCGCCGCGTCCAGACCGGTGCCCGGCCCGGCCAGATGCACCACCGGGCAATCGAGCAAGGCACAGGCCAATGCACTGGCTGCGGTAGTGTTGCCGATGCCCATTTCACCGCCGATAAACAACTGCACCCCGGCTGCGATGGCGCGCTGCACGCTGTCACGACCAGCCTGCAATGCCAGTTCGCCCTGGGCCGTCGTCATGGCCGGGCCTTTGACGAAATTCGCCGTGCCTGGGCCAACGTTCAAGTGGCGCACACCAGGCAGATTCAAGGTTGGCGTGACCGTGCCCAGATCCACCACCTCAAGGGAAGCGCCCAACTGTCGCGCCAATACACTGATCGCCGCACCGCCGTTGACGAAGTTGTGCAGCATCTGCCCGGTGACTTCCTGAGGAAACGCCGACACGCCTTCAGCCACGACACCATGGTCACCGGCAAAAATCGCGATCCACAGGTGATCCAGACTCGGCTTGACCTGCCCCTGCAACCCGGCCAATTGCACCGCCACTGATTCCAGTTGGCCGAGGGAGCCGGCTGGTTTGGTCAGTTGCTGTTGGCGCGCCTGCGCCTGTTCGACGGCTTGCGCATTGATCGGCTTGCACGGGTTCAGCCACCAGGATTGAGTCATAACGCAGTTCCTTTCAAAGTCAGGGGCAGGCCAGCGACGGTCAGGACGACACGCTGGCAGCGCTCGGCCAACGCTTGATGCAGCCAACCGGCTTCATCGACGTAGCGGCGAGTCAATTCGCCCAACGGCACGACACCCATTCCGGTCTCGTTGCTGACAAAAATGATTTCACCCGGCAACGAGGCCAGGCAGTCCAACAGGGCTTCGCGTTCAGCGTTGAGGCGTTCGGCGTCATCGAGCATCAGTAGATTGGTCATCCACAGCGTCAGGCAATCCACCAGCAGGCAGCGGTTGGCACGTGCGGTTTCGCGCAGGACGCGGGCGAGTTCGACCGGTTCTTCGATCAATGCCCATTCGGCGGGACGCCGGGCGCGGTGATGGGCGACGCGGTCGTTCATTTCGCCGTCCAGCGGTTGGCTGGTGGCGATGTAGGTCACGGCCAGTTGGCTGTCGGTGGCGAGTTTTTCGGCCAGACGACTTTTGCCGGAGCGGGCGCCGCCGAGAATCAGTTGGAGCATGGTCATTTACCTTTAAATGGCGGCGTTGCGACTGGCCTCATCGCGAGCAGGCTCACTCCCACAGTGGGTCGATGGCGAACACAAAATTTATATTCACTGGCGATCCAATGTAGGAGTGAGCCTGCTCGCGATGAATTCACCTCAAATCCCGCAGAGCTGACGCAGCAGCCCGGTATCCAAATGCTGCTCCACCAGATCCGCCAACCGCTCGATATCCCGCTCGCGTAATGCGTGGTAATCGACCTCCTGCACCGCCTGCAAACCCGCCCAGCGCAGCAACGCACTGCACGCCGCCGGTGATTCAAACAGACCATGCAGATAGGTGCCGAATATCTGCCCATCCACACTTTGCGCACCATCGCAGCGACCATCGTCCAACTGCACGGCAGCGTTTTCCAACGCGGGCCCGGTGGTCACGCCGGCATGGATTTCATAACCGCTGACGACGGCATCTTCCAGGGCCAAACGCCCGCGCACGTTGCGCAATTGCTTCTCTTCTTCGAGCTGTGTTTCGAACGCCAGCAGCCCCAGACCGGCACTCGAACCCGGTGCGCCTTCCAGGCCCAACGGGTCATGCAGGTGCTCACCGAGCATTTGCAAACCGCCACAAATCCCCAGCACTTTTCCGCCATAGCGCAGATGGCGACTGATCGCCAAATCCCAGCCATTGGCCCGCAAATACGCGAGGTCGCTACGCACACTTTTCGAGCCGGGCAGGATGATCAGGTCGGCTGGCGGAATCGCCTGGCCGGGGCCGATGAATTGCAGATCCACTTGCGGGTGCAGGCGCAGTGGATCGAAGTCGGTGTGGTTGCTGATGCGCGGCAGCACCGGCACCAGCACTTTCAGCACCTGATCGGCCTTGTCGGTCTGGCGCTGATCGATGCCGTCTTCGGCCTCCAGGTGCAGGTCCATCACGTATGGCAGGACACCGATCACCGGTTTGCCGGTGCGCTCTTCGAGCCAATCGAGGCCGGGCTGCAGCAAGGCGATGTCGCCGCGAAAACGATTGATGATGAAGCCTTTTATTCGCGCCTGTTCAGTCGGCGAGAGCAATTCCAGCGTGCCCACCAGATGCGCAAAAACTCCGCCGCGATTGATGTCGGCAATCAGCAACACCGGGCAATCCACCGCTTCGGCAAAGCCCATGTTGGCGATATCGCCGGCCCGCAGATTGATCTCGGCGGGCGAGCCCGCGCCTTCGACCATCACCACCGGATACGCCGCGCTCAAGCGTTCATGGGAGGCCAGCACCGCTTGCATGGCGATGGCTTTGTAGTCGTGATAAGCGACGGCGTTCATCGTCGTGACGGCGCGACCATGAATGATCACTTGAGCGCCGGTGTCGCTGTTGGGTTTGAGCAGCACCGGGTTCATGTCGGTGTGCGGTTCAAGGTTGGCGGCCTGGGCCTGCACGGCTTGCGCGCGACCGATTTCACCACCGTCAGCGGTCACCGCGCTGTTGAGCGCCATGTTCTGCGGCTTGAACGGTACGACACGCACGCCCTGGCGCACCACCCAGCGACACAGCGCCGTCACCAGAGTGCTTTTACCGGCGTCGGACGTGGTGCCCTGCACCATCAATGTGCTCATTGGGCTTCCTTGACGTAGGTTTCAAAGGCTTGCGCCAGGCGTGTCCAGTCCGCTTCGTCAGCGGGCAAGCCAAAACGAAGACTGCTGTTGTGTGGGAACAAGCGCAGCAAAATGCCCTGACGGGCCATGAACTCATGCAACTGCTCGGCTTGATCGGTGATCAGCCATTGGAACAAGGCGCATCCGCCCTGCGGCTTGAACCCGAACTGCTCAAGCAGCCGCGCCAGCCGCTCGCTGGCTTCTTCGCTGCGCTGTCGCTGGCGGGCGTGACCTTCGGTGTCCAGCAGACAGGCCTGGCCAATCACTCGGGTCGGCCCGCTGACCGCCCACGGCCCCACTTGCTCGGCAAGCAAGTTGAGCAGCTTGCGCTCGGCGAGTACAAAGCCCAACCGCACACCAGCCAGACCGAAAAACTTGCCGAACGAACGCAATACAATCAAGCCGACCAGATGGGTAAACGGCGCCACACTCAACTGCGGCGTGTTGTCCATGAACGCCTCGTCCACCACCAGCCAGCCGCCGCGCGAGGCCAGTCGGGTGTGCCAGTCGAGCAGACGACTCGGGGTCAGGCTCAGGCCGGTCGGGTTGTTCGGGTTGACCACCACCAGCACGTCGAGGCTGTCGATAAAGAAGTCGACTTCCTGCTCCAGCACCTCACGCACGATGTAACCACAGCGCCGCCAGGCTTCGGCGTGCTCGGCGTAGCACGGCGACAGCACGCCGACCTTGCCGGCACGCCGTAAACGCGGGAGTAACTGGATGGCCATTTGCGAACCGGCCACCGGCAGCACTTGAGCCGCGCTGTAATAGTCGCAGGCCGCCTGCTCCAGGCCGTCTCCGGTTTCCGGCAAACGTGCCCAGGCGCGCAGCGGGATGTCCGGGACCGGAAATGGCCAGGGCGCCAGGCCGCTGGACAAGTCGAGCCAATCGGCTTCTGCGATGCCGTATTCGCGCGCCGCCTTACGCAATCGGCCACCGTGCTCAAGCATAGAATTCAGCCCCCACGCAGAGAATCAGCAACCATAACCATACCCCTCGCTGAACCAATTGCCAGCCACGGTCAATGGAGTCGGCATCCGCCGGCACGCCTTCGCCCAGTTGCGGACGCTGATGCAGTTCACCGTGATAAATCGCCGCCCCGCCCAACTCGACGCCCAATGCACCAGCGCCCGCCGCCATCACCGGGCCGGCATTCGGGCTGTCCCAGGTCGGCCCTTGCGTACGCCAGCATTTCAACGCCAGACGGGTTTTTCCCAGCAGCGCGTAGGTCAACGCCACCAAGCGTGCGGGAATGTAATTGAGGACGTCGTCGATCTTCGCCGCCGCCCAGCCGAATCGCTCAAAGCGTTCATTGCGATAACCCCACATCGCATCCAGCGTGTTGCTCAAACGGTAGAGCACCACACCGGGCGCACCGGCCACGGCAAACCAGAACAGCGCGGCAAACACCGCATCGCTGCCGTTCTCCAGCACCGACTCGGTGGCCGCACGGGCGACTGCGGTTTTATCCAACTCGCTGGTCTGGCGACTAACCAGATAGCCCACACGTGTACGCGCTTCTTCCAGGTCATCACTGCGCAGGGCTTTGGCCACCGGCTCGACGTGTTCACCGAGGCTGCGCATGCCGAGGGCGCAATACAGCGCGAGAACCTCGACGACCCAACCGACATAAGGCGCCCAGGACAATGCCGTGGCGAGCAAGGTCAGCGGCAGCACCGCCAGCACCCACGCGGTGACGCCATGGCTGCGCCAGCCGCGGCCACCGCCGTTGAATCGTTGCTCGATGCGCTCGGCAAAACGGCCGAACGCCACCAGCGGATGCCAGCGTTTGGGCTCACCCAGCAGCGCGTCCAGCGCAACCGCGGCGACACTCAATAACGCCACACTCATTGACTCACTCCCCAATAATTTTCATACAGCAACTCACTGAGCGGACGCGCTTGCGCCCACCCTTCGAGCACCAGCATCGGCGCTGGATAGAATTCCTTGACCGGTCCCAGACAAAGAATCGCCAATGGCTTGGCCCCGGCCGGCAAACCCAGCAGGTCCGCCAACGCTTGCGGCTCAAACAGCGACACCCAGCCCATGCCCAGGCCTTCGGCACGAGAGGCCAGCCAGAGGTTCTGGATCGCACAGGACAACGAGGCCATGTCCATTTCCGGCAAGGTGCGCCTGCCGAAGATGTGGCGTTCGCGATCGTCCATCAGCGCCGCGACCAACACCTCGGCGCAGTCGTTGATGCCTTCGACCTTGAGCTTCATGAATTCGTCGGTGCGCTCGCCGAGGGCTTCGGCGGTGCGGATGCGTTCTTCTTCCACCAGCAACTGGATCTTGCCGCGCAGGGCTCGGTCACTGATGCGGATGAAGCGCCAGGGCTGCATCAGGCCGACGCTCGGCGCTTGATGCGCAGCTTCGAGCAGGCGTCGCAATAGTTCGGGCTCGACGGTGCCGCCGCTGAAGTGACGCATGTCGCGACGTTCGGCGATGGCGCGGTAGACCGCTGCGAGTTCGGCTTCGGAGAATGCGTTGTCGCTCATGGCCTCTTCGCGAGCAGGCTCGCTCCCACAGGGTTCAGGTGATCCAATGTAGGAGTGAGCCTGCTCGCGATGGCGGCTTCAAGGTCAGGCGCAAAAAGCGCGGCAACCGCCGATGGATTGGACGGAAAATAAAAGTGCACATAAGAAGCTGTCATCCGCCCCTCACGATAAACCGCCTCCGCACCCCGCCCGCCATTCGGGCTCAGGCCACGCGCAATCGGCTCAAGCTCGGTACTGGTCAGCGAATGGTGATACGTGTGCCCGCGCAACGCACCTTCCGGCAGTGCGACCGCTTGCAACGCCAACGCGGCCAGACGCTTTTGCATCACCGCGTCGCCGTTGAGCAGCCCCACCAGTTCGGCGCGAGTGCCTTCGACATCAGTCAACGAGTCGAGCAGATACAACATGCCGCCACACTCGGCCAACAGCGGTTTACCCGCTGCATGGTGTGCGCGAATCGCATTCAGCATCGAGGTATTTTGTGACAGCGCCACATGGTGCAATTCCGGATAACCGCCGGGTAGATAAAGGCTGTCAGCCTCCGGTAATTCACTGTCGCGGATTGGTGAGAAAAAGGACAGCTCGGCGCCCATGGTTCGCAACAAATCCAGGCTCGCGCCGTAGGTGAACGCGAACGCTTCATCACGGGCCACAGCAATTCGCACACCCGCGAGCAACGGTTCGACCGCGATTACATCCGGGGCTGCAAATTCCACCGCCGGCGGCAATGCCACTTCACAGCTGCTGGCCAACGCATTGGCCGCCGCATCGAGGCGCAGATCGAGATCATTCAGCTCACTGGCCTGGACCAGACCTAAATGCCGACTAGGCAATTCGATCCCGGTTTCCCGCGACAAAGCGCCGTACCAGCGCAAACCTTCGGTCAGGCTGCCTTCGAGCAATTGCGCGTGACGCAAGGTGCCAACACGGTTGGCCAACACGCCGGCAAACGGCAAGTCCGGCTGATACTTCGCCAAGCCCAACGCCAACGCACCAAAGGTCTGCGCCATGGCAGTGCCGTCGATTACAGCAAGCACCGGCACACCAAAGTGCCGCGCCAGGTCGGCGCTGGACGGCGTACCGTCGAACAGCCCCATGACGCCTTCGATGAGGATCAAGTCCGCGTCACCCGCCGCTTCCCACAACAGTCGACGACTTTCCTGCTCGCCGACCATCCACATGTCCAGTTGATACACCGGCGCACCGCTGGCGCGCTCGAGAATCATCGGGTCGAGAAAGTCCGGGCCGCATTTGAACACGCGCACCTTGTGCCCCTGATTGCGATGCAAACGGGCCAGGGCGGCGGTGACGGTGGTCTTGCCCTGACCGGAGGCCGGCGCGGCAATCAGTACCGCCGGGCAATGACGTGGTTGATTCACAGCTCGACGCCTTTTTGCGCTTTGATCCCGGCCTGGAACGCGTGTTTGATCACGCCCATGTCGGTGACGGTGTCGGCCAGTTCAATCATTTCCGGCTTGGCGCCGCGACCGGTTACCACCACATGTTGCATCGGCGGACGAGCCTGCAAATCGCTGAGCACCTGATCAAGGTCGAGGTAGCCGTGCTTGAGGGCGATGTTCAACTCATCCAGTACCACCAGACCGATGGACGGATCGCTGAGCAATTCACGGGACACTGCCCAGGCGGCTTCGGCGGCGGCAATGTCACGCTGGCGGTCCTGGGTTTCCCAGGTAAAGCCCTCGCCCATGACATGAAAACGCACTTGCTCCGGGAAGCGGCGGAAGAACAGTTCTTCGCCGGTGCTGTTGCGGCCCTTGATGAACTGCACCACACCGCATTGCATGCCGTGGCCCATGGACCGGGCGAGCATGCCGAATGCCGAACTGCTTTTGCCTTTACCGTTACCGGTCAGCACCAGCAGCAAGCCGCACTCGTTCGGGGAATTGGCGATGCGTTCGTCGATCACGGCTTTTTTGCGCTGCATGCGCGCCAAATGACGTTCGTCACGATCTGGGGTATCGGTCATGGGGGAGCTCTCCGTTGAGGCTGGATAACGGCGGGCAGGCACAAGAATAGACGGCAAGAAGCCTGGCATCGCCCACCGTGATGCCACTGGATGAATCAGGCCGGTCTCCGGGCTCATGAGCAGCGTTCTGCCGGACTGCGCGCCTTCCCATGTCGACAATTGACACAGTGGCTCAAGGCACAGTCTTGACTCATTTACCGTTGCGGGGGCAGCGCCGGGATCGTGAGGATTCGTCGTTTGACGATAGTCACTCACCGGCTTCCCTGTTTCACTCTGTCGGCCACTGCCACAGAGCACCTGAAACAAGCCGCGAAGGTTAGAGGGTTGGGGGTGGAGCGTCAAATGAAGACAAAGCCGCGGCGAGCGATATACTGCCGCCGGCCAATTTACTGACGCCAATCTTGCAGCACACGGCCAGCAGTGATATCAAAGAGCCACAACCCAACAACAACACAATTACAAGGGTGAGCAACATGCAAGGCATGATCATCAGCAATCCGAAGCTGGAATTCCTGCGGCCGGTGCTGGAACGCTGGTTTGACTGTATCGACCGCTACAACACGACTCGCGGCGATAACGAAGCGCCTTACTGGCATGACGAAAAGGCCAACCTTGGCTTGCTCTCTACTGCTGCGTGGATGGCGGAAATGGTCACACTGCAAAACTCACCGACGCGCAAACAAATCGAAGAGGGCGAACGCAACGCCCGCGCCGATCTGTTTATCGCGACCGCCGAACAGCGTGCCTATCTTCAGGCCACTCAACGCTGGCCCAAGGTCAACAGCCTGAACCTGTCGCAGGCGTTGCAGGACATCACCAGCGACGCCAAACGCATCAGTTACGCCAGCGACCTGAAACTCGGCTGTTTGTTCGTTGCCCCGCAAAAAGCCCAGCAGAGCGCCACCCCGGAAGAACTTCAGGACATGGTCGACGACCTGCAAAAGGAACATTGCTGCGCGGTGGCCTGGTATTTCCCCTACGCCTACCGCAAGTTGCGTAACGAAGCCGGTAACTATCACCCGGGCATCGCCGTCTTGTTCAAGGAAGCTCGCGGCTGACTGGTTGAACCATCGCTGCGTTTATCTTCTCTATGAATAAGACACTGCATTCATAGGGAAGACCAGCATGCGCAAGTCCCCGATTGTTCTCGTCATCGTGCTCGCCGGAGGGCTTGCCGCCTGTGGTGAAACCTCACGCCTGCAAGTCTCCGACGGCACCGGCCCGTCACCCAAGCTACCCGAACCGAATAAAACCCTGATCCCGACGGTGAACGTCGCTCAGGCGGTCGGCTGGCCAGACGGCGTTAAACCCACAGCTGCCGCCGGGACCCAAGTGGCCGCCTTTGCTGAAGGCCTCGATCACCCGCGCTGGCTCTACGTACTGCCCAACGGTGACGTGCTGGTGGCCGAAACCAGCGCGCCGCCCAAACCCGATGACCGCAAAGGCATTCGTGGCTGGGTCATGGGCAAAGCCATGGGTCGCGCCGGTGCTGCGGTCCCCAGCCCGAACCGCATCACGCTGCTGCGTGACAAGGACCACGACGGCATCGCCGAAACCCGCACGGTGTTCCTGGAAAACCTCAATTCACCCTTCGGCATGACGCTGGTCGGCAATGACCTGTACGTGGCCGACACCGACCGCCTGCTACGTTTTCACTATGAAAGCGGTGCCACGGCGATCAAGTCACCACCGATCAAAGTGGTTGATCTGCCAGGGGGCACGCTGAATCATCACTGGACCAAAAACGTCATCGCCAGCAAAGACGGCAGCAAGCTATACGTCACGGTGGGCTCCAACAGCAACGTCGGGGAAAATGGCCTGGACCAGGAAGAAGGCCGCGCGGCGATCTGGGAAGTGGACCGCGCCACCGGCAATCACCGGATATTCGCTTCCGGGATTCGCAACCCCAACGGCTTGGCCTGGGAGCCCCGCAGCGGCGCGCTGTGGACGGCGGTCAACGAGCGGGACGAGATCGGCAGCGACCTGGTGCCGGACTACATCACCTCGGTCAAGGATGGCGGGTTCTATGGCTGGCCATTCAGCTATTACGGCCAACATGTCGACATTCGCGTCGAGCCGCAAAATCCGGACCTGGTGGCCAAGGCCATCAAGCCGGACTACGCGGTGGGTCCGCACACTGCATCGCTGGGCCTGACGTTCGCTGAAGGCAATACCCTGCCCGCGCAATTCAAGGAAGGGGCTTTCATCGGCCAGCACGGCTCGTGGAACCGTAAACCGCACAGTGGCTACAAAGTGATTTTCGTGGCGTTTGCGGGCGGAAAACCGAAGGGGCAACCGGTTGATGTGCTGACCGGTTTCCTCAATAACGACGAAGAGGCCAGGGGTCGGCCGGTGGGCGTGGTGATCGATCAACAGGGTGGCTTGCTGGTGGCGGATGATGTGGGGAACAAGGTGTGGCGCGTGACCGCAGCCAAATAACTGCCCCCCCCAATCCCCTGTAGGAGTGAGCCTACTCGCGATAGCGTTGGGACAGTCACATCGATATTGCCTGATCCAACGCTATCGCGAGCAGGCTCACTCCTACAGGGTTCAGCGCTTTATTAGGGATTGCGTGCCAGGTGCTGGGGCTGCAGAACGCGTTTGGCGCTCAGGTATGCCCTCTGCCAATAGGCTTTGGACAGACTGTCGAGCTTCACCGTGCCGCCAGTCGCGGGCGCATGCACGAAGCGGCCTTCGCCGACGTAAATCCCGGCATGGCTGACCTGAGAGCCGCCATTGGTGGCGAAGAAAATCAGGTCACCGGTTTGCAGGCCTTCCTTGCCCACATTGGCGGCTTGCATGCTGATCATCTCGCGCGTGGTACGCGGCAAGGAAATGCCGGCAACATCACGGTAAACGTAGCCGATCAACCCACTGCAATCGAAGCCCGAATCCGGCGTGTTGCCACCCCATCGATACGGCGTCCCCACCAGGCCGAGCGCGCGGAACAGCACGTCTTCTGCTTCAGGGGAAAAGGACTGCGGGTTACCGAAAATAATGGGCGCGCGAACCACCGGCGCAGGCGGGGTGCGGCTGGCGCAGGCGCTGAGCAGCGCTGCGGAGAAGAACAGGAGTGCGAGGCGGGCCGACATCGTCATAAGCAGAACATCCTGATCTGGCTGCGGCTTTTTCTGCCGGGAGTGCAGAAAAGAAAACCGCCTGCGCGGGGCGCAGGCGGTTTGCCATCATTGATAGATCAGAATTCTAGCGGCTACACGGCAAACTTCAAGTAAGACTTTAACTTCGCCTTACTATTTGTACGTTTACTTGCGAGCGGTGACCACGGTCGGGGCCATCGCGAGGGCGCGCTTGGCTTCGATGAAGGTCTTGTTCCAGTAGCTGTCACCCAGGCTATCGACCCGAACACCACCGCTTTTGCGGCTGCTGGAGTGGATGAACTGGTTATCACCCAGGTAGATCCCGGCGTGACTGACGCGGCCGCGACGACCGTTGGTGGCGAAGAACAGCAGGTCGCCTGGCTTCAGTGCGCTGCGAGCTACCAGTGGCGCGTCCACGTTGATCATTTCGCGAGTGGAGCGTGGCAGGTTCATGCCCGCTTCTTCGCGGAACAGATAACCGATGAAGCCGCTGCAATCGAAACCGGCTTCAGAGGTACCGCCGAAACGGTAACGGGTACCGATCAGGGACATGCCACGTTCGAGAATGCTGTCGGCCAGACCCGGAAGCTGGTACGACTTGCCGTCGGCAAAGCTGGCCAGTTCTTTATTGGTGGCCGCCTCTTCCTGGTAAAGAGAATCCTGGAAAAGAACGGAAGAAGACTGTGCCGTAACTGAATTTTTAGCCTGCTGTTGTTGCTCTTGCTGGGACACTGGAGAGTGAGCAGCGCAACCGAACAACAGGGTGACGAGTGCGAGAGGCACGAGGGGTGCGAAGCGCTTTAGCATGGGCACGACCGTGGCTGATAGTTCTAAAGAAGCCGAGACTATGCCCGCTATCATCCTCATTTGCAAATTCAATCGAACTTTATGTGACTTATCGGTTTCTCGCTAACATCTAAGCGCTTAAGCCCATTTTAGACACTCGCGCAGCCTGCAGCCCTGTAGGAAAGTGCATTTCCTGGCGCCTGAAATATGCCAAAACCCCTACCAGGCTTAGGTTTTACCAGGCTTGCGCTACCAGGCTTTGTTACCCGGCTTTTGTTACCAGCCCAGGGTTTCTTTCAGGAAGGGGATTGTCAGCTTGCGCTGAGCTTGAAGAGAGGCCTGATCGAGACGCTCAAGCAACTCGAACAGCGCACTCATGCTGCGAGTACCGCGGGTCAAAATAAAATGTCCGACTTCATCGGTCAGGTGCAAACCGCGACGCGATGCACGCAATTGCAAAGCGCGCAATTTGTCTTCATCGGAAAGCGGGCGCATCTGAAAGATCAGGGCCAGGGTCAAACGCGACTTCAAGTCCGCCAGCTTCACCGGCAATTCACGCGGCGAGGTCGACGCGGCGATGAGCAGGCGACGACCGCTGTCGCGCAGACGATTGAACAGATGGAACAGCGCCTCTTCCCAATCCGCGCGACCGGCAACCGCCTGCAAATCATCCAGGCAGACCAGTTCGTATTGTTCGAGGTTATCGAGAATGGAGATGCCACGATCAAGCAGCTCGGCCAATGGCAAGTACACCGCCGGCTCGCCCAACTGCTCGAAGCGCAGGCAGGCCGCCTGCAACAAGTGCGTACGCCCTACCCCGTCCTTGCCCCAGAGATAAATCAGGCTTTCGGTCCACCCGGCGTCGGCTTCGCATAGCCGCTCGACATAGCCGAGTGCTGCGGCATTGGCGCCTGGGTAGTAATTGATAAAGGTAGCGTCATCACGCAGACGCACACCTAGGGGCAGCTGAATCGGTTTCATGCTGACTGAACAGTTCCAAGGGAACCGTTAGTGACCTCTGTGTAAAGTTTGCGAAGTTTATACCCGTGACGCTGGTCGCACAATGCGACAGACCACAAGCAAAATCAAAGGTTTGCGTTAACGCACTGGTTTGGTGACAGTTTTGTTGGCGGTGCATGTGACAGCCACACAGGGGATGCAGGCCAACCCGACAATGACTCGGGTTGGCCGCGACGCCCCTTCAACGAACCTTACCGCTTTGGCTAATCCGCACCGCTGTACATATCAGAATCTTTATATAAATCATTCACATGGCGCACCAGCACCATGATTACCGCCGCCACCGGCAACGCCAGCAACACACCCGTGAAACCGAACAGCTCGCCGCCCGCCAGAACGGCAAAAATCACCGCCACCGGGTGCAGACCGATCCGGTCCCCTACCAACATTGGCGTGAGCACCATGCCTTCCAGCGCCTGACCGACCATGAACACCGCGACGATGCCCAACATTGGGTAAAGGTCGCCACCGAACTGGAACAGTCCGGCAATCAGTGCCGCGCCAATCCCGATGACAAAGCCCATGTATGGCACGATCGCGGCCAGACCGGCGATCACACCGATCAACAACCCCAACTCCAATCCCACCAGCATCAAGCCCGCAGAGTAGATCACCCCCAGCGCCACCATCACCAGCAATTGCCCGCGCACGAATGCACCCAGCACTTCGTGGCATTCGCCAGCCAACAAGACAGCGCGCTCTTCGCGATCTCGGGGCAACAGGCTTCGCAGCTTCACCATCATCAGGTCCCAGTCCCGCAGCAGGTAAAAACTCACCACCGGGATCAACACCAGATTGGCCAACCAGCCAATCAACACGAGACCGGACGCGGTGGCCTGACTCAGCACCACACCGACGATGTCACTGGTCTGCGTCATGTGTTCGCTGATCGCAGCCTTGAGCCTGTCAAATTTCCAGAAGCCTTCCGACAACCCGAACTTCGATTGCGCCCACGGCAGTGCGGTGTGCTGCAGCCAGTCGAGCATTTGCGGTGCCAACTCATACAAACGAAACAGTTGCTTGGCCAGCAGCGGTACCAAGACCAATAGCAGCGTGGTGAAAATCAGGGTGAACAGTGCGAATACCGCCACCACACCCCACGTCCTTGAAAGCCCGACCTTCTCCAGTCGATCCACCAGCGGATCGAACAGATAGGCCAGCAGCAACGCCACCAGAAAAGGGGTCAGGATCGGATGCAACAGCCAGACAAACGCGCAGAGCAGAACCACTCCACCCAACCAGAACCAACGGCGCGTATCGGCCATGTACCACTCCATATGCATCTATATAAAGAAAGAAAACCTTACCAGCGGAAGCGCAATTGCGGCGTCGGTGCCGGGGCTGGCGCTACAGCAGGCGCCGAACCCTGCACCACAGGCTGAACTGGCGCTACGGGCGTGACAGCTTCACCGGCCGGTACTTCCTGCAACTTCGCCAGCGACAACTGCGAGCGCAGCTGCTCAGCGCTGCCATTGACCCGATAAAGAATGCGATCACCGCTAACACTTTGCAGACGCGCGCCAAACGGATCGAGCAATCGCCCCAGCGTCGCGTAACGCTCCAGGTTCATGCCCTGCACTTCCAGCAATTGTTCGCCCGAAGCACCTGGCCTGACGACAAACCGTGGCGCCATTCGCTCGCTGACCGCCAGCATCACCGCATCGGCCACCGCGGCCTGATCCGCGCCTTCCACGCTGCCCGCTTCCTTCTTGTCGCCCATCCACAAATTCCATTTAGCTTGCCATTGACCGCCCTCTTCCCGGGCATGCACCGCCAGCAAAGCGTCAGCGTTGTAACGTTCCGATGCTTTATGCAGAGGCGCCTCATCCGTGCCTTCAAGCGTCGGCGCTGTCGCCACCAACTGCTCACTCAAATCCGCCAGCGGCAAGCGCAATGGCAAACCGCGGTGCTGTGCCGCTCGACGCAGAGGTGCGGCACTGGCCTGGCCATCGCCCACCAGGCTCGAACCTTCGGTGGAGTCGTTCAACCACCAGCCGAGAATCGACGGCCGATTCGCGCCCCACAACGACAGACCCGCACGACGCAACGCCTGCTCGGTGGAGGCCGGGTCGAAGTCGACCTTCAGCACTTCCGGCGGCCCCGCGTCAAAACCGTATTGACTGATGATTTGTTGCGGATCCTTGCGCAGGGCTGCCAACCCCGGACTTTGCGCCGCCTTGGGATCGCCGGTCAGTCGTAACACCAGCGTGTCCAGCGCGCGCTGGGTCGCTTGATCACGCTCCTCGGGCGCCTGACTGGTGACAGGCTCGCGCACCTGATAGAGACCTTTCACGGTTTCGGCATGGCTGGCGAGGCTGAAAAGGGAAAAACAGCTCAAACACAAAAGCTTGGAAAGAAAACGCATGGAAGATTCCTGACGACAAGAGCGGCTGGAACTGACCGCATGAAGACATTGAGCAAGGCTGTGACCATCGCCTCGCGCAAAACATTCACCCGACCCCGATAAGTTTTTGACGCTGCCATAACGATAGACGGTTAATCGCGATACCTTATACAGCCGCTAATACGGTCAATATCAATTTTTTTAATGGGATATGCCCCTGCCGTCGGCGTGAGGATGGCCGCTGCCCCTCAAGCCTGATAAAATCGCGCGCCTTCGCAGACCGGCAACAGCCGGGTAGTCCGAATTTCGTGTGAGGCAATCGCCCCCCGTCGAATTCGGTGTCCCCGCTGGACTCGGTCGTTACCCCTGAATCCCCCCTAAAGGCCTGGATCATGAGCAAGCAACCCTCCCTGAGCTACAAGGACGCCGGTGTAGACATCGACGCCGGTGAAGCATTGGTCGAACGCATCAAGAGCGTCGCCAAGCGCACTGCGCGCCCGGAAGTCATGGGCGGCCTGGGCGGTTTCGGCGCCCTCTGCGAAATCCCGGCTGGCTACAAGCAGCCCGTACTGGTTTCCGGCACCGACGGTGTGGGCACCAAGCTGCGCCTGGCACTGAACCTGAACAAGCACGACAGCATCGGCATCGATCTGGTGGCCATGTGCGTGAACGACCTGGTGGTCTGCGGCGCTGAACCGCTGTTCTTCCTCGACTACTACGCTACCGGCAAACTCAACGTCGAAACCGCGACCCAGGTCGTGACCGGCATCGGCGCAGGCTGCGAACTGTCCGGCTGCTCCCTGGTCGGCGGCGAAACCGCTGAAATGCCTGGCATGTACGAAGGCGAAGACTACGACCTGGCCGGCTTCTGCGTCGGCGTCGTGGAAAAATCCGAAATCATCGACGGTTCGAAAGTCGCTGCCGGCGACGCCTTGCTCGCCCTGCCGTCTTCCGGCCCGCACTCCAATGGCTACTCGCTGATCCGCAAGATCATCGAAGTGTCGGGTGCCGATATCGAAAACATCCAGCTCGACGGCAAACCGCTGACCGACCTGCTGATGGCCCCGACCCGTATCTACGTGAAGCCGCTGCTCAAGCTGATCAAGGAAACCGGCGCTGTCAAAGCCATGGCCCACATCACCGGTGGCGGCCTGCTGGACAACATTCCGCGCGTTCTGCCAAAAGGCGCACAAGCGGTGGTTGACGTGGCGAGCTGGACCCGCCCTGCCGTGTTCGACTGGCTGCAAGAGAAAGGCAACGTCGACGAAAACGAAATGCACCGCGTGCTGAACTGCGGCGTGGGCATGGTCATCTGCGTGGCTCAAGAGCACGTTGAAACCGCATTGAACGTACTGCGTGAAGCTGGCGAGCAGCCATGGGTCATCGGCCAGATCGCCACCGCTGCCGAAGGCGCGGTCCAGGTCGAACTGAAGAACCTTAAGGCGCACTAATGTCCGCCACCTGTGATGTCGTGGTGCTGCTTTCCGGCACTGGCAGTAACTTGCAGGCCTTGATCGACAGCACGCGGACCGGCGACAGCCCGGTCCGCATCGCTGCGGTGATTTCCAACCGCGCCGATGCTTATGGCCTGCAACGCGCCAAGGACGCGGGTATCGACACCCGCACCCTGGATCACAAGGCTTTCGAAGGCCGCGAGGCCTTCGATGCCGCACTGATCGAATTGATCGACGCGTTCAATCCCAAACTCGTGGTACTGGCCGGTTTCATGCGCATTCTCAGCGCTGATTTCGTGCGCCATTACGCGGGTCGCCTGCTCAATATCCATCCGTCGCTGCTACCCAAATACAAAGGGTTACACACTCATCAGCGCGCGCTGGAGGCCGGCGACACCGAGCACGGCTGCTCCGTCCACTTCGTCACCGAGGAACTCGATGGCGGACCACTGGTCGTACAAGCAGTAATACCGGTAGAGTTGCAGGATTCGCCGCAGAGTCTGGCGCAGCGAGTCCATGCTCAGGAACACCTGATCTACCCGTTGGCTGTACGCTGGTTTGCCGAAGGTCGCTTATCACTTGGCGAACAAGGTGCTTTACTGGATGGGAAGCTACTCGCGGCCAGCGGCCACTTGATTCGAACCTAGGAGATATTATGCGTCGTGCCCTGCTCTTCGCTTGCGCTCTGCTTGCCTTGCCCCTGACACAGGCTTCGGAACTTCAACCTTTCTCCGCCAGCTATACCGCCGACTGGAAGCAGCTTCCCATGAGTGGCACGGCTGAACGCAGCCTGACCAAGGAAGCCAACGGCGTCTGGAAGCTCAGCTTCAAGGCGTCGATGATGATTGCCAGCCTGACTGAAGAAAGTACTCTGACCCTGGACAAGGACACCCTATTGCCTCAGTCCTACCGCTTTGAGCGTGGCGGCCTGGGTAAAGCCAAAAAGGTTGATCTGGATTTCGACTGGACCACCAAAATGGTCACCGGCACCGATCGTGGCGACCCGGTCAAGGTTCCACTGAACCGTGGAATGCTCGATAAGTCCACGTATCAGCTGGCCCTGCAGGAAGATGTCGCCGCCGGCAAAAAGAGCATGAACTATCAGGTCATCGATGGTGGCGAAGTCGATACCTATGACTTCCGCGTACTGGGTTCGGAAAAAGTCGACACCAAGGCCGGCCAGATCGATGCGATTAAAGTCGAGCGCGTGCGCGACCCGACACAAAACAAGCGCATTACCGTCCTGTGGTTTGCCAAGGACTGGGATTACCTGCTGGTCCGTCTGCAACAAGTTGAAACCGACGGCAAGGAGTACAACATCATGCTCCTCGACGGCACGGTCAACGGTAAAGCGGTCAAAGGCAGCTAAACCGGGCTCGACACGAAAATCCGGAATCCGATAAGGGTTCCGGATTTTTTTTGCCTGCTGGAACTCAAATCAGCGCCAACGCTTGCGCCAGATCGGCGCGCAGGTCGTCGACGTCCTCGACCCCCACGGACAATCGCACCAGCGCATCGCCGATGCCAAGTTGCGCACGGGTGTCGGCGGGGATGGTCGCGTGAGTCATGATCGCCGGATGCTCGATCAGGCTTTCCACCCCGCCCAGGCTCTCCGCCAGCGCAAATATCTGCACACTCTCCAGAAAGCGTTTGGTACCCGCCAGGTCGCTGTTCAGATCGAGTGAAATCATCCCGCCGAAACCGTGCATCTGCTGCCGCGCCAGTTCGTGCTGCGGATGTGACGGCAGGCCAGGGTAGTAGACGCGCGCCACTTGTGGCTGTTGTTCCAGCCATTGCGCCAACGCCAAGGCGTTGCTGCAGTGGCGCTCCATGCGCAATGCCAGGGTTTTCACGCCGCGCAGGGTGAGGAAGGCGTCAAACGGCCCGGCGATGGCGCCCACTGCGTTTTGCAGAAATCCCAGCCGCTCGCGCAGCTCCGCGTTCTGCCCAACCACCGCGATGCCGCCGATCACGTCGGAGTGACCGTTCAAATACTTGGTGGTCGAATGCACCACGATATCGAAGCCCAATTCCAGAGGACGTTGTATCCACGGGCTCGCGAAGGTGTTGTCGGCCACGCAAATGATGCCGCGCTGGCGGCAGATGCGTGCGATGGCAGCGAGGTCAGTGAGGCGAAGTAACGGATTGCTCGGCGTCTCGACGCAGACCATTCGTGTGTCGTCTTGGAGCGCCGCTTCGAAGGCTGCAAGATCCGTCAGATCGACGAAGCTGAAACGATGCCCGGCGCTGCGCCGACGCACCTTGTCGAACAGGCGAAACGTACCGCCATACAAATCATTGCCCGAGACGATATGCGAATCGGCATCAAGCAATTCGAGCACCGTGGAAATCGCCGCCAGCCCGGACGCGAATGCAAAGGCCTGGGTTCCCCCTTCGAGATCCGCCACACAGCGCTCCAGCGCCCAGCGCGTCGGGTTGTGCGAGCGCCCGTAGTCGAGACCTTTGTGCACGCCAGGGCTTTGCTGCATATAGGTGGAGTTGGCGTAAATAGGTGGCATCAACGCCCCGGTGGAAGGGTCCGGCGCCTGCCCGGCATGGATCACGCGTGTGGCAAATCCTTGTGGCGCAGCCTCTTTATCGTGACTCATTTCAGGGATCTCCGTAGATGATTGAGTAGATCGAAGCGGGTAATCAGTCCGTGGAAGCCCGAGGCATCGGCAATGATCGCCACCAGCCCACGGTCGAGTTCCGCCTGCAATTGCGCCAGACTGGCAGCGGCAGGCAGGGTTTGCAGCTTGTCGGTCATCGCGCTGGCCACCGTCAAACGGAAGTGCGAGGCCTCCTGGTGCACCCCCAGCAGAATGTCGGACTCGTCAATCACGCCGACCAGCCGCTGGCCGTCCACCAGCACTGGCAGCTGTGACACGTCCGCCAGGCGCATGCGCTGGAAAGCGGTCAGCAGCGTGTCGTCAGGGCCCACGCTGATCACTCGACCATCCTCGAAACGGCGCGAGATCAAGTCGCGAAGATCGCCGTAGTGTTTGTATTGCAACAGGCCCTGATCGTTCATCCACTGATCGTTGTAGACCTTCGACAGGTAGCGGGTACCGGTGTCGCAGACAAAACTCACGACCCGTTTCGGCTCGGTTTGCTCGCGGCAATAACGCAGCGCCGCCGCCAGCAATGTGCCAGTCGACGAGCCGCCGAGAATGCCTTCGGCGCGCAACAGTTGGCGGGCATGATCGAAGCTTTCTTCGTCGCTGATCGAATACGCGTGGCGCACGCTGGACAGGTCGGCAATCGAGGGAATGAAATCTTCGCCAATGCCTTCCACCGCCCAGGAACCGGGGGTTCCCAGGGTGCCGCTGCGGCTGTATTCGGCCATCACCGAGCCGACCGGGTCGGCCAACACCATGACCAGGTTCGGCTGCACGCGGTTAAAGAAGCGGGTCAAGCCGGTCAACGTGCCGGCAGAACCGACTCCAACGACGATGGCATCCACATCATGCTGGGTTTGCGCCCAGATCTCTGGCGCCGTGCTGCATTCGTGAGCCAGCGGGTTGGCCGGGTTGTTGAATTGATCGGCGAAGAAGGCGTCGGGAATCTCCTTTGCCAGCCGTGCGGCTACATCCTGGTAGTACTCGGGATGGCCCTTGCCGACATCGGAGCGGGTGATGTGCACTTCGGCGCCCATCGCCTTGAGGTGCAAGACTTTCTCGGTGGACATCTTGTCAGGCACCACCAACACCACGCGATACCCCTTGGCACGCCCGACAAGGGCCAGGCCCAGGCCGGTGTTGCCGGCAGTGGCCTCGACGATGGTGCCACCGGGTTGCAGGCGACCATCGCGCTCGGCGGCGTCGATCATCGCCAGACCGATGCGATCCTTGATCGATCCACCGGGGTTTTGTGATTCGAGTTTGAGGAACAGCGTACACGGGCCGGTATCGAAACGGCTGACACGCACCAGCGGCGTGTTTCCAATCAGTTCAAGGACGGCGGGGCGGGATTCGTTCGGCATGTCTTCACCTTGCTATGGCTATTCGCACTGGATGGACACCAACCTGCGGCGCGTCATCGTGTGACGGTTGCAGGAAATACCTCGCTTGGACCATAGGCCGCGATAGCGTCATTCGCAACCGCGTACGGCCGGCCGGTCGCCCGATATTCATTCAGCGAACGGGTATGAACCCGTAAGAAAGTGGAACGCGTGCGCAGAGGAATGCTCTATAACTTCAAGGTCTTTTTTGACCGAACGACTTTTCCAGCCTGGGAGGCTTTCCATGACCGTTACCGTCAATACCATTTGCGCCGAAGGTTTTCGCCACAGCGTTCAAATCGACGACCATGAACTGTTTGCCGACGTGCCGACCTCGTCAGGCGGTGAAGGCTCGGCACCAGAACCCCACGATTACTTCGATGCGGCGTTGGGGGCGTGCAAAGCCTTGACCCTGAAGATGTATGCCAGGAAAAAGGACATCCCGCTGACCGGTGTCACGGTCGAAGTCAAACGCGACAACAGCGAAGAACAGAAAGGCAAATATGCGCTGCACGTCAAACTGACCCTCAAGGGCGTGCTTACCGATGCGCAGCGCGAGGAACTGCATCGCGTGGCCGACCGTTGCCCGGTCCACAAGTTGATGACCACCACCGACGTCAGCATCGAAACCCACCTGTCGGAAGGTGCGTTCAGCCAGTAGCGGCAATGGCTGTGCAAGCGGGTTATGCTCCACGCATCACCCGCTCAACCTGGAATGCAGCATGAATACTCCGCTCGTGATCCGCCCTCGCGTCGAGGATGTCGAAGGCCAGCCGATTCTTCGACCGTTGCCATCAGCCAAATGCCGCAGCGTCGGGCCTTTCGTGTTTTTCGACCACATGCTGCAAACCCGGTATCCAGCGGGAAAAGGCATGAACATCCGGCAGCATCCGCACATCGGCCTATCGACGCTAACCTATTTGTTTGAAGGGCAAATCCAGCACAAGGACAGCCTCGGCTCCGATCAAGTGGTGAATGCCGGAGATGTCAGCTGGATGACCGCCGGCAGCGCGATTGCCCACGTTGAGCGCACCCCCGAGGCGCTGAAGAGCATGGGTTTCACGATGCACGGCTTGCAGATCTGGCTGGCATCGCCCAAGGAGCATGAACAGGGCCCAGGGCACTACAGCCATCATCCGGCGGCGACCTTGCCGGTCAGCGATAACCTTGGCGTGAAGATCCGGATGATTGCCGGGTCAGGCTTTTGTCTGGAATCGCCGGTGCCGGTGCTTTCTCCTACGTTGTACGCGGAGTTGAACCTGCAAACGGCGACTACGTTGCTGATTCCCACCGAGCATGAAGAGCGAGCGCTGTATGTCTTGAGCGGCGAGGTGCTGCTGGATGGCGAGGCGCTGGAACTGAATTCGCTGGTGGTGTTGCCTGCGGGGGAAGAGATTACCCTGTTTGCCGAGAGCGATTGCCATGCCGTGTTGTTTGGTGGCGCTCCGCTGGACGGGCCGAGGAGGATCAACTGGAATTTTGTGGCGAGTGATCCGGCGGTCATCGATGAAGCACGGCGGCGCTGGGCGGCCGGGGATTGGCCGACGGTGCCGGGGGAAAGTGAGCGGATCGAACTGCCGCGGTAGACCTGATCGCCTGATCGTTCTCACGCGACCCGTCTGATCGTTCCCACGCTCCGCGTGGGAATGCAGCCCGTGACGCTCCGCGTCACAGGACGCGGAGCGTCCCTAGAAGCATTCCCACGCGGAGCGTGGGAACGATCAGCCAGAATGAAAAAACCCGCCGAAGCGGGTTTTTTTTTACAACGCAGTTAAACCGACAGTTCAACCAAAAGCTTATTCAGACGGCGCACATACGCGGCCGGATCCTTCAAGCTGTCACCGGCAGCCAGTGCCGCCTGATCGAAGAGAATGTGCGACAGGTCGCCGAAACGCTCGTCGCTCTGCTCGTTGTCGAGCTTCTCGATCAGCGGGTGAGCCGGGTTGAATTCGAAGATTGGCTTCGAATCCGGAACCTTCTGACCGCTGGCCTCCAGGATCTGACGCATCTGCATGCCCAGGTCCTGCTCGCCGATCGCCAGAATCGCCGGGGAATCGGTCAGACGGTGAGAAACCCGTACTTCAGCAACCGATTCACCCAGTGCAGTTTTCAGACGTTCAACCAGACCTTCTTTGGACTTGGCGACTTCTTGCGCAGCCTTCTTGTCCTCTTCCGAGTCCAGATTGCCCAGGTCCAAGTCACCGCGCGCCACGTCAACGAAGCTCTTGCCGTCGAAATCGCTGAGGTAGCTCATCAGCCACTCGTCGATGCGATCGGTCAGCAGCAGCACTTCGATGCCTTTCTTGCGGAAGACTTCCAGGTGCGGGCTGTTTTTGACTTGTGCGTAGGTTTCGCCGGTCAGGTAGTAGATCTTGTCCTGTCCTTCCTTGGCGCGAGCCAGGTATTCGGCCAGCCCAACCACTTGCTCGCCTTCATTACCGTTGGTCGATGCGAAACGCAGCAGGCCAGCGATTTTCTCTTTGTTGGCGAAGTCTTCTGCCGGGCCTTCTTTCATGACCTGACCGAAGTTCTTCCAAAAGCTCTTGTATTGCTCAGGCTCGTTCTTCGCCAGTTTTTCCAGCATGTCCAGAACGCGCTTGGTCAGCGCCGACTTCATCGAATCGATGATCGGGTCTTTCTGCAGGATTTCCCGCGACACGTTCAGCGACAGGTCGTTGGAATCGACCACGCCTTTGATGAAACGCAGGTACAGCGGCAGGAACGACTCGGCCTGGTCCATGACGAACACGCGCTGCACGTACAGCTTCAGGCCTTTCGGCGCTTCACGCTGGTACAGGTCGAACGGAGCACGGGCCGGCACGTAGAGCAGCGAGCTGTATTCGAGCTTGCCTTCGACCTTGTTGTGGCTCCAGCTCAGCGGATTCTCGAAATCGTGAGCAACGTGCTTATAGAACTCCTGGTATTCCTCGTCCTTCACTTCGGTGCGAGGACGGGTCCACAAGGCGCTGGCACGGTTGACGGTTTCCCATTCCGCGGCCGGCTGCTCTTCACCTTCAGCGGCGGCCACTTCTTTTGGCAACTCGATCGGCAGAGCGATGTGGTCGGAGTACTTCTTGATAATGTTGCGCAGACGCCAGCCATCGGCGAATTCGTCTTCACCGGACTTCAGGTGCAGGACGATGCGAGTGCCGCGCTCGGCTTTCTCAATGGTGGCAACTTCAAAATCGCCTTCGCCCTTGGACGACCAGTGCACGCCTTCGCTGGCAGCATCACCGGCACGACGGCTGAACACGTCGACTTTGTCGGCGACGATGAATGCAGAGTAGAAACCCACACCGAACTGACCGATCAGGTGCGAATCTTTCTTCTGATCACCAGACAGGTGTTTCATGAAGTCGGCAGTGCCGGATTTGGCGATGGTCCCAAGATGGGTGATCGCTTCTTCCCGGCTCATGCCAACGCCGTTGTCTTCGAGAGTGACGGTTTTGGCGTCCTTGTCGAAGCTCACACGGATTTTCAGTTCGGCGCCACCTTCCAGCAATTCAGGCTTGGACAGGGCTTCGAAACGTAATTTATCGACAGCGTCAGAGGCGTTCGAGATCAATTCGCGAAGGAAGATTTCCTTGTTGGAATACAGCGAATGGATCATGAGGTGCAGCAGTTGCTTCACCTCGGTCTGGAAGCCCAGGGTTTCCTTTTGAGTTTCCACACTCATGGTCATCAAACTCCAATCAGATGGCAGTGGCCGCGACCTTCAGGGTCAGCGGCGGGTTGTCATCCAAGTTGGGGGCTGTGTTCAGGATTTCAAGGGCTCTTCAATTTTGAAATGAGCGCGGGCCGTCGCAATGGGCTCGGATTCAGTACTTTGCCAGGCTGTAACGGCCACGTTGGCGACCCGGCGCCCCTGTCGGCACACCTGACATTTGGCCCAGGTATCGCGAAATTGCCCGGCGCGCAGGTAATCGAGGGAGAAGTCGATGATTTTCGGCACCCCCGGTGAGCCGGTGAAAATCAGCAAATGCAGCGCGGCCGAGAGCTCCATGAACCCGGCGATCACGCCGCCATGAATCGCCGGCAATAAAGGGTTACCAATGTTGTCCTTGTTAGCCGGCAGGCGAAACAGCAGATCATCCCCCACCCGCGAACATTCGACGCCGATCAGTTTGGCGTAAGGAATCAGGTGCAACAGTGACGCGTAGTTGCCCTCCTCGTGAGCCTGTTGCAGTTGTTCCTTGAAGGAATCAGTCATTGCGCACCTCCTGCGATGACGCCGCCAAAGCTTTTAGTGCCTTTGATGGCTTTACCCATGCGCATGAACGTGCCGACGACATGCGCGATGGGGTGCTCGGGATCGTCTTGATAGGCGAAACCGCGAGCGAAGATCACGTCGGTGGTCACTCGGTAGCATTGGGCGAAACCGTAGACATCTTTATGCGGTTCGGCGGCATGCATGTAGTCGATGCGTAGGTCGAGGGTCGGGCAGACTTCAAATTCGGGCAGCACGCACAGGGTCGACATGCCGCATGCGGTATCCATCAACGACGTCAGCGCACCGCCGTGGATCACGCCGGTTTCCGGGTTACCAACAATTTGCGGGCTGTACGGCAAGATGACCGTTAGTCCGTCATTACTGGCGCTGTGCACCCGCAACCCGAGGACCTGACAATGCCTGAGTGCTGACAGGAATCGCGTCGCACGCTCAAAAACAGGGTTTTCGGCCATGTGATAAAAAACTCTAGTTAGTGGGGATCCGAAGTTTTGGAAAGACCAAAAAGTTCCTGACAGAAATTACCCGATATATTTGTGTGAAATGAGGAACTTATCATTGCCGGCTGTGCTCGAAAGGCCAGTAGTTATTTCCATAAGGAGAAACACCCCATGCGTAAGACTTTAGCTATTGCCTTGATGTTGACCGCTTCCCTCGGTCTCGCTGCCTGCGATAAAAAATCCGAGGACAAAGCTCAAGATGCAACCAAACATGCTGAGCAAGCTCAGCAAGATATGAACAAAGCTCAGGATAAAGTGAACGACGCTGCGAAAGAAAACGCCGAAGCTGCCAAAGCTCAGGCTGAATCGAACAAAGCCGCCGCACAGGAAGCCGCACCAGCAGCTCCAACCGAAGCACCTAAAAACTAAAACAGTTTTTAGCGTGATAAAGAAAACCCGCCAAGTGCGGGTTTTCTTTTGCCTGCCATTTGCTCAGTTAGAGCAAAACGCTTCTAAAACCCGGACTAAGCATCAGTAACAACGAACAGACGAAACCGACAAACCAGACCAAACTGCGCTGCCAGGCCAAATCGCCCCAGTAACACAGTAAGTAGATAACGCGTGAGATCACAAAGATGATCGCCAGCAGGTCGATCAACCATCCTGCGGTTTGTGTGGTGTGGGCCATCAACACCCCCACCGCAAACAATATAAAGGCTTCAAAACAGTTTTGATGTGCTGCCACCGCACGGGCGCCGAAGCCGGTAAGTTGCGCCTGTTGCTGACGCGGCAGGTGATTGTTGTAACCGCCCAGCTCCTTCATCGCCTTGGCCACCGGCATGCGAGCGACATAAATCAGTAATGCACTGATGAACACACACCAGAACGGAATATTCATCAAGCGGCCTCTTTGTTTGCCTCGGGCAAGGGTGCCTCTGTAGGGGTATAGACCATCACGTCTAGAACGTCGGAATGAAACTCCCGGCGATACAACACCAGCACTACGCCGGCACTCATCAGCATGAACAGCCACGGACTGACGAACCAGGCCAGCATGGTCATGCCGAAGTAGTAGGAACGCAGGCCGAAGTTGAACTGGTTGGCCGCCATGGAGATGACCCGTGCCGCTCGGGCAGCGAAGGCTTTGCGTTCTTGTTCGGAAACGTGGCGCTCACCGACCATCGGCGCCGAGCCAATCAGAATCGCCGCAAAGTTGTACTGCCGCATGCACCAACTGAAGGTGAAGAAGGCGTAGACAAACACCAGCGCCAGGCACAGCAATTTGATCTCGGACATGCCCTGGGACGCCTGCTGCACCATCGGGATATCCGCCAACAACGACACCGCCCTTTCAGAAGCACCGAGCACGGTGAGAATGCCGGCCAGAATAATCAGGGTGCTGGAGGCAAAAAACGAGGCGTTACGCTCCAGGTTACCGACCACGCTGGCATCGGCGATGCGGTTGTCGCGCAGCAGCATGCGACGCATCCAGTCTTCACGGTACAGGTGCAACACACTGGCCAGGCACGCGGTGTCGCGGCCCTTCCACGTGGCATAACGGGTGTAACCGCCCCAGCAGATGACAAACCAGAGCGCGGCGAGGATGTGGATCAGGTTGGCGTGGATGAACGACATGCAGGTCCTTTTGATGTAAAGGCGAAATACTCGAAACCTTGTGGGAGCGAGCCGGCTCCGGGCGGCGTTCCGACGATAGCGGTAGATCAGTCAACATCTCTGTTGAAAGTAAAATCGCCATCGCGAGCAGGCTCGCTCCCACATTGGAAATTTGCAAGGCTTCGACGTTAGCTTATGGAAAAAGACACTGCACTGACTCCAAAAAAATGCCCCGTATCGATTGATACGGGGCATTTCTGTTTCAGCTTGATGGCCCGCTTGTGGCAGGCCATTCAGCGACTTAAGCCAGCGCTTCTTCGCGCTTGCCCAGCAGGCGATCGCAAACTACTGCGACCACCAACGTCATGACCGCGGGCACCAGCCACGCCAGGCCCTGCTCGCTCAGCGGCAAGTGAGACAGCTGAGTCGGCATCCAGTCCGCCAGACCCGCGCCCTTGAGCGCGTCGATCATGCCGAAGAGGAACGATACCAGCATCACCGGACCGACAATCCGGCCTTGCTCATGCCAGAAGTCCTTGCAGAAGCTCAGCGCCACCAAGGCGATGCAAGGCGGGTAAATCGCTGTCAGTACCGGGATCGAGAAGGCAATCAGCTTGGTGAGGCCCAGGTTGGACACCAGCAAGGAGAACACCGCCAGGATGATGACCAGCGTCTTGTAGGACAGTGGCAGCACACGGCTGAAGTACTCGGCGCAGGCACAGGTCAGGCCGACCGCTGTCACCAGGCAGGCCAGCGAGATCAGCACCGCCAGGAAACCGCTGCCCAACGAACCGAAGGTGTGTTGAACGTAGGCGTGCAATACCGCCGCGCCATTGGTCGCACCGGCTGCCACTTCATGGCTGCCCGAACCGAGGCGGAACAGGCTGACGTAAACCAGCGCCAGGCCCACGCCGGCAATCAGCCCGGCAATGATCGCGTAACGGGTAATCAGCACCGGCGATTCAACGCCACGGGAGCGGATCGCGTTAACGATGACGATGCCGAACACCAATGCGCCCAGGGTATCCATGGTCAGGTAACCATTGATGAAACCTTGAGAGAACGGCGCCGCGACGTACTCCGGCGTGGCCACGCCGATATCACCGGCAGGCAACGCGAATGCGGCGATGCCGAGCGCGGCCAGGGCTATGATCTTCAGCGGTGCGAGAAACCGTCCTACGGTATCCAGCAATCGGCCCGGGTAGAGCGAGATGAAGAACACGATCAGGAAGTACACCGAACTGTAGAGGAACAGCGCCAACGGGCTCTCGCCGGTCAACGGCGCCAGGCCCACTTCGAACGATACAGTGGCTGTGCGCGGGGTGGCGAACAACGGGCCAACCGCGAGGTAGCACGCGGCAGCCAGCAGACCACCGGCAATTTTGCCGATCGGACTGCTCAGGGCATCCATCGCACCACCGACTTTCGCCAGCGCTACCACGGTGATCACCGGCAAACCGACCGCGGTGATCAGGAAACCCAGCGCCGCCATCCAGACATTAGGCCCTGACTGCAAACCGACGATAGGCGGGAAGATGATGTTGCCAGCCCCGACAAACAGGGCAAACGTCATAAAACCAAGTGCCAGGATGTCCTGGCCTTTCAACACTTTCATTAAGGAAATACCACACTACTGAATCGGAATTTAGAGAGGGATTTCCCTTGGGGGTGAGGGAAATGCTGTCGATCCGTATAGGACTGACCCTTTAGCGCGTCACTGCCTTGTGGGCGGCGTTCGCAAAAATGGCGGCTAGCCTAACGAATTTGCCCGACAAACGCACTGTTAGAGGGCGAACTATCCGATACGCGACGTTTCTGTGTCGCGTTTACGTACGAAATTTCACCTTGTAGGAGCTGGCTTGCCAGCGAAAGCGCCATACCTGACACACCGCGTCGCCTCATTCGCCGGCAAGCCGGCTCCTACAGATTCCGCAGAAACGACAAAGGCCACCCGAAGGTGGCCTTTGTTTGGTGAAGCGTCAGTTAAGCGCGAGGCTTATTTGATCGCCCAACCGGTCAGCTCGGACAAAGCCTTGCCGATATCTGCCAGCGAACGCACGGTTTTAACGCCTGCGTCTTCCAGGGCAGCAAACTTCTCGTCTGCAGTGCCTTTGCCGCCAGAGATGATTGCGCCAGCATGGCCCATGCGCTTGCCCGCAGGGGCAGTCACACCAGCGATGTAGGAAACAACCGGCTTGGTCACGTTTGCCTTGATGTAGGCAGCCGCTTCTTCTTCAGCCGAACCGCCGATCTCACCGATCATTACGATCGCTTCGGTCTTCGGGTCTTCCTGGAACAGCTTCAGGATGTCGATGAAGTTCGAACCCGGGATCGGGTCACCGCCGATGCCGACGCAAGTCGACTGACCGAAACCGGCGTCAGTAGTTTGCTTGACAGCTTCGTAGGTCAGGGTGCCGGAACGGGAAACGATACCGACCTTGCCTGGCAAGTGAATGTGACCTGGCATGATGCCGATCTTGCATTCGCCTGGAGTGATCACGCCTGGGCAGTTAGGACCGATCAGGATTACACCCAGCTCGTCGCACTTGACCTTGGCATCCAGCATGTCCAGGGTAGGAATGCCTTCAGTGATGCAAACGATCAGCTTGATGCCGCCGAAAGCTGCTTCCAGGATGGAGTCCTTGCAGAAAGGAGCTGGAACGTAGATCACGCTGGCGGTGGCGCCAGTGGCAGCTACAGCATCTTTCACGGTGTTGAACACTGGCAGACCCAGGTGTTCGGTGCCGCCTTTGCCCGGAGTTACGCCGCCAACCATCTTGGTGCCGTATTCGATGGCTTGCTGGGTGTGGAAACTACCTTGCGAACCGGTAATACCCTGGCAGATAACTTTGGTGTCTTTATTGATCAGGACGCTCATTATTTGCCCTCCGCAGCTTTAACGACTTGTTGAGCAGCGTCGGTCAGGCTGGTAGCAGCGATGATGTTCAAACCGCTTTCTGCCAGTACTTTAGCGCCCAGCTCAGCGTTGTTGCCTTCAAGGCGAACAACAACCGGGATTTTCACGCCGACTTCTTTCACAGCGCCGATGATGCCTTCGGCAATCATGTCGCAACGAACGATGCCGCCGAAGATGTTGACCAATACTGCAGCGACGTTAGTGTCGGACAGGATGATCTTGAACGCTTCGGTAACGCGTTCTTTGGTAGCACCGCCGCCCACGTCGAGGAAGTTGGCTGGTTTGCCGCCATGCAGGTTGACGATGTCCATGGTACCCATGGCCAGGCCAGCACCGTTGACCATGCAACCGATGTTGCCTTCCAGTGCTACGTAGTTCAGTTCGAACTTGGCAGCGTGCGCTTCGCGCGGATCGTCTTGCGACGGATCGTGGAAAGTCTTCAGCTTAGGCTGACGGTACATGGCGTTGGCGTCGATGTTGATCTTGGCGTCGAGGCAATGCAGATCGCCGTCAGCCTTGATCACCAGCGGGTTCACTTCCAGCAGAGCCAGGTCGTGATCCTTGAACAGTTTGGCCAGACCTACGAAGATCTTGGCGAACTGAGCAACTTGCTTGCCTTCCAGACCCAGCTGGAATGCCAGCTCGCGACCCTGGAATGGCTGAGCGCCAACCAGTGGATCGATAGTGGCCTTGAGGATTTTCTCAGGGGTGTCGTGAGCGATTTTCTCGATGTCCACGCCACCTTCGGTGGAAGCCATGAACACGATGCGACGGCTCGAACGGTCAACGACAGCGCCCAGGTACAGCTCTTTAGCGATATCAGTGCACGATTCAACCAGGATCTTGGTGACTGGCTGACCATTGGCGTCAGTCTGGTAAGTCACCAGACGCTTGCCCAGCCACTGCTGTGCGAATGCCTTAGCGTCTTCTTTGCTGCGAACCAGCTTAACGCCGCCCGCTTTACCGCGACCGCCAGCGTGGACCTGGGCTTTGACAACCCACTCGGTGCCGCCGATTTTGTCGCAAGCTTCTGCTGCTGCTTCCGGGGTGTCTACTGCGTAACCGGTAGAAACTGGCAGGCCGTATTCAGCGAACAGCTGCTTACCCTGATACTCGTGAAGATTCATGCTTATTACCGTCTTCGTTAGGTACTGCGCATTCGGTGCTGCACTTGTTCAAGTGCCGCACCACCTGTGACTGCTGCTTGCGTAGCCTTTCCGGACAACCGGTGCAACTACGCAAGACTGCGTCCAGCGGATATTCCGCGGTGAGTCTTGCATGCAAGGCTCACGACGGGCCATTCCGCCGTGGTTTCTTATTGTCTTAACGCTTCTTGCGGTTGGCGATGTGAATGGCGCCGCCATTCACTGCCAAAGCTGCTTCGTGCAAGGCTTCAGACAGGGTCGGATGGGAGAAAACCATCATGCCCAGGTCTTCAGCGCTGGTGCCGAATTCCATACCGATCGCGCCCTGCTGAACCAGTTCTGCAGCGCTCGGGCCAATCACGTGGACGCCCAATACGCGGTCAGTCTTGGCATCGGCGATGACTTTGACGAAACCACCGGTGTCGTTGGCTGCCATGGCACGGCCGCTGGCTGCGAACGGGAAGGTGCCAACGTTAACTTCAACGCCTTCAGCCTTCAAGGCCTGCTCGGTTTTACCGACCCACGCGATTTCCGGGTGAGTATAAATAACCGAAGGGATCAAGTCATAGTTCATCTGGGCTTTGTGGCCCTTGATGCGCTCAACGACCATGATGCCCTCTTCCGAGGCCTTGTGTGCCAGCATCATGCCGCGAACCACGTCGCCAATGGCGTAAACGCCCGGTACGGTGGTGGCGCAGTGATCATCAACGTGCACGAAACCGCGCTCGTCGAGGGTCACGCCGCAATCAGCGGACAGCAGATCAGTGGTCACTGGACGGCGACCAACGGCTACGATCAGCTTGTCGAAAGTGATGTTCTGTTCGCCCTTGGCATCGGTGTAGTTCACAACGACTTCGTTGCCGTTCACTTTGGAACCGGTAACGCGTGCGCCCAGCTTGATGTCCAGACCCTGTTTGGTCAGGGTTTTCAGCGCTTCCTTGGAGACGGCAGCATCAGCGGCCATCAGGAAGGTGTCCAGCGCTTCGAGAACGGTCACTTCGGCGCCCAGACGGGACCAGACCGAACCCAGTTCCAGACCGATAACGCCAGCGCCGATCACGCCCAGACGCTTAGGTACGGACTGGAATTCCAGTGCGCCAGTCGAATCGACGATCACATTCTGGTCAACCGGAGCCGGTGGAATGTCGATCGGACGCGAGCCTGGAGCCAGAATCACGTTTTCGGCTTCGATGATTTCTACCGAACCGTCAGGCTTGGTAACTTCAACTTTCTTGCCGGCCAGCAGCTTGCCGTGACCCTGAATGGAAGTCACACCGTTGGCTTTGAACAGGGTGGCAACACCCGAGGTCAGGCCTTTGACGATGTTGGCTTTACGGCCGACCATTGCTGGCACGTCCATGGTCACGCCAGCGTGGTTGATACCGTGGATCGCGAAGCCGTCTTGGGCTTCGTGGAACTTCCAGGAGCTGTCCAGCAGCGCCTTGGATGGAATGCAGCCGACGTTCAGGCAAGTACCACCGAGGGCCAGTTTGCCTTCCTTGTCGGTGTACTTCTCGATGCAGGCAGTGGTGAGGCCCAGTTGTGCTGCTTTGATGGCAGCTACATAGCCGCCAGGGCCCGCGCCGATCACTACTACGTCAAATTTCTGCGACATTCAAAAAATCCTCTTTTTTGCGGCAAGCTTGAAGCCGCAAGCTCCAAGCCAGGCTGTCCTTTCGTGCAGCCTGGAACTTGAAACCTGCAGCCGCTTCTATCAGATATCCAGCAACAAACGAGCCGGGTCTTCCAGCAGGTTCTTGATGGTAACCAGGAAGGTCACAGCTTCTTTGCCATCGATCAGACGGTGATCGTAGGACAGAGCCAGGTACATCATCGGACGGATAACGACCTGACCGTTGATCGCCATAGGGCGCTGCAGAATGTTGTGCATGCCCAGAATAGCTGCTTGCGGCGGGTTGACGATCGGGGTCGACATCATCGAACCGAAAGTACCACCGTTGGTGATGGTGAATGTGCCGCCGGTCATTTCGTCCATCGACAGTTTGCCGTCACGGGCTTTCTTGCCGAAGGTAGCGATGCCGCCTTCGATTTCAGCCAGGCTCATCAGTTCGGCGTTACGCAGAACCGGCACAACCAGACCACGGTCGCTGGAAACAGCAACACCTACGTCGGCGTAGCCGTGGTAAACGATGTCGCCGCCGTCGATCGAGGCGTTAACAGCCGGGAAGCGTTTCAGCGCTTCGGTGGCCGCTTTCACGAAGAACGACATGAAGCCCAGGCGTACGCCGTTGTGGGACTTCTCGAACAGGTCCTTGTACTTCGAACGCAGGGCCATGACTTCGGTCATGTCGACTTCGTTGAAGGTGGTCAGCATCGCCATGTTCGATTGAGCTTCTACCAGACGCTTGGCCACGGTAGCGCGAACGCGGGTCATCGGAACACGCTTCTCGATGCGGTCGCCAGCGGCGAACACAGGAGCAGCGGCAGCAGGCGCAGCAGCCTTGGCAGGCGCGGCAGCCGGAGCGGCTTTCTTGGCAGCAACAGCAGCCACCACGTCTTCCTTGGTCACACGACCGCCTTTGCCAGTACCGGCAACGGACGCGATGTTGATGCCGTTTTCTTCAGCCAGCTTGCGAGCAGCCGGTGCAGCAACAGGATCGTCCTCGCCTTCAGCAGCTGGAGCAGCCGCTTGTGCAGCGGCCGGAGCGGCCGGAGCGGCAACAGCAGCGCCGCCCGCTTCGATGGAGCCCAGAACTTCGTCGGACAGAACGGTGTCGCCTTCGTTCTTGACGATAGCGCCCAACACGCCGTCAGCAGTGGCCAACACTTCCAGCACAACCTTGTCGGTTTCGATATCGACAATCAGGTCGTCACGCTTTACAGCGTCGCCCGGTTGTTTGTGCCAGGTGGCAACGGTGCCATCGGCAACCGATTCCGGGAAAGTGGGGGCTTTGATTTCGATAGCCATTATCTGTGGGTCCTTAAATTCGGTTTCAGGTGCGCGAAGGCGTTAAACAGTAAAGGCGTCTTGCAGCAGTTTTTCCTGCTGCTCAGCGTGCATCGATGCATAACCGCATGCAGGTGCAGCAGAAGCCTCACGGCCCGCGTACTCGAGTACGAGAGACTTGTTGAGGGTACTGATACTGCGACGCAAGTGGTGTTGGCTGCAGTACCAGGCACCCTGGTTCATCGGCTCTTCCTGACACCAAACGGCATGTTTGGCGTTGGTGTAAGGAGCCAGGACTTCTTTCAAGTCGTCCTCAGGGAATGGGTACAGCTGCTCGATACGCACGACGGCGATGTCGTCACGACCTTCGGCACGGCGTTTTTCCAGCAGGTCGTAGTAGACCTTGCCGCTACACAGAACAATGCGCTCGACCTTTTTCGGATCTTGAACATCGATTTCCGGGATCACGGTCTGGAACGAACCTTCGGCCAGATCTTCCAGGGTCGAAATGGCCAGTTTGTGGCGCAACAGCGACTTTGGAGTCAGAACGATCAATGGCTTGCGCAGCGGGCGAATGACCTGACGACGCAGCAAGTGATAGATCTGAGCCGGCGTGGTCGGTACGGCTACCTGAATGTTGTGCTCGGCGCACAGTTGCAGGTAACGCTCCAGACGAGCCGACGAGTGCTCCGGACCCTGACCTTCATAACCGTGCGGCAGCAACATGGTCAGACCGCAGAGACGGCCCCACTTGTGCTCGCCACTGGTGATGAACTGGTCGATAACCACTTGGGCACCGTTGGCGAAGTCGCCGAACTGGGCTTCCCAGATAACCAACGCATCAGGCGTGGTGGTCGAATAACCGTATTCGAACGCCAGAACCGCTTCTTCGGACAGGAACGAATCGTACAAGTCGAAACGTGGCTGGCCGTTGTACAGGTTTTGCAGCGGGATATAGGTGCCTGCGTCTTTCTGGTTGTGCAAGACAGCGTGACGGTGCGAGAACGTACCGCGACCGATGTCCTGACCCGTCATGCGAATCGGGTGACCTTCGAACGCCAGGGTCGCGTACGCCATGGTTTCGGCGTAACCCCAGTTGATCGGCAGGCCGCCGGCTTGCATCTTCTGACGGTCTTCGTAGATTTTCGCGACCTGGCGCTGAACCACGAAGCCTTCCGGAATTTCCAGCAGCTTGGCGGACAGTTCCTGCAAGGTTTTCAGATCGAAACGCGTGTCGTGACGCGCGGTCCAGGCGTGGCCCAGATACGGACGCCAGTCCACGAACAACTCTTTGTTCGGCTCTTTGACCAGGCTTTTTACAACATGCAGACCGTTGTCCAGCGCGTTGCGGTATTCGTCGACTTTCGTCTGAACACGCGCGGCGTCCAGCACGCCGGCCTGAGTCAGGCGATCGGCATACAGTTCACGGGTGGTGCGCTGCTTGGTGATCTGCTGATACATCAGAGGCTGGGTGCCGCTTGGCTCGTCGGCCTCGTTGTGGCCGCGACGACGGTAGCAGACCAGGTCGATCACCACGTCACGCTTGAACTGCATGCGGTAGTCGATGGCCAGCTGGGTCACGAACAACACGGCTTCCGGATCATCACCATTCACATGGAGGATCGGCGCCTGGATCATTTTCGCAACGTCGGTCGCGTACTCGGTGGAACGCGAGTCCAGCGGGTTGCTGATGGTGAAACCGACCTGGTTGTTGATCACGATGTGCACGGTGCCGCCGGTTTTGAACCCGCGGGTCTGCGACATCTGGAAGGTTTCCATCACCACGCCCTGACCGGCGAATGCCGCGTCACCGTGGATGGAAATCGGCAGAACCTTCTCACCGGTAGGGTCGTTACGACGATCCTGACGGGCGCGAACCGAACCCTCGACCACTGGAGAAACGATTTCCAGGTGGGACGGGTTGAACGCCATGGCCAGGTGAACTTCACCGCCGGAGGTCATCACGTTGGACGAGAAGCCTTGGTGATACTTAACGTCACCGGAACCCAGCTCGACCTTCTTCTTGCCTTCGAACTCGTCGAACAGCTCGCGCGGGTTCTTGCCGAAGGTGTTGACCAACACGTTGAGACGGCCACGGTGGGCCATGCCGATGACGATTTCCTTGGTGCCGTAGGAACCGGAACGCTGGATCAACTCGTCGAGCATCGGAATCAGGCTCTCGCCGCCTTCCAGACCGAAACGCTTGGTACCCGGGTATTTGGTGCCCAGGTATTTTTCCAGACCTTCGCCGGCGGTGACGCGTTCGAGCAGGTGGCTCTTGATGTCGGCGGAGTACGTTGGACGGCCGCGCACGCTTTCCAGACGCTGCTGGAACCACTGGCGCTGCTCGGAATCGGTGATGTGCGTAAATTCAGCGCCGATGGTGCGGCAATATGTCTGCTGCAACGCTTCGTGAATTTCGCGTAGGCTCGCTTCCTCTTTGCCGATGAACAGGTCRCCGGCACGGAAGATCGTATCAAGATCGGCATTGGTCAAGCCGTAATGATTGATCGACAGGTCTGCAGGTGCAGGACGCTGCCACAGCCCCAGCGGGTCAAGCTGGGCTGCCTGGTGGCCACGCATACGGTAGGCCTGGATCAATCGCAGCACTTCAACTTGCTTCTTCTCGTGCTCACTGCTCACGCTGCCGGCGGAAACCGGTTGGGCGCGGCGCTGGTTCTTTGCCAGCAAGACGAAATGATCGCGAATTGTGGAGTGCGAAACATCGGTAGCAGTGTTGCCGTCAGCCGGCAACTTCTGGAAGTAGGTGCGCCACTCTTCTGGCACAGCGTTAGGGTCGTGCAGGTAGAGCTCGTAGAGCTCTTCCACATAGGCAGCGTTACTACCAGATAGGTAGGCGCTGTTCCACATGCGCTGCATCACGCTTTCTTGCATGCTTGGTCACCCTCGGTTAGGGGAACACCACCGGCGTCGACACCGAGCACACTTGCAGAAGTCCGAATGCAGCGACCAAAACAAGCCACTTAGGATCACGCTGATAGTCCGGGTACCAGCCCGGATGCCCCTGCTTGTCTCATTTCTTCAAAATAAGAGCCGCAGCCTTGTAAGCTGCTGCTCAGGTTAAAACTACGGCGCCGGTTGAAGCCTGCGCCGTAGCATCTACGGGTACAGCGGTACTACATTTACAACAGCCGGGTTACAACAGCTGAGTCACACGCCGCTTTGCAGCAGCATGTTACGTACGTGACCGATGGCCTTAGTCGGGTTCAGGCCTTTCGGACAGACGTTGACGCAGTTCATGATCCCGCGGCAGCGGAATACGCTGAACGGGTCATCCAGCGAAGCCAGACGCTCGTCAGTCTTGGTGTCGCGACTGTCTGCCAGGAAGCGGTACGCTTGCAGCAGAGCAGCTGGACCCAGGAACTTGTCCGGGTTCCACCAGAAGGACGGGCAAGAAGTCGAGCAGCAAGCGCACAGGATGCACTCGTACAGACCATCAAGCTTTTCACGCTCTTCCGGAGACTGCAGACGTTCGATGGCCGGAGCCGGCGTATCGTTCTGCAGGAATGGCTTAACCTTCTCGTATTGCTTGTAGAAGATGCTCATATCAACGACCAGGTCACGGATAACCGGCAAACCTGGCAGTGGACGAACAATCAGTTTGTTACCTTTTACGACAGCAGACAGCGGCGTGACGCATGCCAGGCCGTTTTTGCCGTTGATGTTCATGCCGTCGGAACCGCAAACGCCTTCACGGCAAGAGCGACGATAGGAGAAACCTTCGTCCTGCTCTTTGATCAGGGCCAGCACGTCCAGCACCATCAGATCTTTACCACCGGTATCGACCTGGAATTCCTGCATGAACGGCGCAGCGTCCTGATCAGGGTTGTAGCGATAAACACTGACTTGCAACATGGCGGCCACCCTTAATAAGTCCGAATCTTAGGTTCAAAAGTCGGAACAGTCTTCGGCGAGAAGTTCACAGCACGCTTGGTCACGCGCTTGTCACCCGGGAAGTACAGGGTGTGGCACAGCCAGTTTTCGTCGTCGCGGTCTTCGTAGTCTTCACGGGCGTGAGCGCCGCGGGACTCTTTGCGGATCTCTGCAGCGATGGCGGTGGCTTCGGCCACTTCCAGCAGGTTTTGCAGTTCCAGCGCTTCGATACGAGCAGTGTTGAACGCCTGGCTCTTATCGTTGATCTTGACGTTGGCGATACGGCCACGCAGATCAGCCAGCTGGGCAATACCCTTCTGCATGTATTCGCCGGTACGGAACACACCGAAGTAGTTCTGCATGCAGTTTTGCAGTTCTTTACGCAGGGTAGCGACGTCTTCACCCTCGGTACGCGAGTTCAGGCCATCGAGACGCGCCAGGGCAGCGTCGATATCGGACTGGCGAGGACGAGCGTAATCAACGCCTTCTTTCAGGGTCTGTTCCAGGAACAGACCGGCGGCACGGCCGAATACCACCAGGTCGAGCAGCGAGTTGCCGCCCAGACGGTTGGCACCGTGAACCGATACGCACGCCACTTCGCCTACGGCAAACAGACCAGGAATGATCTGGTCAACGCCTTCGGCGTCCTGAGTGATTGCCTGGCCATGAATGTTGGTGGCAACGCCGCCCATCATATAGTGGCAGGTTGGAACGACCGGAATCGGCGCCACGGCTGGATCGACGTGAGCGAAGGTCTTGGACAGTTCCATGATGCCTGGCAGACGGCTGTGCAGAACGTCTTCACCGAGGTGATCGAGTTTCAGCATTACGTGGTCGCCATCCGGACCGCAACCGTTGCCGGCGATGATTTCTTTAACCATCGAACGGGCAACAACGTCACGACCAGCCAGGTCTTTGGCGTTCGGAGCATAACGTTCCATGAAACGCTCGCCGTGCTTGTTGATCAGGTAACCGCCTTCACCGCGGCAGCCTTCTGTCACCAGTACACCGGCGCCGGCGATGCCGGTCGGGTGGAACTGCCACATTTCGATGTCTTGTACCGGCACACCAGCACGCAGAGCCATGCCGACGCCGTCACCGGTGTTGATCAGGGCGTTGGTGGTGGACGAGTAGATACGACCTGCACCGCCCGTCGCCAGAACGGTGGCGTTAGCGCGGACGTAGGAAGTTTCGCCAGTCTCGATGCAGATGACGATCATGCCGACAAAGGCACCATCTTCGTTCTTCACCAGGTCGACGCCGTAGTATTCGTTAAGGAATACGGTGCCTGCCTTGAGGTTGGCCTGATACAGAGTGTGCAGCAGAGCGTGACCGGTACGGTCGGCAGCGGCGCATGTACGGGCAGCCTGGCCACCTTTACCGAAGTCTTTCGACTGACCGCCGAACGGACGCTGATAGATGCGACCCTGTTCAGTACGGGAGAACGGCAAGCCCATGTGCTCGAGTTCGAAAACGGCTTCCGGGCCTACGGAACACATGTATTCGATAGCGTCCTGGTCACCGATGTAGTCGGAACCCTTGACGGTATCGTACATGTGCCAGCGCCAGTCATCGTTCGGATCTGCCGAGGCGATGGCGCAGGTGATGCCACCCTGGGCGGATACAGTGTGCGAACGAGTCGGGAAAACCTTGGTAACTACGGCAGTCTTGTGACCACCTTGCGCCAGCTGCAGAGCAGCGCGCATGCCAGCACCGCCGCCACCAATGATGATGGCGTCGAACGAAAGCGTATTAACTGTAGTAGACATGAATCAGATACCCCAAAGAATCTGCACACCCCAGACGAAGTAGGCGAACATCGCGACGCCGCATACTGCCTGGAAGAGGAAACGTATTGCAGTCGCGGACTTGCCGAACGCCATTGGCGTCAGGTAGTCGGTCGCGATGGTCCACATGCCGACCCAGGCGTGAGCGCCGAGGGCAACGAGAGCCAGGAGACTGAAAATACGCATCCAGTTGCTTGCGAACAGTTCATGCCATTGGGCGTAGCCGAGGCCAGGATGGGCAACGACGTATCCGATCAGGAAAATGAAGTAAGCCGCGAGAACGACCGCAGACACACGTTGTGCCATCCAGTCATAGAGGCCCGAACGCGACAGGTTCGTGACGTTAGTTACCATATCCAAACTCCTGCCAGAACGATTACCACCACGGAAACGGCGATAACGATTTTCGAGCCCAGTTTGCCGCCTTCAAGCGACTCGCCGATGCCCATGTCCATCATCAAATGGCGCACACCGGCAACCAGGTGATACAGCAAGGCGGACAGGATGCCCCATGTCACTAGCTTGGCTAGCGGACTGGTCAGACACGCCTTCACCTGGCCAAAACCTTCTTCCGAGCTCAGCGACTTGTCCAATGCATAAAGCATGATGGCCAGGCTGACAAAGAGGATGATTCCGGAGATCCGGTGAAGAATGGACGTGTAAGCAGTGACTGGGAGTTTGATGGTCCTTAGGTCTAGGTTTACAGGTCGTTGGCTATTCACGGCTTTTTTTCACACTGAAGAGCCCCTAACAATCAGGGCAAAGTTGTTGGGGAGTGCACTGGTCAGGTACCCACCACCCAGGGAGTGCGACCCCCAATAAAGCAGGCCCAAAAGCCCCTGGCGGTCGGAGGCCGAGTATAGACAGTTAGGCTACTAATGACAACGCGTTCACCTTCCCCTAATAGCTGATTGCACAAGTTGGATAAAAGGCGTAAATGGCAGTCAATTTCGAGGAAAAAGTCCGGTTAAAGCCTTCTGGAGCAAGACTTTAGGCAAATTGACATTCGAATTTATCTCACTATAGTGGTGCGGGCCCTGCGTGGGGGGTCTGTCTGATGATTTCAAGCATAAATAGGAGGCCACATGGCTGACAAAAAAGCGCAGTTGATCATCGAGGGCGCAGCCCCCGTCGAGCTGCCCATTTTAACCGGCACCGTTGGTCCCGATGTTATCGATGTTCGGGGCCTGACGGCCACGGGCCGTTTCACCTTTGACCCTGGTTTCATGTCGACCGCTTCCTGCGAGTCGAAGATCACCTATATCGACGGCGACAACGGCATTCTGTTGCACCGCGGCTACCCGATCGAACAGCTGGCTGAAAAGTCGGACTACCTGGAAACCTGCTATCTGCTGCTCAACGGCGAATTGCCGACCGCAGAACAGAAGGCCCAGTTTGTCAGCACCGTCAAGAACCACACCATGGTTCACGAGCAGCTGAAGACCTTCTTCAACGGCTTCCGTCGCGACGCCCACCCGATGGCCGTCATGTGCGGCGTAGTCGGCGCCCTCTCGGCGTTCTACCACGACTCCCTCGACATCAATAACCCGCAGCATCGCGAAATTTCCGCGATCCGCCTGGTTGCCAAGATGCCGACACTGGCAGCGATGGTTTACAAGTACTCCATGGGCCAACCCATGATGTACCCGCGCAACGACCTGACGTACGCGGAAAACTTCCTGCACATGATGTTCAACACCCCGTGCGAGATCAAACCGATCAGCCCGGTGCTCGCCAAGGCCATGGACCGGATCTTCATCCTCCATGCCGACCACGAGCAGAACGCATCGACTTCCACCGTACGCCTGGCCGGCTCTTCGGGTGCCAACCCGTTCGCCTGTATCGCCGCCGGCATCGCTGCACTGTGGGGCCCTGCCCACGGCGGCGCGAACGAAGCCGTTCTGACCATGCTCGATGAAATTGGCGATGTGTCGAACATCGACAAGTACATCGCCAAGGCCAAGGACAAGAACGATCCGTTCAAACTGATGGGCTTCGGTCACCGGGTTTACAAAAACCGCGACCCACGCGCTACCGTCATGAAGCAGACCTGCGACGAAGTACTGAAAGAACTGGGCATCAACAACGATCCGCAACTCGAACTGGCCATGCGCCTGGAAGAGATCGCCCTGACCGACCCGTACTTCATCGAACGCTCGCTGTACCCGAACGTCGACTTCTACTCGGGGATCATCCTCAAGGCGATCGGCATTCCAACCAGCATGTTCACCGTGATCTTCGCTCTGGCGCGGACTGTCGGCTGGATCTCCCACTGGAAAGAAATGCTCTCCAGCCCGTACAAGATTGGCCGCCCGCGCCAGCTGTACACCGGCTACGAGTCGCGTGACATCACCAAGCTGGAAGACCGCAAATAAGACCTGTCTTGCGATAACGTCTTAAGCTGCACCGTAAACGGCCTCTATATATAGAGGCCGTTTTTGTTTGTGTGCTTTGAGGTTTGGTTGGTTGTGTACATATCCGTTTCTTTGGGTGTGGCTGCTGGCGGTTTCGCTCTTACAGCGAGTCCCTTTTCCAAACGCCGAAAAGGAACCAAAAGGCTTTGCCCCTCCATTCGGTGCCTCGCTTAGGCTCGGCATGCCCTCACTCCGGCATTGCTCCGGGGGCCCGCCGCCATCGGCCATCCATGGCCGGGGGCGGCTACCGAAGCGAAGGAACGCCGAGCCTAGGCGAGGGGCCGGACGCTCGGGGCGAGACCTTTGCTTCCTTTGGGCTGGGCCGGCACTCCGGCGTTTGCCAAAGGGAGTCGACCGTCAGGGCGAAACCATAAGTCGCCGTTACCGCAGAAATGGATATGTACCCAATCAACAAAACTCAGGTCGATTACCGCCCAACAAAAAATGCCCCGATCTCTCGACCGGGGCATTTCTGTTTAACGCAATTTACATAACCAAATCTGAAGCCTTAGTGCGAAACCGCCCCACTCGCCCCCAAACCAGTCTGCGAACGAACAAACTGAGGAAAGAACAGCGCGCGCTCGTTGTCAGCCGCAGTCGACTTGTCAGTGATCGAGAAGAACCAGATACCAACGAAGGCAATCGCCATGGAGAACAGTGCCGGGTACTCATACGGGAAGATCGCCTTCTCGTGATGCAGGATCTGCACCCAAATGGTTGGCCCAAGCACCATCAAGCCAACAGCACTCACCAGGCCCAACCATCCGCCGATCATTGCACCGCGGGTGGTCAGCTTCTTCCAGTACATGGAAAGCAGCAGCACCGGGAAGTTACAGCTCGCCGCGATGGAGAACGCCAGGCCCACCATGAACGCGATGTTCTGGCTTTCAAACAGAATGCCCAGGCCGATCGCCAGCACCGCCAGAGCGATAGTGGTGATTTTCGAGACGCGAATCTCGTCTTTCTCGTTGGCCTTGCCCTTCTTGATTACGCTGGCATACAGGTCATGAGACACCGCCGATGCACCGGCCAGGGTCAGACCGGCAACAACTGCCAGGATGGTCGCGAACGCTACCGCCGAGATGAAGCCGAGGAAAATACTGCCACCCACCGCGTTGGCCAGGTGCACCGCCGCCATGTTGTTGCCGCCCAACAGCGCGCCCGCCGCATCATTGAATTCCGGATTGGTGCTGACCAGCAGGATCGCGCCGAAGCCGATAATGAATGTCAGGATGTAGAAGTAACCAATGAAGCCGGTTGCATACAGCACGCTCTTGCGAGCTTCTTTCGCGTCACTCACGGTGAAGAAGCGCATCAGAATGTGCGGCAGGCCAGCGGTACCGAACATCAGTGCCAGGCCCAGGGAGAACGCCGAGATCGGGTCTTTCACCAGACCGCCCGGGCTCATGATCGCTTCACCTTTAGGGTGAACCTTGATCGCCTCGGAAAACAGCATGTTGAAGTCGAAGTTGACGTGCTTCATCACCATCAGTGCCATGAACGAGGCACCGGACAGCAGCAGCACGGCCTTGATGATCTGCACCCAGGTGGTCGCCAGCATGCCGCCGAACAACACATACATGCACATCAGGATACCGACCAGGATCACCGCAACGTAGTAGTCGAGACCGAACAGCAGCTGGATCAGCTTGCCGGCACCGACCATCTGCGCGATCAGGTAGAACGCCACCACCACCAGCGAACCGCAAGCGGACAGCGTGCGGATCTGGGTTTGCCCGAGGCGGTAGGACGCCACGTCGGCGAAGGTGTATTTACCCAGGTTGCGCAGACGCTCGGCGATCAGGAACAGAATGATCGGCCAGCCCACCAGGAAGCCGATCGAGTAGATCAGGCCGTCGTAGCCAGAGGTGAACACCAGGGCGGAAATACCCAGGAAGGACGCCGCGGACATGTAGTCACCGGCAATCGCCAGACCGTTCTGGAAACCAGTGATCTTGCCGCCCGCCGCATAGTAGTCGGCGGCCGAGTTGTTTTTCTTGGAGGCCCAGTAAGTGATACACAAAGTCGCGCCGACGAACACCACGAACATCAGGATTGCGGCAACGTTCAGCGGTTGTTTAGTCACTGCACCGGTCAAGGCGTCAGCCGCCCAGGCCCCAGGTGCGAATGCTGCAACGCTCAATAGAGCCATTAGACGCCGGATCATTGCTGAGCCTCCTTGAGAATCGCATTGTTCAGGTCGTCGAATTCGCCATTGGCGCGTCGTACGTAGATTGCAGTCAGGATAAAGGCCGAGAGAATCAGCCCGACACCAATCGGTATCCCCCAGGTAATCGAAGACTCAGGGCTGATTTTCGCCCCCAGTACATGCGGCCCGTAAGCAATCAAAAGGATGAATCCGGAGTAAAGCCCAAGCATGATCGCCGAAAGTATCCAGGCGAATCGCTCCCTCTTACTGACCAGCTCCTTGAAGCGCGAGCTGTTTTGAATCGAGAGGTAAATGCTGTCGTTCATTGTTTTTATCCTCGCAGCACAGATTATTGTTAGAACGTTATCCACTCTATGCGGCTGCGAAACAGGTTCCAGACGACCTTAGTCTTAGAACGACATGACAGTTTTGTTCCCTGTAGGAGCCCGGCTCGCCGGCGATGGCGATCTTGAGGCCGCCTTCGCCGGCAAGCCGGACTCCTACAGAAAAGCAAAAGGCTGCTTGGCAGTAATGCCAAGCAGCCCTTTAAGGTGCTGACCAGACGCGTCAGCTCAAATCATTTGGTCCAGTCGGCAACGCGCTCCGGGTGTTTGGCCACCCAATCTTTCGCAGCGGCTTCCGGCTTGGCGCCATCTTGAATCGCCAACATGACTTCGCCGATTTCGTCTTTCGACGCCCACTGGAAGTTTTTCAGGAACTTGGCCACTTCCGGCGCTTTGGTGGCGAGTTCTTTGCTGCCGATGTTATTTACAGTTTCAGCGGCGCCATAAACGCCTTTCGGATCGTCCAGGAAGCGCAGTTTCCACTTCGCAAACATCCAGTGCGGCACCCAACCGGTTACCGCGATGGATTCGTTTTTCTTCTCGGCACGGGTCAGCTCGGCAATCATGCCGGCGCCGGAACTGGCCTTGAGTTGATACCCGGTCAGGTCGTAGTCCTTGATGGCCTGTTCGGACTTGAGCATCACGCCTGAACCGGCGTCGATGCCGACGATGCGGTCTTTGAAGCTGTCGTCGGTTTTCAGATCGCCGATGGTTTTGGCCTTGACGTACTCCGGTACGATCAAACCGATTTTTGCATCTTTGAAGTTCGGACCGTAATCAACGACTTGATCCTTGTTCTTGGTCCAGTAATCACCGTGTGTCACCGGCAGCCAGGCCGACAACATGGCGTCGAGTTTGCCGGTGGCCACACCCTGCCACATGATTCCGGTCGCAACGGCTTGCAGCTTTACGTCATAACCGAGTTTCTGCCTGATCACTTCTGCCGCCACGTTAGTCGTGGCAACGCTGTCCGACCAGCCGTCGACATAACCGATAGTCACTGCCTTGCCTTCGGCGCTGGCCACAGTAGAACTGATCGCCAGCACCAAAGCGGCACCTGCGCCCAAGAGTCGTCGCATCTTCATTGTTACTTCCCCGAAAGTGCTGCGCTCGACGGGTGCCGAGTCGCGTCAACGTATTGTTATGATGCACAGCGCCCCCATCACGCCCACCGCAAACTCGTTCGAACATCAGCGTGATTTATCTATGAGAGCACTGATGCGTCGATAATCAACCTCACGACAACTGCGACCTGCTCTGCCAGCGACCTCAAGGCACCGAGAAACGACATCAGAACGCCATAGTTCTTGGCCAGCGCAAACACCCCGGCCAATCCGCCCGAACTTTGCGTGTCAACGTTATGCGGGGCACCTGATCTGCGGCAAATGCAGGTAACATGCGCGGCTTTGTTCCCAGACGGCCTGACCATGCCCGCAACATCACGTTTTCCTTTTTCTGCTTATTTATTCGCCTGCGTGCTGGGGCTATTTGCCTTCGTCGGCTTCTGGTACGGCTTGGGCAAACCGGTGATTTTGCCGGACGTGGCCAGCGCGACGCACAAGCTGCAATGCGCCTCCTACACGCCGTTCGACAAGGATCAATCACCGTTCGATCAGCCGTTCAAATTGCGCCCGGAACGCATGGACGCCGACCTTGCGCTGCTGGCCAAAAGCTTCGAATGCATCCGCACCTATTCCATGACCGGTCTGGAGGCCATCCCTGATCTGGCACGCAAGCACGGTCTGAAACTGATGATTGGCGCTTGGGTCAACAGCAATCCGATCGACACCGATAAAGAGGTCGACCTGCTGATCGCCTCGGCGAATACCAACGCCGACGTGGTGACTGCGGTCATCGTCGGTAACGAAACCCTGCTGCGCAAAGAGGTCACCGGCGCGCAACTGGCCAAGCTGATTAACAAGGTCAAAAGCCAGGTCAAACAGCCCGTCACTTACGCCGACGTCTGGGAATTCTGGCTCAAGCACCCGGAAATCGCCCCGGCGGTCGACTTCCTGACCATCCATTTGCTTCCGTACTGGGAAGATAATCCCTCGAACATCGACGCGGCCCTGCAACATGTGGCCGAAGTGCGTCAGGTGTTCGGCAACAAGTTCGCACCCAAAGACGTGATGATCGGGGAAACCGGCTGGCCGAGCGAAGGCCGTCAACGTGAGACCGCCCTGCCGAGCCGGGTCAATGAAGCCAAGTTCATTCGCGGTTTTGTCGTCATGGCTGAACAGCAAGGCTGGCATTACAACCTGATCGAAGCCTTCGACCAGCCGTGGAAACGTGCCAGCGAAGGTGCGGTCGGCGGTTACTGGGGACTGTTCGACGCGGATCGTCAGGACAAGGGCGTACTGGCAGGCCCGGTGACTAACGTGCCGTACTGGTCGCAATGGCTCGCTGTGGGCGGCTTGATTTTCCTCGGCACGCTGATCCTCGGCGGTCGCGTTCGCAGTACTCGCGCGGCGCTGGTGCTGCCACTGCTCGGCGCGCTGGCGGCTTGCTCGATTGGCGCGTGGGGTGATCTGGCCCGCGTTACCACGCGATTTGCGAGCGAATGGTTGTGGGTGGCGCTGCTGACGGCTTTGAATCTGCTGGTGCTGGCGCATGCAGCGCTGACGTTGAGCGCACGCACCGGTTGGCGTGAGCGGGCATTCAACGCGCTGGAGCGCCGCGCTGGCTGGCTGCTCGCGACGGCGGGGTTTGCCGCGGCGGTGATGATGCTGGAGCTGGTGCTTGATCCGCGTTATCGCAGCTTCCCGAGTGTGGCATTTATCCTGCCGGCACTTGTGTACCTGTGCCGCCCGGTGAACGTGCCACGTCGGGAGATTGCGTTGCTGACCTTCATTATTGGCGCAGGCATTGCGCCGCAGCTGTACCGTGAAGGTTTGCAGAACCAGCAGGCCTGGGGTTGGGCGCTAGTTAGTGTGCTGATGGTGGCGGCTTTGTGGCGCAGTTTGCGGGTTCGCAAAGCTTAAATTCTCAGCACGGCTGCCGGCCTCATCGTCGGAACGCCGCCCGGAGCCGGCTCACTCCTACATTTGATCTTCGTCGCACACAGATTTTGTATTCACTGAAGATCTACTGTAGGAGTGAGCCGGCTCCGGGCGGCGTTCCGACGATGGCTGACGATCAGACGCCGCGACTTTCCCGAACCAACCGCAACCCCGCAATCACCACCGCAAAAACAGCCAGCGTCGTGTTGTACAACGCCAACGCCGGAAACCCGAACACCAGCGACAGCACCGCCAGCCACCACCCTGCCCGTCCCGGCAGCACGAAGCCAAGCACGGCCGCCGCGATCGCCGCCCAGCCCAACACACTGAAGTGAATCATCAAGCCCAGGTTCGAACGGACCGCACATTCCCATCGGCTCGTCTCGTCGACGCAGAGGCCCACCCACTGCGCATCCTCCATGAAGCCATAACGCGCGCCGTAACTGGCGGCCAGCCATAAAGGCAGCAAAACGAGTAGCAGGACCACGGGCAGACGGCGGGACATGAAACACTCCAATAGGCAAAAACGGCGGCCAGCTTAATCCTCCGACAGCGGTATGCAAACGTGAGCAACATAAAACTGGTCACGAAATCGCTGCTAAGTGTATCGTCCAGCTACTATTACCCGGAAATAAGCCTCTTTGGTGCCGATGCGTGGCACTTTGGCGCAACACCGATGGTCATAGCCTGCGAACTTCATTCGGCACCTTCTTCTAAGGGATCTAGTCATGCTCCGTTCCTTGCGCTTCGCCGCCCTCTTTGGCGGCCTTATTTTGAGTGCATCCGCACTGGCGGTCGATATCGACGCCGCCAGTTATGGCTACCCCTTGACCAACCCGTTCGAGGCGACCATTGCCACGACACCTCCAGACCTGCGTCCGGAATTGCCGCAAAACGCCGACATCAATCAAGAGGATCGCAGCATCACGCTGCGCCCGGAGCGTGAATTCGATCTGCCAGACAACTTCTGGGCGGTAAAGAAGCTCACCTACCGCATCGCTACGCAAGATAAAGCCGCACCACTGATCTTCCTGATTGCCGGCACCGGCGCACGTTTTGACAGCAGCCTCAATGAATACCTGAAAAAGCTTTACTACAAAGCCGGCTACCATGTGGTGCAACTGTCATCGCCAACCAGTTTCGACTTCATGAGCGCCGCTTCACGCTTTGCCACTCCGGGTGTCACCAAGGAAGACGCCGAAGACTTATACCGGGTGATGCAGGCCGTGCGGGCAGAAAACCCGAAAGTGCCAGTCACCGATTACTACCTGACCGGTTACAGCCTGGGTGCACTGGACGCAGCGTTTGTCGCGCACCTGGACGAGACACGTCGCAGCTTCAACTTCAAGAAAGTCTTGCTGCTCAACCCGCCGGTCAACCTGTACACCTCGATCACCAACCTGGACAAGCTGGTCCAGACCGAGGTCAAGGGCATCAACAGCAGCACCACGTTCTATGAGCTGGTGCTGAACAAACTGACCCGCTACTTCCAGGAGAAAGGCTACATCGATCTCAACGATGCCCTGCTCTATGACTTCCAGCAGTCCAAGGAGCACCTGACCAACGAGCAATTGGCCATGCTGATCGGCACGTCGTTCCGCTTCTCGGCGGCCGACATTGCGTTCACCTCGGACCTGATCAACCGTCGCGGCCTGATCACGCCACCGAAGTTCCCGATCACCGAAGGCACCAGCCTCACGCCGTTCCTCAAGCGTGCGCTGCAGTGCGACTTCGACTGCTACATCACTGAACAGGTCATCCCCATGTGGCGTGCCCGCACCGACGGCGGCAGCCTGCTGCAACTGATCGACCAGGTGAGCCTCTACGCCCTCAAGGACTACTTGCACAACAGCCCGAAAATCGCCGTCATGCACAATGCCGACGACGTGATCCTGGGCCCTGGCGACCTCGGCTTCCTGCGCAAGACATTCGGCGATCGCTTGACCGTTTATCCATACGGCGGCCATTGCGGCAACCTTAACTACCGCGTCAACAGCGACGCCATGCTGGAGTTTTTCCGTGGCTAAATACCTCCTGCTAATCGCTGCGTTACTCTGTGCAGGCGTCGCCAATGCCGACAACAGCAAAGCCAGCACGCCTGTTGTGGTCGACAGTGACGGTTTCAAGGAACCGTTGAGCAAACTCAAATTCAACCCAGGGCTGGACCAGCGCGAGTTCGAACGCTCGACGCTCAACGCACTGGCCGTCTACGACCCGCTGGAAGAGTGGAACCGTCGGGTTTATCACTTCAATTACCGCTTCGATCAATGGGTGTTCCTGCCCGTGGTCGACGGCTATCGCTATATCACCCCAAGCTTCCTGCGCACCGGCGTCAGTAACTTCTTCAACAACCTCGGCGATGTGCCGAACCTTGTGAACAGCCTGTTGCAGTTCAAAGGCAAGCGCTCGATGGAAACCACTGCGCGCCTGCTGCTCAACACCACCATCGGCATCGCCGGCCTGTGGGACCCGGCCACCGCCATGGGCCTGCCGCGCCAGAACGAAGACTTCGGTCAAACCCTGGGTTTCTACGGTGTACCAGGCGGCGCCTACCTGATCTTGCCAATCCTCGGCCCTTCCAACATCCGCGACACAGGCGGACTGGCGGTCGATTTCACCGTAGAGTCGGCAATCAACTTCCTGAACGTTTCTGAAGTCAGCTCAAACCATCCTGAAGTCTGGATCCTGCGCGGCATCGACAAACGCAACCAGACCAACTTCCGTTATGGCCAGCTGAACTCCCCGTTCGAGTACGACAAAGTACGGTACGTGTACACCGAGGCGCGCAAGTTGCAGATCGCCGAGTAAATCCGGCGGCAACGAAAAAGGCCATTCGATGGGAATCGAATGGCCTTTTTGTATTCCAGCCACACCACAAATCCCCTGTGGGAGTGAGCCTGCTCGCGATAGCGATTTAACCGTCAACACAGATGCTACTGTTATGGACTCATCGCGAGCAGGCTCACTCCCACATTGGGATAGTGGATAGCTTCAGCCTTTTATTGAGCCCCAGATTTTGCTGGCAACCAGCACACCCGCCAACACCACCGCACCCGCGACAATCCCCGCCACTGCATTCAGCAACGTTGGCACGATAAACCCGGCACCGCCTGCCCCCGCGCTGACGCTTTCGATCCAGTGATGAATCGCCGGTACGCCATGAGTCAGGATCCCGCCGCCCACCAGGAACATCGCGGCAGTACCAATCACCGACAGACTTTTCATCAAGTACGGTGCCGCTCGCAGAATGACACCGCCGATGCTTTTGGCTACCTGGCCCGATTTTTGGGTCAACCACAAGCCGAGGTCGTCGAGTTTGACGATGCCCGCCACCAAACCATACACGCCGATGGTCATGACGATGGCAATGCCCGAGAGCACGATCACTTGCTGGGTCAGCGGGGCATCCGCCACGGTGCCGAGGGTGATGGCGATGATTTCCGCCGACAATATGAAATCGGTACGCACCGCGCCCTTGATCTTGTCCTTCTCAAAGGCCACCAGATCGACTGCTGGATCCGCCACCGCTTCAACCAGCTCGGCATGTTCGGCCTGGTCCTCAGCCTTGCTGTGCAGGAATTTGTGCGCGAGTTTTTCGAAACCTTCAAAGCACAGGTACGCGCCGCCGACCATCAATAGCGGGGTAACCAACCATGGAATGAACGCGCTGATCGCCAATGCCGATGGCACCAGGATCAGTTTGTTGTAAAACGAGCCCTTGGCGACGGCCCAGACCACCGGAATTTCTCGCTCGGCCCGCACACCGCTGACCTGCTGGGCGTTGAGCGCCAGATCGTCGCCGAGCACGCCGGCGGTCTTCTTGGCGGCCAATTTGGTCATCAACGCCACATCGTCGAGTACCGCGGCGATGTCATCGATCAGCACCAGCAAACTGCTTCCTGCCATGAATCAGGTTTCCTTCTTGAATGAATGCCAAGCAGCATAGCGCGGCAGCACGCCACACGGGGCATTCTTGAGCGCCGCGCGAGGCCGGTGATACCATGCGCAACCGCCAGAACAGGCAAGGAACCCCCTGGTTTATGAGCACTATCCGCGAGCGCAACAAAGAACTGATCCTGCGTGCCGCCAGTGAGGAATTTGCCGACAAGGGCTTCGCTGCGACCAAAACCAGTGACATCGCAGCCAAGGCGGGTTTGCCCAAGCCCAACGTCTACTACTACTTCAAATCCAAGGAAAACCTCTACCGCGAGGTCCTGGAAAGTATCATCGAGCCGATTCTGCAGGCCTCGACGCCGTTCAACGCCGACGGGGAGCCCAGCGAAGTGCTGAGCGGCTACATCCGCTCGAAAATCCGCATCTCTCGCGACCTGCCGTTCGCCTCCAAGGTGTTCGCCAGCGAAATCATGCACGGCGCCCCGCACTTGAGCCCTGACCTGGTAGAACAGCTCAACGGTCAGGCCAAACACAACATCGACTGCATCCAGACCTGGATCGACCGCGGCCAGATCGCCGCCATCGACCCCAACCACCTGATGTTCAGCATCTGGGCCGCGACCCAGACCTATGCCGACTTTGACTGGCAGATCACGGCCATTACCGGCAAAGCCAAGCTGGATGAGGTGGATTATGAGGCGGCGGCGCAGACGATTATTCGGTTGGTGTTGAAGGGGTGTGAGCCGGATCGGTAGACCGAGTCGCCTTCATCGCGAGCAGGCTCACTCCCACAGGGTTTTGTGTTAAATGCAAATTTAGTGATCACTGAAGATCCACTGTGGGAGCCAGCCTGCTGGCGATGGTGACAACTCGGTTTTAGATCAAACCCAGATAGCATCCCATAGTGGATAGTCACCAAGCCGTTCTACCAACCCGGCCCGCAATGGGTTAGCCACAACATACCGAGCGACTTTTACCAAATCTTCCTCACGACGCAACGCTCGATCATGGAAACCCCGCTGCCAAAGACTGGTTGTACGGCCGGTGGACAGATTCACTGCTTTGGTACTCAGTGATTTAGTCCTTTGCATCAGCCCACCCAACGATCCTCGCTGCAATTCGATCAACCAATGAAAATGATCGGGCATGACCACCCAGGCCAATGAGTTTGCACAGCCTTGGTCCTGCGCGGCACGAAATTGCGAAACGACTAATCGACCCAAGGTGAAATCCTTGAAAACAGGAGCTCGATCGAGTGTGTTTGTTGTAAAGAGATAGATACGGTTCTGCTCGGCATAACGGCCGATGCGCAAGCGGTTTGAGGCGGGTAGATCAGGCATTCCTTTGCCCCTTGCATGATTAATTCATGAAGAAGGCTAGAGCTTTGGTTGGCCTAGGGCGAAGCGAACTTTTAGCTGGATGTGTCTGGTAGACCGCCAATCGCCAGCAGGCTGGCTCCCACAGGGGATCTCTGACACTCAGATAATCCACCTGTGGGAGCCAGCCTGCTGGCGATGGCGGCAGATCAGTCACCCATCAATCAAGCAGTAACCCCAGCATCCGCCGTCAGCCCCAGCGCCTCGATCGCATTGATCGCACACTGCTCATCGACATCCGATAGATCGCCGCTAATCCCCACCGCCCCTAGCACGTTGCCGTCCTGATCCCGAATCAGCACACCACCCGGTGCCGGCACCACACTGCCCTGCCCCAGACTGTTCAAGGCGGCAATAAAAGCCGGACGTTGCTGCGCATCCAGCGCCAGTAAACGTGAGCCTTTGCCTAGCGCGATTGCGCCCCAGGCTTTGCCGATGGCGACCTGCGGGCGGAGCAGACTGGCGCCGTCTTCGCGTTGCAGGGTGATCAAGTGCCCGCCGGCATCCAGTACCGCAATGGTTAATGGAGCCGCCGAGATTGCACGCCCTGCGGAGATGGCCTGGTTGATCAGGTTGACTGCAACTTTCAAGGTTAAAGCGCTCATGGTGCCGTCCTCATTTTGTTTTTCGGAAAGCCGTTGGACTGCGCCGTTGTGCCGCAGTCCGATGCAACAAATAGAACACAATGAGTTATTTTTTTGTATACAATAATTCTCGAAAAGCGCCACATGCGACGAAAAGCCACACAAGACAGGGCTTCAGACGAATGAAACAAGCGCTTGAGAAAATGGATTGACCTGCGCCGTCCGCCGTGAATACACTCTGCACAAAGCCACTTGTATACAATTACAAAACGTAAGAGGCACAAAACCATGAGCAAAATGAGAGCAATCGAAGCCGCCGTTCTGGTGATGCGCCGTGAAGGGGTTGATACCGCTTTTGGCATCCCGGGCGCCGCGATCAACCCGCTGTACTCCGCCTTGCAGAAGGTCGGTGGCATCGATCACGTCCTCGCTCGCCACGTTGAAGGCGCCTCGCACATGGCCGAGGGCTACACCCGCACCAAGGCCGGCAACATTGGCGTGTGCATTGGTACTTCCGGCCCTGCCGGTACGGACATGGTCACCGGGCTCTACAGCGCCTCGGCGGACTCGATCCCAATCCTCTGCATTACCGGCCAGGCCCCCCGCGCCCGTATGCACAAGGAAGATTTCCAGGCCGTCGACATCACCACCATCGTCAAGCCAGTGACCAAGTGGGCAACCACCGTCATGGAACCGGGCCAGGTGCCTTACGCGTTCCAGAAAGCCTTCTACGAAATGCGCTCCGGCCGTCCAGGCCCAGTGCTGATCGACCTGCCGTTCGACGTGCAGATGGCGGAAATCGAATTCGACATCGATGCCTACCAGCCCCTGCCGCTGGCCAAGCCGACTGCGAACCGCGTGCAAATCGAGAAGGCCCTTGCCATGCTCGATCAGGCTGAGCGTCCATTGCTGGTGGCCGGTGGCGGCATCATCAATGCCGACGCCAGCGACTTGCTGGTCGAGTTCGCCGAGCTGACCGGCATTCCAGTCATTCCGACCCTGATGGGCTGGGGCACCATCCCGGACGATCACCCATTGATGGTGGGCATGGTCGGTCTGCAAACCTCGCACCGCTACGGCAACGCGACGATGCTCAAATCCGACGTGGTGTTGGGCGTCGGCAACCGTTGGGCTAACCGCCATACCGGCTCGATCGACGTGTACACCGAAGGTCGCAAGTTCATTCACGTTGATATCGAACCGACCCAGATCGGCCGCGTGTTCAACCCGGACCTGGGCATCGTCTCCGACGCTGCTGCCGCGCTGACCGTGTTCATCGAAGTCGCTCGTGAATGGCAAGCCGCCGGCAAGCTGAAAAACCGCAGTGCCTGGCTGCAAGACTGCCAGCAGCGCAAAGCCAGCCTGCACCGCAAGACTCACTTTGACAACGTGCCGGTCAAGCCGCAGCGCGTCTATGAAGAGATGAACCAGGTGTTCGGTAAAGACACCTGCTACGTCAGCACCATCGGTCTGTCGCAGATTGCCGGCGCGCAATTCCTGCACGTCTACAAACCGCGTCACTGGATCAACTGCGGTCAGGCAGGTCCCTTGGGCTGGACCATTCCGGCGGCACTGGGCGTGGTCAAGGCCGATCCGACCCGTAAGGTCGTGGCGCTGTCGGGCGACTATGATTTCCAGTTCATGATCGAAGAATTGGCAGTGGGCGCGCAGTTCAAACTGCCGTACATCCACGTTGTGGTAAACAATTCGTACCTGGGATTGATTCGTCAGGCTCAGCGCGGTTTCGACATGGACTACTGCGTGCAACTGTCCTTCGACAACCTGAACGCTCCGGAACTCAACGGTTACGGTGTCGATCACGTCGCGGTGGCCGAAGGTCTCGGCTGCAAGGCACTGCGTGTGTTTGAACCGGATCAGATTCAACCTGCCCTGCGCAAGGCTCAGGAACTGATCGAAGAGTTCAAGGTGCCGGTGATCGTCGAGATTATTCTGGAGCGCGTGACCAACATTTCCATGGGCACCGAGATCAACGCCATCAACGAATTCGAAGATCTGGCGCTGGTCGGCAACGACGCACCCACCGCGATTTCGTTGCTTGATTAAGATGACCTGAAACCTGTAGCAGCTGTCGAGGCACGAGGCTGCGTTGCGTGTCCGCAGGACCGCCGTCGGGGGCCGCTTCGCAGCCCAACGCAGCCTCGTACCTCGGCAGCTGCTACAGGTACCTATTTTTAACAGGAGACCACCATGCCGCGTTTCGCAGCCAACCTGTCCATGCTGTTCACTGAGCAGGATTTTCTTGCCCGTTTCGAAGCGGCCGCCAAGGCCGGTTTCAGTGGTGTCGAGTACCTGTTCCCCTACGACTTCAGCTCCGCCGACATCAAAGCCAAGCTTGATGCCAACGGTCTGACCCAAGTGCTGTTCAACCTGCCGGCCGGTGACTGGGCCAAGGGCGAACGCGGTATCGCGTGCCTGCCGGACCGGGTTGAAGAGTTCCGCGCCGGTGTCGATCTGGCGATTGCTTACGCCCAAGTGCTGGGTAACACCCAGGTCAACTGCCTGGCCGGTATTCGTCCACAAGGCGTCGACGATGCCACCGTGGAAAAAACCTTCGTCGCCAACCTCAAGTACGCGGCCGACAAGCTGCAAGCGGCGGGCATCAAACTGGTGATGGAAGCGATCAACACCCGCGACATCCCGGGTTTCTACCTGAACAACACCGCGCAAGCCCTGTCGATTCGCGAACAGGTCGGCAGCGCCAACCTGTTCCTGCAATACGACATCTACCACATGCAAATCATGGAAGGCGACCTGGCCCGCACCATGGCCGCGCACCTGGGCGAGATCAACCACATCCAGTTGGCCGACAACCCAGGGCGCAACGAACCGGGCACCGGTGAAATCAACTACCGCTTCCTGTTCGAACACCTGGACCGCATCGGTTATCAGGGGTGGGTGGGTTGCGAATACAAGCCGCTGACCACCACTGAAGCAGGGCTGGGCTGGCTGAAAACCCACAACGCGATCTAACACAGATCCCCGTAGGAGCTGGCTTGCCAGCGAAGGCAATGTCACTGCCAATTAACGAGGCAGGAGGTGATGGCCTCTTCGCCGGCAAGCCGGCTCCTACAAAAGCAGTGCTCCCCTATTTGCTTGAAGCAGCAATAAAAACAAGAGGAATTTGTCATGGCTAAAATCGGATTTATCGGCACCGGCATCATGGGCCACCCAATGGCGTTGAACCTGCAGAAAGCCGGTCACAGCCTGTTCCTGTCGGCGCACCACGACCCCGCGCCTGCTGACCTGATTGCCGCTGGCGCCGTCGCCCTGGCCAACCCGAAAGAAGTCGCGCAAGAAGCCGAATTCATCATCGTCATGGTGCCGGATACCCCACAGGTCGATGACGTGCTGTTCCGCGCCGACGGCGTTGCAGCCGGCGTGGGCAAAGGCAAAATCGTCATCGACATGAGCTCGATCTCGCCCACTGCCACCAAAGCGTTTGCGGCCAGGATCAATGAAAAAGGCGCGCAGTACCTCGACGCGCCAGTGTCTGGCGGCGAAGTCGGTGCCAAGGCTGCGAGCCTGAGCATCATGGTCGGCGGCGATGCCGATGCCTTCGAACGCGCCCTGCCGCTGTTCCAGGCGATGGGCAAGAACATCACCCTGGTCGGTGGTAACGGCGACGGTCAAACCGCGAAAGTGGCGAACCAGATCATCGTTGCGCTGAACATCCAGGCGGTGGCCGAAGCCCTGCTGTTCGCCTCGAAAAACGGTGCCGATCCAGCCAAGGTGCGTGAAGCACTGATGGGCGGTTTCGCTTCGTCGAAGATCCTCGAAGTACACGGCGAGCGCATGATTAAAGGCACCTTCGATCCGGGCTTCCGCATCAGCCTGCACCAGAAGGACCTGAACTTGGCCCTGCAAGGTGCCAAGGAACTGAACATCAACCTGCCGAACACCGCCAACACCCAGCAAGTGTTCAGCACCTGCGCGGCCATCGGTGGCAGCAACTGGGACCACTCGGCGCTGATCAAGGGCCTGGAACACATGGCGAATTTCTCGATTCGCGATAAATAACGCCACACACCCTGTAGGAGCCGGCTTGCCGGCGATTGCCTAAACGCGGTCTGCCTGACACACCGAGGCGTCTGGATCGCTGGCAAGCCAGCTCCTACAAGGACGTGCGCCGATCTGTAGGAGCTGGCTTGCCAGCGATCCAGGCGACACGGATTCATTTTCAACCCCAAAAACAAGAATTCCGGGAGCCCGCCATGTCGGTCGATCCGCAACAATTCCTGCGCGAACTGTTCGCCACAGCCATCGACGCCGCCCATCCGCAGCAAGTCCTTGAAGCCTATTTGCCCAAAGATCGCAGCGGTCGGGTGATCGTCATCGGCGCCGGCAAAGCCGCAGCCGCCATGGCTCAGGTGGTCGAGCGTTGCTGGCAGGGTGAAGTGAGCGGGTTGGTGGTGACGCGTTACGGTCACGGCGCCCCGTGCGAAAAAATCGAAGTGGTCGAAGCGGCCCATCCGGTGCCGGACGCGGCCGGTCAGGCCGTCGCCAAGCGTGTTTTTGAACTGGTCAGCAACCTGACCGAAGACGACCGCGTGATCTTCCTGCTCTCGGGCGGCGGCTCCGCGTTGCTGGCGCTGCCGGCGGCGGGAATCACCCTGGCCGACAAGCAATCAATCAACAAAGCGCTGCTCAAATCCGGCGCGACCATCGGCGAGATGAACTGCGTACGCAAGCACCTCTCGGCGATCAAGGGCGGCCGCCTGGGCAAAGCCTGCTGGCCGGCCACTGTGTATACCTACGCGATTTCCGATGTGCCGGGCGACCTCGCCACGGTCATCGCCTCCGGCCCGACCGTGGCCGACCCAAGCACCTGCGCCGAAGCGCTGGCGATCCTCAAGCGCTATGGCATCGAAGTCCCGGCCTCGGTGCGCAACTGGCTGCAAAGCCCTGAATCGGAGACGGTCAAACCCGGCGATCCGAGCCTCGCACGCAGTCATTTCCAGTTGATCGCCCGTCCACAGCAGTCGCTTGAAGCGGCAGCAGTGAAGGCGCGGCAGGCCGGTTTCAGCCCGCTGATCCTCGGCGATCTGGAAGGCGAATCCCGTGAAGTGGCCAAGGTTCACGCCGGTATCGCGCGGCAAGTGGTCCTGCACGGTCAGCCATTGGCGGCGCCGTGCGTGATTCTGTCGGGCGGTGAAACCACGGTGACCGTGCGCGGCAATGGCCGTGGCGGGCGCAATGCCGAATTCCTGCTGAGTCTGACCGACAGCCTCAAAGGCCTGCCCGGCGTCTACGCCCTGGCCGGTGACACCGATGGCATCGACGGCTCCGAAGACAACGCCGGCGCATTCATGACCCCGGACAGCTACGCCCGCGCCGCCGCCCTCGGTCTGAGCGCCAGCGATGAACTCGACAACAACAATGGCTACGGCTATTTCGAGGCGCTGGATGCCCTGATCGTCACCGAGCCGACCCGCACCAACGTCAACGACTTCCGCGCCATCCTGATTCTCGAGAGCCCTAAACATGACGCCTGACAAGAAGGTTAAAATCCTCGCCACCCTCGGCCCTGCCACCGACGGGATCGACGACATCCGCGAACTGGTGCAGGCAGGGGTCAACATTTTCCGCCTGAACTTCAGCCACGGTGATCACGCCGACCACGCTCAGCGCTACCAGTGGATTCGTGAAGTCGAGCGCCAACTGAATTACCCACTGGGCATTCTGATGGACCTGCAAGGCCCGAAACTGCGGGTCGGCAAGTTCGCCGAAGGCAAGGTGCAACTGCATCGCGGTCAGGCCTTGCGCCTGGACCTGGACCCGACGCCGGGTGACGAGCGCCGCGTTAACCTGCCTCACCCGGAAATCATCGCGGCGCTGGAGCCGGGCATGGACCTGCTGCTGGACGACGGCAAGCTGCGTCTGCGCGTGGTCACCAAGTACTCCGACGCCATCGACACCACCGTGCTCAACGGCGGTGAACTGTCGGACCGTAAAGGCGTGAACGTGCCGCAAGCGGTGCTGGAACTGAGCCCGCTGACCGCCAAGGATCGCCGTGATTTGAGCTTCGGTCTGGAGTTGGGTGTGGACTGGGTCGCGTTGTCGTTTGTGCAACGTCCGGAAGATATTCGCGAAGCCCGCGAACTGATCGGCGACAAAGCGTTTTTGATGGCAAAAATCGAGAAGCCATCGGCGGTGACTCAGCTTCGCGAAATCGCTGAATTGAGCGACGCGATCATGGTCGCCCGCGGTGACTTGGGCGTGGAAGTGCCCGCCGAAAGCGTCCCGCAGATTCAGAAAAACATCATCAGCATCTGCCGCCAACTCGGCAAACCGGTGGTGGTGGCGACGCAGATGCTGGAGTCGATGCGTTTTTCTCCGGCCCCGACCCGCGCCGAGGTCACCGACGTGGCCAACGCCGTGGCCGAAGGTGCGGATGCGGTGATGCTATCGGCCGAAACTGCCTCCGGCGAATACCCGCTGGAAGCCGTGCAGATGATGAGCAAAATCATCCGCCAGGTGGAAAACGGCCCGGACTATCAGACGCAACTGGACGTGAGCCGGCCGAAAGCCGAAGCGACGGTTTCCGACGCGATCAGCTGTGCGATTCGTCGCATCAGCAATGTGCTGCCGGTGGCGGTGCTGGTGAACTACAGCGAGTCCGGCACGTCGAGTTTGCGCGCGGCTCGGGAGCGGCCGACGGTGCCGATTCTCAACCTGACTCCAAACCGTCAAACCGCTCGTCGCCTGACCGTGGCGTGGGGCGTGCACTCGGTGGTCAATGATCGGCTGCGACAAGTGGATGAAGTGTGCTCGACGGCGCTGGAGATTGCCCAGGCCCAAGGCATGGCCAAGCGTGGCGACACCTTATTGATCACCGCGGGTGTGCCGTTTGGGCAGCCGGGGTCGACTAACTCATTGCGCATTGAGACATTGATTTAGCGCCTGTACTGGCCCCTTCGCTGGCAAGCCAGCTCCTACAGGAATTGCATTGCCTTTGTAGGAGCTGACTTGCCAGCGATGCGAGCGACTCGGTCACTTTGACACACAGAAAAATAATGCCTGCCAATCACTTCAACACCCACTGCCCCGACTGGGCGACTGCCCTGCTCAACGGTTTCAGTCAGATTTTCCTCCAGCGCCATCCGCTGTGTGGTCTGCTGTGCCTGTTGGCCATTCTGTTTACCGCGCCGGTGCTGCTCGGCGGTGCGCTGCTGGGCGGTGTCGCCGGGTTGCTTACCGCGCAACGTCGCGGCTATGCCAAGGCCGATCGCCAGGCCGGGCTGTTCAGTTACAACGGGGTTTTGCTCGGCTTGTTGCTGAGTCTGTATTTCCCGTGGTCCGCCGTGCTGCCGCTGGTGATCATTGCCTGCGGCGGCCTGAGCGCGATGTTCACTCAACAGTGGCTCAAGCGTGCCCGGCTTAGCCAATACCTGCCCGCCTACACCGCGCCCTTCGTGGGGCTGAGCTGGTTGCTGCTGTGTTTCGCCACACCCTCGACCAAGGCGCATTTGATCGAGATCAACACGCTGAACATGCTCGCCGCACCACTCAAAGGTCTCGGCCAAGTGATGTTCCTCGGTCATCCGCTGGCCGGTGCGTTGATTGCCGCCGGTTTGCTGATCGCTGATCGTCGCGCATTCTGCTGGGCGTTGTTGGCGTCTATTGCGGGCATGGGTTGGAGCCTGCTACACCACGACTTCTACACCGGCCTGCTCGGCCTCGGTGGCTATAACGCCGTGCTCGCTGCCCTCGCCTTCAGCTCGCAGCGCCAGCAGCCATGGCTGCCACTGGTGGGCATTGCACTAGCGCTGCTGCTGACGCCGATGTTTGCCGCTATCGGTCTGCCCACGCTGACCGCGCCATTCATCCTCGCCTGCTGGCTGACCCGTACGGCTGCTCAAGTGTTCGGCAAAGCGACGGGGGCCAGTGCGCCTTGCGCTCCTGGGGAGAATCAACCTAGGCTGCGCTGATTCCCGGTTCAGGCGTTTTCCATGGACAGCAGCAAAAATTGGCGTGAAGACCTTTACGTCATGATTTTCCAGAGCGACACCAAGGCGGGGCGGCGTTTCGACGGCACCCTGCTGTTGATCATTCTCGCCAGCATCATCATCGTGATGCTCGACAGCATCGATTCCATTCACCAGAACTACGCCGATGTGCTGGCCTATATCGAGTGGGGTTTCACCTTCGTCTTCGCTGTCGAATACATTCTGCGGTTGTATTGCTCACCCAAGCCGTGGCGCTACGCGTTCAGCTTCTATGGGCTGGTGGATTTGCTGGCCATCGTGCCCGGCATCCTCGCGCTGTATTACGCCGATGCGCAGTACCTGCTGATCATCCGGATCATTCGGATGCTGCGGATTTTCCGCGTGCTCAAGCTCAGCCCATACCTCAAGCAAGCCAACTACTTGATGTCGGCGTTGCGCGGCAGCAAACAGAAAATCGTAGTGTTTCTGGTCAGCGTCAGCACCCTGGTCACGGTGTTCGGCACACTGATGTACGTGATCGAAGGTCCGGAACACGGCTTCACCAGCATTCCCAAAGGCATCTATTGGGCGATCGTCACGCTGACCACTGTGGGCTTCGGCGACATCGTGCCGAAGACGCCGTTGGGTCAGGTAATTTCGTCGCTGGTGATGATCACCGGTTACTCGATCATCGCCGTGCCCACCGGGATTTTCACCGCCGAACTGGCCAACGCCATGCGCGGTGAACAGCTGCAACACGATTGCCCGGTGTGCAAGAAAAACAGCCACGAACACGGCGCGGCATTTTGCTCGCGATGCGGCAACGCACTGTTTAAGAAACTGGAATAAGCAAAGAGCTTTTTAATCTTTAAAGGCCTATGCGCGCGCGGCTATAGTCGCTGGCAAATTGCCTCACTTTTAATTTAGAACAAGGACTGCGCAGTGAAAAAACTCTTTGGCGCCTCACTTCTGGCCGCTGGCCTGGCATTGACCAGCATGGCTCAGGCCGCCCCGACCCTGCTCAACGTTTCCTACGACGTGATGCGCGATTTCTACAAGGACTACAACACTGCCTTCCAGAAACACTGGCAAGCCGAGCACAACGAAAACATCATCCTGCAGATGTCCTTCGGCGGTTCCAGCAAACAGGCGCGTTCGGTGATCGACGGCCTGCCGGCTGACGTCATCACCATGAACATGGCCACCGACATCAACGCCCTGGCGGATAACGGCAAATTGGTGCCGGAGAACTGGGTCACGCGCCTGCCGAACAACAGCGCACCGTTTACCTCGGCCACGGTATTCATCGTCCGCAAAGGCAACCCGAAAGCCCTGAAAGACTGGCCCGATCTGCTGAAAGACGGCGTTCAGGTGATCGTGCCGAACCCGAAAACCTCAGGTAACGGTCGCTACACCTACCTGTCGGCCTGGGGCTATGTGCTGAAGAATGGCGGTGATGAGAACAAGGCCAAAGACTTCGTCGGCAAGCTGTTCAAACAAGCCCCGGTACTGGATACCGGTGGTCGCGCGGCCACCACTACCTTCATGACCAACCAGATCGGCGACGTGCTGGTGACCTTCGAAAACGAAGCGGAAATGATTGCCCGCGAGTTTGGTCGTGACCAGTTTGAAGTGATCTACCCAAGCGTATCCGCTGAAGCCGAGCCACCGGTGTCGGTGGTCGACAAAGTGGTCGACAAGAAAGGCACTCGTGCTGCGGCCGAGGAATACTTGAAATACCTGTGGTCGCCGGAAGGTCAGGAGATTGCGGCGGCAAATTACCTGCGTCCGCGTGATCCGGCGGTATTGGCCAAGTACACCGATCGTTTCCCGAAAGTGGATTTTCTGTCGGTAGAGAAGACCTTCGGTGACTGGCGTACGGTGCAGAAGACCCACTTCAATGATGGCGGGATCTTTGATCAGATTTACACCGGGCAGTAATTTCTGAGCCGAACGAAAAAGGCGACCTGAGCAGGTCGCCTTTTTTGTGCCTGAACACAAACCCCCATGTTCACTGAAGACCCCTTGTAGGAGTGAGCCTGATCTGGCCTAATGAAATTGGACACATCAATAGGGCGCTATGATGGCGCCCAAATCTAAGGTGTGCATGATGATGCGAAAGTCCTATTCCAGCGAGTTCAAGCTCAATGCTGCAAGCATGGTGCTTGATGAAGACCAGCCCATTCTTGAGGTCTGCGCCAACTTCGATATCGGCCCTACTGCGTTGCGCCGCTGGGTCGAGCAGGTCAGGAAAGAACGTGCAGGCTCGACGCTAGCGGGAACAAAAG
>NZ_JBFUIH010000024.1:0-95611 GCF_056401975.1 Pseudomonas sp. P4_C8 | reverse complement strand
CAGGCTCGCTCCTACAGGAGAGGCGGTGTTTGCTGGTCATTGTTCAAAACGCAAAACATGAACAGCCAAACGCGCCCCAGAAACCCTGAAAGTCACTGACTGGCGCGGAGGACAGTCGCGCCCGCTCATGGCTGTGCGCATGCACCGCGCAAGCGCCTGCGCATTGATGCACCTGCGCTGTCATCGGTGCCAGATGTTTCCAGTGCCCTGGCACCTTGGTGACCGGCGACCATTCAGGCACCACAGGAACCGGTGGCGGCCCGAGTTTTTCGAACTCGCTGGTGGCATGAACAATTTTGCCGTCGACAATGGTCAGCACCGACTCGATCCATTTGATCGCCTCATCTTCGATGTGGAAATAGTCCGCCGACAGTGCAATCAAATCCGCCAATTGCCCGACTTTGATTTGACCCTTCTTGCCTTGTTCGGAGGAGAACCAGGCGCTGCCGTGGGTGAAGAGCTCCAGGGCCGTATCGCGGCTCAAGCCTTGCGGGTACAGCTCCAGTCCGCCGACAGTGCGGCCGCTGACCAGCCAATACATCGAGGTCCAGGGGTTGTAGCTTGATACGCGCGTGGCGTCGGTGCCGGCGCCAACCGGAAGGCCCTCGGCCAACATGCGGGCGATGGGTGGTGTGTGTTCGGCCGCTTTAGCACCGTAGCGATCGACGAAATACTCGCCCTGAAACGCCATTCGGTCCTGAATTGCAATGCCGCCGCCCAAGGCTTTTACCCGTTCGATGTTCTGCGGCGTAATTGTTTCGGCGTGGTCGAAAAACCACGGCAGACCGTTAAACGGAATGTCGCGATTAACCTTCTCGAACACGTCGAGCATGCGGCTGATGGATTCGTTGTACGTCGCGTGCAAACGGAACGGCCAGCGCTGTTCCACCAGATGCCGGACCACCGGTTCCAGTTCCTGCTCCATGGTTTGCGGCAGGTCCGGGCGCGGTTCGAGGAAGTCTTCGAAGTCCGCCGCCGAGAACACCAGCATTTCCCCGGCACCGTTGTGCCGCAGGAAATCGTCGCCCTGGCCGTAGCGAGAAGTACTGGTCCAGTTTTTGAAGTCGGTCAATTCTTCCTTGGGTTTTTGGGTGAACAGGTTGTACGCGATGCGTACCGTGAGTTGTTGGTCTTTGGCCAGTTGCTGGATGACTTGATAGTCGTCGGGATAGTTCTGATAACCGCCACCGGCATCGATAGCGCTGGTGATGCCAAGGCGATTGAGTTCGCGCATGAACTGACGGGTTGAGTTGACCTGGTACTCCAGCGGTAATTTGGGCCCCTTGGCCAGGGTCGAGTAGAGAATCATCGCGTTCGGCCGGGCGATCAGCATGCCGGTGGGATCGCCATTGGCATCGCGCTGGATTTCGCCGCCAGGTGGGTTCGGCGTGTCGCGGGCGTAACCGACCACCCTCAGGGCGGCGCGGTTGAGCAGGGCGCGGTCGTAGAGGTGCAGGACGAACACCGGGGTGTCCGGCGCTGCTTTGTTCAGTTCATCGAGGGTCGGCATGCGTTTCTCGGCAAACTGGAACTCGTTCCAGCCCCCGACCACCCGGACCCATTGTGGTGTGGGGGTGCGATCGGCCTGGTCCTTGAGCATGCGCAAGGCATCGACCAGCGACGGCACGCCTTCCCAGCGCAGTTCAAGGTTGTAATTGAGGCCGCCCCGGATCAAATGCAAGTGCGAGTCATTGAGGCCGGGAATCACCGTGCGACCGTGCAGGTCGACGATTTGCGTACCGGGGCCTTGCAGGGCCATGGCCTGGGCATCGCTGCCGACCACCACAAAGCGACCGTCCTTGATCGCAACAGCGCTGGCCTGGGGTTTTTTACGATCAACGGTGTGCAGGCGTCCGTTGTACAGAATGAGGTCGGCCGGGATATCGGGCATGGTCTTACTCCCTGCGAATAGCGGGCTGATCCAAACACCGACAGCACCAGCCGAAAGGCCTTGGAGTACACGTCGGCGGTTAAAACCGTCAGGGTCGTCAGGCGGGCTCATGGCCGCGCTCCGCGTAAAATCAGTCGGGGGCAAACAGCCGATCTCTGACGCATGCGGCCAGAAGGAATATAGACGGTGAATCCGCAGCGGGGCGTTTTCCGAGGGCGAAAACGACGAATCCCGCCACAAGGGGCGGGATTCGTTGATAGCCAGACTGGTTCCCGAAGGCCGGGAACCGCCGTCTTAGCTTGGGAACAGCTCGGACAGTTTCATCGCCAGCATCATGTCGCCTTCAGCGCGCAGTTTGCCGCCCATGAACGCTTGCATGCCGTCGGTCGAACCGTCAACGATGCCTTGCAGGGTTTCGCCGTCCATCACCAGAGTAACCTGGGCGTCAGGGTTCACGCCTTCTTGCAGCTCGCAGGTGCTGTCTTTGACGATCAACGAAAAGTTCTTTTCTTCGTCGATGCGGAAACCGAATACCAGGTCCAGACCGGCAGCAGCGGCTGGGTTGAACTTGGCTTTCATTGCTTGTACGGCATCAGCTACGGAGGTCATGGTTCGATCCTTTCTTGGGTAATTAGAGCTGGGTGATTACAGCCAGGGTCACAATAATCCGGACTCAGCGAAACGTGATGAGTTCCGGGGCCTTCAGCAGTTGCAGGTGTGCATGACTGTTGAAGGAAGCCAGTGCCACCTCGCGACCACGAAACTTCAGGTGGTTGAGCGAGGTGTTGACGATTTGCCAGTTCAGCTCAAATGCCTGCCTGGCAGGCATTTGTGTAATGAGGTGGAGCAGGGCGGTGATGGTGCCGCCGGAGGTAAACACGGCGATTTTCTGGGTGTTGTCGGCGCTGTCCAGGATTCGCTGCAGGCCGCCCTGCACACGTTCGACAAAGCCCAGCCAGCTTTCCAGGCCCGGTGTGTCATAGGTGCCGGCGAGCCAGCGTTCGATGATCAGGGCAAAGATGCGCTGGAATTCGGCGCGGTTTTGCGCAGCGTTGCGCAGGATGTCCAAGGCTTCAGGCTCATCGTCGAGCATGGCCGGCAGCAGCGCGCGGATCACCGCGTCGGCGTCGAACTCATTGAAGGCGCGGTCAATTTCAAGGGGCGGCACCGGCAGGCCCACGGCGGCATACTGTTCCAGCGCGCTATTGGCGGTATGTTGCTGACGGCGCAGGTCACCCGAGAGGCAGCGATCGAAGCTGATACCCAGTTCGGCCAGGTACTGGCCGAGGATTTCTGCCTGGCGAATACCGGTCGGCGACAGGACGTCATAGTCGTCTGCACCAAAGGAGGCCTGGCCATGTCGAATCAAATAGATACTGCCCACGTCCGCGTCGTCCCGGTACGTTGAAGGTTTGGCGAGGTTATGAGGATGGCAGTGAGCTGTCAATGAAAAAACATACGCTTGTTTGAAATGGCTGCTGCAGGGCTGCTGCCGGAGCTTTCACGGCTGGTCGCCGGGCTGGCGCATGGGTATGCTGAACACATCCCGCGCGTGTTTAAGCCGCGCATCGTTATGAAGGAGTCACTGTGGAGTTTTTGTCCGAGTACGCCAGCTTTCTGGCCAAGACTGTGACACTGGTGATCGCCATTCTGGTGGTCCTGGCCAGTTTTGCGGCATTGCGCAGCAAAGGCCGACGCAAGTCGGCCGGCCAGTTGCAAGTCAGCAAACTAAATGATTTCTACAAAGGGCTGCGCGAACGCCTGGAGCAAACCTTGCTCGACAAGGACCAGCTCAAGGCCTTGCGCAAGTCCCAGGCTAAATCCGAGAAAAAGCAAAAGAAAACCCACGAGACCAAACAACGCGTGTTCGTGCTGGATTTCGATGGCGACATCAAAGCCTCGGCCACCGAGAACCTGCGTCACGAAATTACTGCGCTGCTGACGCTGGCTACACCCAAGGATGAAGTGGTGCTGCGTCTGGAAAGCGGTGGCGGCATGGTTCACAGCTACGGCCTGGCGTCCTCGCAACTGGCGCGCATCCGCAATGCGGGCGTGCCATTGACCATCTGCATCGACAAGGTTGCGGCCAGCGGCGGCTACATGATGGCGTGCATCGGCGAGAAGATCATCAGCGCGCCGTTTGCGATCCTCGGCTCGATCGGTGTGGTGGCGCAACTGCCCAACGTCAATCGCTTGCTGAAAAAACACGACATCGATTTCGAAGTGCTGACGGCCGGCGAATACAAACGCACCCTGACCGTGTTTGGCGAAAACACCGAAAAGGGTCGCGAGAAGTTCCAGGAAGACCTGGACATCACTCATCAGCTGTTCAAGAACTTCGTCTCGCGTTATCGCCCGCAATTGGCCATCGATGAAGTGGCCACCGGTGAAATCTGGCTCGGTGTCGCCGCCCTCGACAAACAACTGGTCGACGAACTCAAAACCAGTGATGAATACCTCGCCGACCGGGCAAAAAATGCCGAGCTCTTTCACCTGCACTACGCCGAGCGAAAAAGCCTGCAAGAGCGTATTGGCATGGCGGCCAGCGGTTCGGTCGATCGCGTTTTGCTGACTTGGTGGAGCCGGTTGACCCAGCAACGCTTCTGGTAATCGCCAGCGCATCATCGTTTTGAAGAAGAAACCGGGGCTCATGTCCCGGTTTCTTTTTTTGTGGGGGAGAGGGAGCTTCAGCTCCGTTCACATTCCTGCCTCAACTTGCGAAATTTCCTAAGACGGCTGTCGACCCGTTCCTGCATCCGATTGAATGGCGGGGGGGGTAGGGTGATGTTCCAAATGCTCGCAATGGAATGCACATGACCGACCTCCATCAAGACAACGTCGCCGGCCCGCTACGTATGCGCGACGAGCTCAACGCCGCCGTGAACATCGCCCTGCCGCAAACCCCTGGTCAATTTGGTGCCCGCTTGATCAAGGAGAAGTGGGGGGCGGATATCGATCCGCAGACGGCCTTGCTGGTCACGCTCGATTACGACTACAAGGGCCATCCCGCACAGAACGGCATTCACCAAGGGCAAGTGGCGAGTTCGCAATCGCTGCTGCAAGCGCTGCTTTCCAACTATCAAACCGTGGGTGACGGACGTTTCGCGGAAACCGCGTTTGGCCTGTACACCCCGCCGGACCTCGGGCCTTCCATTCGAATCGTGCAGCATGTCGACGAGTTCGCTGACCATGGCAGCGGCAACCACCAGACCTATGAAGGCATTTATCGCCAAACGACCCCGCAAACCTACGGGCCATCGACGCAGATCACCTTAAAACCCGCAGACTTCAAGAAATGGGTCTGGGAACTGGATTTGCAGGGTTTGTACAAGGCGTATCTCTATCAGGCCTGGTCGTCTGACGAGACGATCATTGCGCCGCCACCCTATGCGTTGAGGACATCGGTCAAAGCGGCATTTGTCATGACCGCCTGGTTGCAGCGACATGAACAACGCCTGAGTGAAGATGGCCTGAAGCTCGCGATAAAGGCAGCAGGATTGCCGGTGGATCAGGCATGGGAAACGCTGACGATCGAATCGCTGCAAGCACCCACCCTTATACCACCCACGGTCACGGCGAGCCGATTTAAGCTGTATCGCTACACCGCGACCGACATCTGGACCTTTCGTGTCGCCGCCAGCCCCAGGGTGTTGATGTACGTCCCGGGCAATTCTTCACCACTGCACGATTTCGCCGACGTTTCGCAGTTGCACCAATGGGTGGTGAAGCAGAGCAACGCCAGTTCCACGAAGCAGGCCCTGGCTTCTCACTTTATCGAAGATGATCGACAAGACGGCACCTTCCACGCAGGTGTGCTGACGGCGTTGGACGGCATGGCGATTTACCCCCAAAAGCACTGGCTGACGAACAATGCCGGCTTCTTCAACAATGATGGTTATTGGGATCCCGCCGAGTACGTCGGTTTCGACGATCAAGCCCCTGCGACCGATCCGTTTGCACAGTTGGTATTGACCATGAAGCAGGCGGCTTGGGGGAGCGTCAAAACCATTCGAAACGACGCGCAAGTCAACCGTGACAATTTGAGCACAGTAATTGAGCCGCTCGTGCAATGGATAAACCAGTTTGGGCCGCTGGCACTGTTTGTACCGGGGGGAGAAGGCGTATTGGCGCTAGCCGGGCTCATCGACGCCGGTTACGGGCTGGATCAGGCCGTGAACGGTGAAACGCCGGGCCAGCGCAAAGAGGGCGTAACGCGCACGGTGTTTGGCTTGCTCAATGCGCTGCCGCTGGCAGGCGCAGGGGCGGATGTTAGCGTTGGAAGGGCTGAGGCCAAAGCACTTGGGCCAAGTGAACACGTCGCCCTCGTAACGCCGGCCGAGGACAGTGTGGCAGCGCCTTCCAGGCTATCGCGGCTGGAGCTGATCCGCGGCATCGGCCCCTCGGTCGCGTCATTCAGCGATGAAGTCCTGGCGCAGATCGGCAAGGTCAGCGCAGTAGACGACGACATGCTGCGCTTGATGAACGCCGGCCGGCCACCGACGCCATTGCTGGCTGACACGATCAGCCGCTTCAAGCTCGATCAGGAACTGGGGCCGGTCGGTCAAACCGGATTATTCAATAGCCGTTACGCCGCGCTGCAGCAATCGGAGCATAAATGGGTCCAGCTGTTTCAGCGTCAATACCCGGGGCTTCCCAAAAGCGCCATTGAGCAAATGCTCGACCGCTACGGCGTAGACATCCGCGCGACGCCCGACGTCAGCGAGGTCAAGCAAGTGTTCAAGCGCCTGGACAGCAAGGCCCGTCAGTACCAGCAGCATGTGCGCGTGAATCGTGCCTACGAAGGCCTTTACCTTGGGTCGGTCGCCAATGCCGAGACGGACGCGTTGGCGTTGCACTCCCTTCAGAATGTACCTGGATGGCCCAAAAATCTTCGGATAAACATTCTTGACCATTCGCCTTCCGGGCGGGTTCTGGACAGCTGCGGTCCACTCGATGCTGCTAACACTCGAATCCTCGTCAGGGCAGAAGATTGCTATCAGCCCCCGGCCTTGCCATCGGACTTCTACGAGGCTGTCCTCGCCATCCTGTCCAAGGACGAACGCTCTGCGTTACACCTGACGTCTGATGATCCCGCCAATGAATTGCGGCTCAAGGTCGACGCGGTGGCGCTGCCTCGTTCGCAAACCCTGCTCGGGTTGCAAAGGATGGACAGCGGACTGACATTTGAGCCTCAGGGATTGCGCGGCGGAGGTTACCCGTCGACGCCTCAAGGCCAAGCCATGACCCGCGAGATGATGAGGTTGCAGCTCAAGGATATTTACCCCAACTTCACCTCTGCGCAGGCTGATGAAGTACTGCAACGCGTGGGCAATAACGCTCAGGTCTATATCGATGGGTTGAACCAGCAATTGCAACAACTCCACACCGATTTGAGCAGTTGGATAGCTCGGGTCGCCGATGATGTTGATGACATGGACCTTCCCTTTCTGGTCGTGGGCGATGCAGCGGCGGAGGATTTGAGCCCGGCACAGATCGCAATGTACAACGTCCAACTCGTGATGGATGAGCGGCAAGACGAACGCGCCCTAAGGAGTGAACTCGCCGAAGAGCTGGTCGCCATCTGGCACAAGCGTGTAGGGGCTCTACCTGTCACGCTGGATATGAACTTTGAGAACTATCACCGATTGCCCGCATTGAATGTCAATTTCGACGATGTGACCGAGCTATTGATGCGTGGCTTCCACCTGACTGAGCAGGATAGTTTGAACGGGTTTCTCGAGCGCTTTCCAAACCTCGAGATATTGAATCTGGAAAGCGTGGACTTGCGTCATTTCTTCGTGGGCGGTGATATGGGTCGCTCTTTGCCGCTGGCAATCGGTCAATTGACACATCTTCGCACTCTGAACCTGCGAGCAACCGAGTTGGTATTCACCGACAGTGCCGCTTCACAACTGCGTGACCTGACCCATCTGCAAACGTTGGACTTGAGCGATAACCCTTTGGGTGTGCCACCGCTGGTGATGGGCATGAACGATCTGCGTCAGCTCAACCTGAGAAATACTCAAATCACCCGATGCCCGATCGGTATCAAGGATGAGCCCTATCTGACGTCTCTCGATTTACGGGATAACCAAATAACCCGGATACCGTCTGCTGTAATAAACCAGGCAGTCGAAGATGATCGTGTGCTGCTATTGGGGAATCCGCTGACAGACGAAGACACACTACGCCGGCTGGTCAGCCATAGAGAGCGAACAGGAATCAATTTATGGCTCAGCGCGCCCGGTGCCAACTATGGCTCGCCTATTGTATGGCTGCGAGACTACGACGTAGCGTTGCAACAGTCCCGACAGGCCCTTTGGCAACGACTGGCGGGCAAACCTTCTGGCACACGGTTTTTAGCCGTCATCGACAGGCTGAGTCTGACGGCTGACTTTCAGGTCAGTTACTTGTCGCTACAGGCGCGAGTCTGGCGGTTGCTGAACGAGGCCGATGCTTCTGAGGGAATGTGGAATCGATTAAGTCGCAGCAGCGGGCGCTTTGATCATCCGATGGCGGCTTTCATGGCACTGGAGGAGCGTGCCAATCTTTAACTTAAAGCAGGAGGGGAGCCTTGAACCCCGCAAGGGGTTCAAGGTTTGACCATCAGCGGCGACGGAACAGCGGCAGCGGCTCGTCGGTGGCGGCTTGATAGCTCACCGAGAAGTCCTTGAGACCTTCCAAGGCTTCGTACGGGTCTTTGTCGGCGCGTATTGCAAACGCATCGAAACCGCAGCGATGCAGATAGAACAACTGGTCGCGCAGAATATCGCCAATTGCCCGCAGTTCACCTTTGAAACCGTAACGGTCACGCAGCAGGCGTGCGTTGGAGTAGTTGCGGCCGTCGGTGAAGGCCGGGAAGTTCAGGGCGATGACTTTGAACTGATCAACGTCATCGCCGATTTCTTCAGCTTCTTCATCGGCATCCAGCCACACACCCAAGCCGCCATCGCGAGCCTTGAGCATACGGCTGTGTTCGCGCCACAGCTGCAACGGGACGATCAGGTCATCGCAGTTGCTGATCTCGTCGATGTTGAAGTCCTTGGGCAACAAGTGCCAGGTTTCATCGACGACCTCGTTGTTCTTAATTATTCGCTGCATAGACGCGCTCCTTGAAGAGGTCGATGCCAATACGCTGATAGGTGTCGATGAAACGCTCGTCTTCGGTACGTTGTTCGATGTACACGTCGATCAGCTTTTCGATCACGTCAGGCATGGCTTCCTGGGCAAAGGACGGGCCAAGGATTTTACCCAGGCTGGCGTCACGACTGGCGCTGCCACCGAGGGACACCTGGTAGAACTCTTCGCCTTTCTTGTCCACCCCGAGGATGCCGATGTGGCCGACGTGGTGGTGACCACAGGCGTTCATGCAGCCGGAGATGTTCAGGTCCAGTTCGCCGATGTCGAACAGGTAGTCCAGGTCATCGAAACGACGCTGGATCGATTCGGCAATCGGGATCGACTTGGCGTTGGCCAGCGAGCAGAAGTCACCGCCCGGGCAGCAGATGATGTCGGTCAGCAAGCCAATGTTCGGCGTGGCGAAACCTTGCTCGCGCAACTCGCCCCACATCGCGAACAGTCGGGACTGTTCCACGTCGGCGAGAATGATGTTCTGTTCGTGGGACGTACGCAGTTGACCGTAGCTGTAACGATCGGCCAGGTCGGCCACGGCGTCGAGCTGCTTGTCGGTGATGTCGCCCGGTGCCACACCGGTTGGCTTCAGGGACAGGGTTACGGCCACATAGCCCGGCTTCTTGTGCGCCAGGGTATTGCGCGTGCGCCAGCGGGCGAAACCCGGGTGCTGCTGGTCGAGCTCGGCCAGTTCGGCGGTTTGGTTGTCCAGCGCCTTGTAGTCCGGGTCGACGAAGTGCTTGGCAACACGCTGCAGTTCGGCCTCGGTCAGCGTGGTCTGGCCACCACGAAGGTGCTCCATTTCCGCGTCGACCTTTTGCGCGAAGACTTCAGGCGTCAGCGCCTTGACCAGAATCTTGATGCGTGCCTTGTACTTGTTGTCGCGACGACCATAGCGGTTGTAGACCCGCAGGATGGCGTCGAGGTAGCTCAACAGGTCTTGCCACGGCAGGAATTCATTGATGAACGCGCCCACTACTGGCGTACGGCCCAGGCCACCACCGACCAATACACGGAAGCCCAGTTCGCCTGCGGCGTTGTGCACGGGCTCAAGGCCAATGTCATGAACTTCGATGGCGGCACGGTCAGACGTCGAACCGTTGACAGCGATCTTGAATTTACGCGGCAGGTAGGCGAATTCCGGGTGGAACGTGGTCCACTGACGGACGATCTCGCACCATGGGCGCGGATCGATCAATTCATCGGCGGCGACACCGGCGAACTGGTCGGTGGTGACGTTGCGCAGGCAGTTGCCGCTGGTCTGGATCGCGTGCATCTGCACGGTCGCCAGTTCAGCGAGAATGTCCGGAATGTCTTCCACGGCCGGCCAGTTGAACTGCACGTTCTGCCGGGTGCTGATATGGGCATAGCCCTTGTCATAGTCGCGGGCAATTTTGGCCATCATTCGCACTTGGCGCGAAGTCAGTTGGCCGTAAGGCACCGCCACTCGCAACATCGGCGCGAAACGCTGGATATAAAGCCCGTTTTGCAGGCGCAGGGGGCGGAATTCTTCTTCGCTCAGCTCCCCTGCCAGATAGCGTCGGGTCTGATCACGGAACTGCTTGACGCGGTCCTCGATGATCCGCTGATCGTATTCGTCGTATACGTACATATAAGTCCTGTTCTCAGGCTTGGGTCGCTCGGATACAGCTGCGTTTTTGTGCTTGCCGCAGTCCAAGAACCTCTGCAATTCTGCGCGCACGGCCGCGCTCTCCCTACGGAGCCGGGGCAAGATACCAGTTTGCGGTTATGCGCAAAAGTGATGTTTGAGTATATGTAAAGAACCAAAGTGACTAACAAGAAACGTTATGACTAAACCCTTATTTGTGATGCGGGCAATCGTCGTCTTTACTGTGGTCGAGTCTTTGTGCAATCACCGATAAAACCGACAAGAGGCGATGCAATGAGCAACCCTACCAAAGCTACAAAGCCTGACAGTACGGTCGATGCTTGGGCGATCTTGTTTCTGATCATCCTGGTCGTGGGCACGGCGGTATTCTGGGTCAGCCATCAATAACCGACCCCGTCCGGGTCCCGTTCCGACGATTGTCGGACAAAAACCGGAATAAACGCCGTTTTACGGAACCTCACTGGCTATAATGCGCGGCGGAGTTTCTGGGGGCTCGGACGTTAATGTTGAAGTTTTTCTACACCTTCCTGTTGATGCTTTGCGCGGTTTACGGACCGGCTGCGCGTGCGGAATCGGTGCTGTTCCTGAGCCCCGGCTCCACCCAGGAAGCCTTCTGGCTCAGTTACTCGCAATTCATGCAGGCAGCTGCCAGAGATTTGGGCATCGACCTGCGGATTCTTTATTCTCAGCGCATGCCGGAACTCACGGTGGCGCAAGCCCGTCTGGCGCTGCAAGGGCCTGATCGCCCGGACTATCTGGTTTTCGTCAACGAACAGTACGTCGCCCCGCAAATCGTGCGTCTGGCCCAAGGCAGCGGTGTAAAGCTGTTCATGGTCAATGCCGCGTTGACGCCAAACCAGCAATCCCTGTTAGGTGAGCGCGCGGACCAACTGGACAGTTTGGTGCCTAACGACGAGGAGGGCGGTTACCTGATGCTCAAAGAGCTGATCCGCCAGCATCCACCGGCTTCGCGAGATCAGCCCATTGAGTTGCTGGCGTTCTCCGGTCTGAAAATCACGCCTACGGCGCAACTGCGCGAACAAGGGATGATGCGCGCCTTGGCCGAGCACCCTGAAGTGCGTTTGCGCCAATTGGTTTATAGCGGCTGGACCCGTGGCCGCGCCTATGAGCAAGCGAAAATGTTGTTCCGGCGCTATCCGAAAGTCTCGCTGATATGGTCAGCCAACGACGAAATGGCCTTCGGCGCGATGCAGGCATTTGCAGAGACCGGTGGGCAACCTGGCAAAGACGCGTTTTTCAGCGCAGTCAACGCTTCTCCCTCTGCGTTACAAGCGATAATCGACGGTCGCCTGAGTGTGCTGCTGGGCGGTCACTTCACCTTGGGGGGCTGGGCGCTGGTGCAGTTGCATGACGAAGAGCGGGGCGTCGATCTCGATCAGTATGGCGGCCGCCAACGGCTGATCCCGCTGCTGCAACTGATCGACAAGGCGCAAGCCAAACAGCTGCTGGCCTTGGGAGCATCGCCGGACTATGGCGTGAACTTCCGTCGACTTTCGGCCAAGGGGCGGCCAACTTCCTATCGTTACCCGTTCAGCCTGCAAACGTTGATGCGCTAAACCCCGGCCAGATGCACCACCAGTTGCACGATGCCGTACAGGGTCAACGCGAACACTGCGGTGAATAAAATCCCCAGAATCACGAAATGACTCGGTTTGCCGTGAGTGAAGTCCCGGGCCCGATTCTTCCCGCTCTGCACCCCGAACGCGGCGGCCATGACGCTGTGCAGCATCTGCCAGAAGGTCGGCGGTTTGTTGTCGACTGGATCGTCCATAAATCCCTCGTCACGTATGTATGAGCCATAAGCATAGACCTACGGCGGACACAAACAACTGTGGGAGCAAGCCTGCTCGCGATGGGGTCCTTTCAGTCAAAACAATATTGACTGTCAAGCCGCTATCGCGAGCAGGCTCGCTCCCACAGGGGATTACTGCTGGCCACAGTATTGTGGCCAGGTAGCTGACTTAGTTGTCGTAACCCAGGTTTGGCGCCAACCAACGCTCGGTCACGCTCAACTCCTGACCTTTACGCGACGTGTAGCTTTGCACCTGGTCCTTGTCGATCTTGCCCACGGCAAAGTACTGCGCCTGCGGGTGAGCGAAGTACCAGCCACTGACCGCCGCCGCCGGGAACATCGCATAGTGCTCGGTGAGGAACACGCCGCTACGACCGGCCTTCAGCTCTTCAGCCTCCGGATCCAGCAGTTTGAACAGCGTGGMYTTCTCGGTGTGATCCGGGCACGCCGGGTAGCCCGGGGCAGGGCGGATGCCGGTGTATTGCTCTTTGATCAACGCCTCGTTGTCGAGCGTCTCGTCCTTGGCGTAACCCCAGTAGTCTTTACGGACCTGCTGGTGCAGCCATTCGGCGCAAGCCTCGGCCAAGCGGTCGGCCAACGCCTTGACCATGATCGAGTTGTAATCGTCGCCAGCGTCCTGGTAAGCCTTGGCCACTTCTTCGGCACCAATGCCGGCGGTGGTGATGAAGCCGCCCACGTAGTCGGTGACTTCGCTGTCCTTCGGCGCGACGAAGTCGGCCAGGGAGAAGTTCGGCTTGCCATCGGTCTTGATAATCTGCTGGCGCAGGTGATGCAACTTGGCAATCGCCTTGCCATCATCGCCATAGACTTCAATGTCATCGTCACGCACCTGGTTGGCCGGCCAGAAGCCGAACACCGCACGGGCGCTGATGAGTTTTTCGTCGATCAGCTTGGCGAGCATTTCCTGGGCATCGGCGTACAGCGAGGTAGCGGCTTCACCGACCACTTCGTCTTCGAGAATGCGCGGGAATTTGCCGGCCAGGTCCCAGGAGATAAAGAACGGCGTCCAGTCGATGTATTCGGCCAGAACCTTGAGGTCGATGTTGTCCAGCACTTTGGAGCCGGTAAACGTCGGTTTGACCGGTTCGTAGGTGCCCCAGTCGAACTGCGGCTTCTTGGCGATGGCCGCTGGGTAGCTCAGGCGTTCGGTGCGCGCGCTGCGGTTGGCGGTGCGTTCGCGAACGTCGATATATTCCAGGCGGGTTTTCTCGACGAACGCCGGTTTCAGTTCCTTGGACAGCAACTGCGTTGCCACGCCGACGGCGCGGGAGGCGTCGGTGACGTAGATCACCGCGTCGTTGCTGTATTTAGGCTCGATTTTTACTGCCGTGTGGGCCTTGGAGGTGGTCGCGCCACCGATCATCAACGGCAGGTAAAAGTCCTGACGCTGCATTTCGCGGGCGACGTGGACCATTTCATCCAGCGAAGGCGTGATCAGGCCGGACAGGCCGATGATGTCGCACTTCTGCTCTTTGGCCACTTGCAGGATTTTTTCTGCCGGCACCATCACACCGAGGTCGACGATGTCGTAGCCATTACAACCGAGCACCACGCCGACAATGTTTTTGCCGATGTCATGTACGTCGCCTTTTACCGTCGCCATCAGGATCTTGCCCTTGGCTTGCGGTTTGTCGCCTTTTTCCAGTTCGATGAACGGGATCAAGTGCGCCACAGCCTGCTTCATTACACGGGCGGATTTCACCACCTGCGGCAGGAACATTTTGCCGGCGCCGAACAGGTCGCCGACGATGTTCATGCCGGACATCAGCGGGCCTTCGATCACTTCAATCGGGCGAGCGAAGGACTGGCGCGATTCCTCGGTGTCTTCAACGATGTGCGTGGTGATGCCCTTGACCAGCGCATGCTCCAGGCGCTTGTTGACCGGCCAGCCGCGCCATTCTTCGGTCTCGGCTTCCTTGACGCTGCCGTCGCCCTTGTACTTGTCGGCGATGGCGAGGAGGGCGTCGGTGCCTTCCGGGGTGCGGTTGAGGATCACGTCTTCGACGGCGTCGCGCAGCTCTTGCGGGATCTGGTCGTAGATCTCCAGCTGGCCGGCGTTGACGATGCCCATGGTCAGGCCGTTGCGGATCGCATACAGCAGGAACACCGAGTGGATGGCCTCGCGCACCGGGTTGTTGCCACGGAACGAGAACGACACGTTGGACACGCCGCCCGAGGTCAACGCGTACGGCAGCTCGTCGCGGATGTAGGCGCAGGCGTTGATGAAGTCCACGGCGTAGTTGTTGTGTTCTTCAATGCCGGTGGCCACGGCGAAGATGTTCGGGTCGAAGATGATGTCTTCCGGCGGGAAGCCGACTTCGTTGACCAGAATGTCGTAGGAGCGTTTGCAGATTTCTTTCTTGCGCGCTTCGGTGTCGGCCTGGCCGGCCTCGTCGAACGCCATCACCACTACTGCGGCGCCGTAGCGCTTGCACAGTTTGGCGTGATGGATGAACTGCTCGACGCCTTCTTTCATGCTGATCGAGTTGACGATGCCCTTGCCCTGGATGCACTTGAGGCCGGCTTCGATCACCTCCCACTTCGAGGAGTCGATCATGATCGGCACGCGGGAGATGTCCGGCTCACCGGCAATCAGATTGAGGAAGGTCACCATGGCCTTCTTCGAATCGAGCATCCCTTCGTCCATGTTGATGTCGATCACCTGGGCGCCGGCTTCGACCTGCTGCAGGGCGACTTCCAGGGCTTCGGTGTAATTGTCTTCACGGATCAAACGAGCAAACTTGGCGGAACCGGTGATGTTGGTCCGTTCGCCGACGTTGACGAACAACGAGCTACGATCGATGGTGAACGGTTCCAGGCCCGACAAGCGGCAGGCCTTGGGGATTTCCGGAATTTGACGCGGTGCGTAACCGGCCACGGCTTTGGCGATGGCTTCGATGTGGCCCGGCGTGGTGCCGCAGCAGCCACCGACAATGTTCAGGAAACCGCTTTGGGCGAACTCTTCGATGACCTTGGCGGTGTCCACCGGCAGCTCGTCGTACTCGCCGAATTCGTTCGGCAAACCGGCGTTCGGGTGTGCGGAAACATGGGTGCCGGCCTTATTCGACAGCTCTTCCAGGTACGGGCGCAGTTCGCTGGCACCCAGGGCGCAGTTCAGACCAACCGAGATCGGCTTGGCGTGGGCCACGGAGTTCCAGAATGCTTCGGTGGTCTGGCCGGAGAGGGTGCGGCCGGAGGCGTCGGTGATGGTGCCGGAAATCATGATCGGCAACTCGATGCCCAGCTCTTCGAACACACCTTGTACGGCGAAGATCGCCGCTTTGGCGTTCAGGGTGTCGAAGATGGTTTCGATCAGGATCAGGTCGGCGCCGCCTTCGATCAGGCCCTTGGTGGATTCGGTGTAGTTCTCCACCAATTCATCAAAGGTCACGTTGCGGTAGCCGGGGTTGTTCACGTCTGGCGACAGCGAGCAGGTGCGGCTGGTCGGGCCCAGTACGCCCGCGACGAAGCGCGGCTTGTCCGGGGTTTCCAGGGTCTTGGCGTCGGCCACCTTGCGGGCCAGGCGTGCGCCTTCTACGTTTAACTCATACGCCAGGGCTTGCATGCCGTAGTCGGCCAGGGAAATCTGGGTGGCGTTGAAGGTGTTGGTTTCCAGAATGTCGGCGCCGGCATCCAGATAAGCTTTCTCGATGCCACCAATCACATCCGGGCGGGTCAGCACCAACAGGTCGTTGTTGCCTTTGACATCGCTTGGCCAGTCAGCAAAGCGTTTGCCACGGTAATCCTGTTCTTCGAGCTTGTAGCTCTGGATCATCGTGCCCATGCCGCCATCGAGAATCAGGATGCGCTCTTTGAGGGCGTGCTTGAGAGCTTGAAGGCGAACACTGCGATCGGACATTTGGACTACTCGGAAAGACCATGACGAAGGGGCGGGATCATAGCAAACCTGTGCGCTTTTAGAGCATGCCCCGGTTTTTCATGAATATCGTTCATGTTGGTACGGGCGTCCACCCGGTAGAATCGCGGCGATTTTTCATGATTGGGACCAGGGATATGTCGTATCGCGTCATCATCAGCATGTTTATGCTGCTTCTAAGCTGGGACGCCGCTGCGCAAGGTCCGGCCATTTCCTCTGCTATTTCCTACAGCCGCGACATACAACCGATCTTTACCGAAAAGTGCGTCGCCTGCCACGCGTGCAACGACGCCGCCTGTCAGCTCAACCTCGGCAGTGGCGAAGGGGCAGCGCGTGGCGCCACGAAAGTCCCGGTCTATGACGGCGATCGCGTTACCGCCGCCGCACCGACCCGGCTGTTTTACGATGCCTTCGGCAAGCACGCCTGGCAGCAAAAGGGATTTTTTCCCGTGCTCGACGCCCAAGGCAGTCAGGCGGCGTTGATGGCGCGGATGCTTGAACTGGGCCACAAAACCCCGCTGCAACCCAACGCTAAAATTGCGCAAGACATCGTGCTGGGGCTGAACCGGGAAAACATGTGCGCCATGCCGGCGCAATTCGATGGTTACGCCCGTTCGCATCCCAAAGAGGGCATGCCGCTTGCCGTCACCGGCCTGACCGATCAGCAATACCAGACGCTGCAACGTTGGCTGGCGTCGGGTGCGCCGATTGATGAGCAGGGGCTGGTGCCGAGCGCGAAAGAAGCGTTGCAGGTTGTGCAGTGGGAAAACCTGCTCAACGCGCCTGGCTCCCGGCAGAGCCTGGTGGCGCGTTGGCTGTTCGAGCACTGGTTTCTTGCGCATATCTACTTCAAGGACGGCGAGTCAGGGCACTTCTTCCAGTGGGTGCGTTCCCGTACGCCAACCGGTCAGCCGATTGACCTGATCACCACACGCCGCCCGAATGACGACCCCGGCACTCAGGTGTATTACCGCCTGTGGCCGGTACAGGGGGTGATTGTGCAGAAGACCCACATCACCTATCCGCTGAGTGCGGCGAAGATGGCGCGGGTCAAAAGCCTGTTTTACAGCGGCAACTGGCAGGTCGATGCCTTTCCGGGTTACGGGCCGGAGCGGCGGGCCAATCCGTTTGCTACGTTTGAAGCGATCCCGGCGCAGGCGCGTTACCAGTTCATGCTCGATAACGCTGAATACTTCGTGCGCACCTTCATTCGCGGCCCGGTGTGTCGTGGCCAGATTGCCACCGATGTGATCCGAGATAACTTCTGGGCGCTGTTTCAGGCCCCTGAACATGACCTCTATGTTATCGACCCCAACTATCGCGGCCAGGCCACGCCGTTGCTGGCGATGCCCGGTCAAAACGATGACGTCGGCAGTGTCTTGAGCCTGTGGCATGACTACCGCGACAAACGTAACGAGTACGAAGCGCTGCGCCGGGACAGCTACGCCGATGCATTGGCGCCCAGCTGGTCGACCTTGTGGGCGGGGAATGACAACGCGCTGTTGAGCATCTTCCGGCATTTCGACAGTGCTTCGGTGAACAAGGGCCTGATCGGTGATGTGCCGCAAACGATGTGGCTGTTCGACTTCCCGCTGCTGGAACGCACCTACTATCAACTGGCGGTGAACTTTGATGTGTTCGGCAACGTTTCCCATCAGGCCCAGACCCGTCTGTACTTCGACCTGATCCGTAACGGCGCCGAGCAGAACTTTCTACGCCTGATGCCGGCCGATTCGCGGGACGGCTACCTCGACGATTGGTACCAGAACAGCGGCAAGTTAAAGATGTGGCTGGATTACGAGGCCATTGATGACGACAAGCCGACCGCGCTGAAACTCGACGAGAAAGACCCCAAGCGCGACTTCGCCCTGCAGTTGCTGGCCCGTTACGGCGATCTCAATGCCAAGCCCGATCCGATCAACCGGTGCGAAGGCGCGTATTGCTCGCGGCCAAATATCGACCCCGCCTTGCAGAGCGCTGAGCAGGCCTTGAGTCGCCTGACTTCGCGCCCGGCGGCCGGATTGAAGGTCATCGACCAGTTGCCGGAAGCGACGATGTTGCGCATCGAAACGGCGAGCGGCAAACGCGAGGTCTACAGCCTGCTGCGCAACCGCGCCCACAGCAACGTGGCGTTCCTGATCGGTGAGTCGTTGCGCTATCAGCCGGGGCTCGACACGCTGACCATTTTCCCGGGCGTGCTCAGCAGCTATCCGAATTTCATGTTCAACATTCCGGCCGACCAGGTGCCGGCCTTCGTCGATGCGATGGAAAGCGCCAAGGATACCGACAGCTTCGAGAAAATCGTCGAACGTTGGGGGATTCGCCGCAGTCATCCGCAATTCTGGTTCTATTTCCACGACCTCAGCCAGTACGTCCACGAGACGGACCCGGTGGAAGAGGGCGTGCTGGACATGAATCGCTACGAAAACCTTTGATTCACCGCAATCCCCTGTAGGAGCTGGCTTGCCAGCGAAGAGGCCGTCAAATTCAGCATATATGTTGATTGATCCGACGCCTTCGCGAGCAAGCTCGCTCCTACAGGAGAGCAGAGTTTCTTTCCCGACAAAAATACTAGGACTTTGTGCGGCGCGTTGATTGGCGTAAACTGCGCCCAAGCCTGCGAGGAGTTTCCATGACCGCTATAACCATTACCGACGCCGCCCACGATTATCTGGCTGACCTGCTCTCCAAGCAGAACACCCCGGGTATCGGCATCCGCGTCTTTATCACCCAGCCTGGCACCCAGTACGCCGAAACCTGCATTGCCTACTGCAAGCCGGGCGAAGAAAAACCTGAAGACACGGCGTTGGGGCTGAAAAGCTTCACGGCCTACATTGACTCGTTCAGCGAAGCGTTCCTGGACGATGCGGTGGTCGACTACGCCACCGACCGCATGGGCGGCCAGCTGACCATCAAGGCGCCAAACGCCAAAGTGCCGATGGTCAACGCCGACAGCCCGGTCAACGAGCGCATCAATTACTACCTGCAAACCGAGATCAACCCGGGGCTGGCGAGCCACGGCGGTCAGGTTAGCCTTATCGATGTGGTCGAAGACGGCATTGCCGTTCTGAAATTCGGCGGTGGTTGCCAAGGCTGCGGCCAGGCGGACGTGACCCTGAAGGAAGGCATCGAGCGCACCTTGCTTGAGCGAATTCCTGAATTGAAGGGTGTGCGCGACGTGACTGACCACACGCAGAAAGAAAACGCCTACTACTAAGGTGTTCGCTGCGAAAGTAAAAAACGGCACCCGTGAGTGCCGTTTTTTTATGGGTGAAATTCACTGGCCCCTTCGACTTGCTCGCGAAGGGGCCCTATGGGCGATAGAGATGCGCATGCCCCGCGCGATACAGCGAAGACTCGCTAAAGTGGTCACTGCCCAACACCCGTCCCACCAGAATCAACGCCGTACGTCGAAACCCCTTGGCTTCAACCTTCCCGGCAATGTCCTCAAGCGTCCCCACCACCCAATCCTGATCTGGCCACGTCGCCCGGTGAATCACCGCAATGGGGCAGTCAGCGCCGTAATGCGGCAGTAGTTGCGCAAGGATTTTCTCCAGGTGGTTCACGCCCAAATGAATGGCCATAGTCGCCCCGTGTTGCGCCAGACTGCCCAGTTCTTCCCCGGCCGGCATGGCGGTCTTGTCGGCGTAGCGGGTCAGGATCACGCTCTGCGAAATGTCCGGAAGGGTCAGTTCCGCCCCTAAAAGCGCCGCACACGCCGCCGTCGCCGTGACACCCGGAACGATTTCAAAAGGAATATCGAGCTCGCGCAGGTAGCGAATCTGCTCGCCAATCGCGCCATACAGGCTCGGATCGCCGGAATGCACCCGCGCCACGTCCTGGCCGTTGGCGTGGGCAGTTTTGATCAGTTCAATGATCTGTTCCAGGTGTAATTCGGCACTGTTGACCACCTGTTCGGCGCGATGGCCTTCCAGCACGGCCGCAGGTACCAGGGAGCCGGCGTAGATGATCACCGGGCAGCTGCGAATCAGCCGTTGGCCTTTGACCGTGATCAGTTCCGGGTCGCCGGGCCCTGCGCCAATGAAGTAGACGGTCATCGTCGATTCCTGTGAAAAAAGAGGCTGGGCAAGGCTTCAGATGAAGATTGCTCATGATCGAATGCGCGAGTATCAGGGATATTACGCAGCGCCGGCCAACGCCAAGGTCGCCTGAGCGTATTTTTGTCGGGATATCAGCAGTTTCACCGGGACTTGGGCCAACTGTTCGGCCAGTGCCAGGGCGGCACTTTCCGCTACGCCATAGCAGCCGGTACGCTCGAAGGCGATTTCTGAATGGTGGGTGAGTTTGGGGTGATAACCGGCCAATTGTTCACTGCTGAAAAACGTCAACGGCAGCGCAAGTTGTGCGGCCAGCTCGATCAGGCCCAATTCGTCGCGCTTCAGGTCAATGCTGGCCAGGGCCTTTATCTCGTGAAGTCCGATTTGATGAGCCTGTAATGCCTGATCAAGCAATGCCCGCAACGTGCTGACAGGGCAGCCGCGCTGGCAGCCCAGGCCGACCACTAACGTCGGCACTGTGCTGGCATTTGTCATGCGTGGTATTGGCCATCGCTTTTGCGGCGGAACAACCAGGCACTGATCAGGCCCAAGGCCAGCCAGAACGCTACGTTGGTCAGCTGCGAAGCGATTTTGAACTGTGCTTCCAGGGCTTCTGGCGCAAGCATCGAATGCACTTCAGGTTGTGGTGCGCCGATGACATGCGGAACGGCCAGGATCGCCACGCCCAACACCTTCATCAGCCAATGGCGGCTGAACACGATCAGGGTGATACCGGCTGCTGTGGACGCCGCAGTGCCGATCCACCAGATCTGCCGTTGCGCCAGATCGGCCGCGGCAGTGCCCGGCAATTCAGGCGGCAGGCCGAGGGTCGGTGCGAGAACAAACGTCGCGTAACCGGCCAGGCCCCAGAGCAGGCCTTGTGCGGTGCTGTTTGGCGCACGTAAGGTGTAGAGGCCGGCAAGCATCAGGGCAAAACCGACGGCCACCACCAGGTTGCCGCCGGTAGTCGACAGCACGCGCTGCCAGCCATCTTCCGGCTCCCAGGCCTCGGCGTCGTGGGTATGGCCGGCCATGGCGCCCTCGGCGTGTTCATGGGGTTGAACCAGCGCCGGCTCGGTTTTTTCGTAGGATTCCGCCTGAAGAATCAACGGTGCGACCCAGAAGCTTTGCAGCAGGGTCAGTAGCAGGGCGGCCAGCAGCCCGGTGAACCCTGCGGTTTGCGCAATACGCTTGATCATTTCGGCTGCTCTCAATGGCACGGGAAAGCAGAGCTGTGACGGGTATCGTGCGCGGCGTTGTGCACCGCCTCGATGTGCGAGAAACCGGCGAAATACACAAGGCTAGCACCAAGGATCGACGCACACACGGCGGCGGTCAGGCGTTGAGTCAGGGTTGTGGTGGTGCTGGCGGTGCTCTTGTCCGTGTTGCTGCCGGTACTGCTGATAATCGACATGGCGCATCCCTCTGGTGTGTCAGCGGGTGAAAAGAGCGCATGGAAAACCCCTGCGAGTCGGGCACGCAGACGTTCAAACAGCGCCCGCCCACCGCGGGTTTGTTGTTCAGTGACCGTAGCGGTCACTTTGTGTTGCGGGCCGGTCTCCGGGCTCACGAGGGGCGCAGGCTTTCGCCTTGACCTGCAAGCATCACCTTCCCATGCCGAACTGCTGGCACAGTGGATTTGATGCTTCGCTCGCTTACCGTTGCGGGGGCAGCACCGGACTGACATGGCTTTGAGTAAAGCACATGATTCACCGGTTTCCCGTTTCACCCTGTGAAGGGCACCCGTAACAAAGTGCGTAGGAAAKCATGGGCGGGGGATACGCGTCAATTGGCAAGGGTTCGCAACTCGGGATTGTGTCGCCTCAATCGCGGGCAAGCCTTGCTCCTACAAGTGCGCGAAGGAGCAAGGCTTGCCCGCGCTGGCGTCCCGATGGCCGCCACAAGACATTGACCCGCCCCAGCGCGATGCGTAGCCTTGCGCTTTCGAGGTTCTTCGGCGTTTAGCCGAAGCTAAGAAGGGAACGCGGTCAATGCCGCGGCTGCCCCCGCAACTGTGAACGGTTCAGTTTCTGCCATGCCACTGCATGCGCCAGCCATGGCGCGAGCGGGAAGGCGCAGCAACCGCCAGTCAAACGACTGGCCAGCCGTCAGCCAGGAGACCTGCCTCGACACAGATTCTCACTTTCAACCGGGCGGGGTGATCCGGTGGCGAACTCTTCAGGCACGTGCATCCGCGTTGCCGGTCGTCGTCCCGTATGCCCGCCACCTTGCCAAAGGGCATCCGATGAAAACACTGGCCAAACTCCCCGTCACCATCGTTACCGGCTTCCTCGGTTCGGGTAAAACCACCTTGCTGCGGCACATGCTCGACAACGCTCAGGGCCGTCGCATTGCGGTGATCGTCAACGAGTTTGGCGAGTTGGGCATCGACGGCGAAATCCTCAAGCAGTGCTCCATCGGCTGCACCGAAGAAGAAGCCAACGGCCGCGTTTATGAATTGGCCAACGGCTGCCTGTGCTGCACCGTTCAGGAAGAATTCTTCCCGGTGATGCGCGAACTGGTGGCCCGTCGCGGTGACCTCGACCATATCCTCATCGAAACCTCGGGCCTGGCCCTGCCAAAACCGTTGGTTCAAGCCTTCCAATGGCCGGAAATCCGCAGTGCCTGCACCGTCGACGCGGTCATTACCGTCGTCGACAGCCCGGCCGTGGCCGCCGGCACCTTCGCCGCGTTCCCGGATCAGGTCGACGCCCAGCGTAAACTCGACCCGAACCTGGACCATGAATCACCACTGCACGAGCTGTTCGCCGACCAACTGGCCAGCGCCGACCTGGTGATCCTCAACAAGGCCGACCTGATCAGCCCTGAAGACCTGGCCCGCGTGCGCCTCGAAGTCGCCGAAGAGCTGCCGCCAGCGGTGAAAGTAATCGAAGCCAGCAGCGGTCGCCTGCCGCTGGACGTGTTGATCGGCCTAGGCGCTGGCTCCGAAGAACACATCGACAGCCGTCACAGCCACCACGATCACCACCATGAAGGTGAAGACGATCATGATCACGACGCTTTCGATTCCATTTCCATCGAACTGCCGCAAGCCGACGAAAGCCTGCTGATGGACGCGCTGACGCAATTGGTGGTCCAGCACGGCATCCTGCGCGTCAAAGGCTTCGCCGCGATCCCGAACAAGCCGATGCGCTTGCTGATTCAGGGCGTGGGCACGCGTTTCGACAAGCATTTCGACCGTCAGTGGGGCGCCGATGAAGCGCGCACCACGCGCCTGGTGTTGATCGGCCAGGATCTGGACGCCGCTCAACTCGAAGCGCAATTGCGCGCCGCGCTCAGCGTTTAAGCCATGCACCTGCTCAGGACCCAGCCCGGCGGTTTCGTGTCGGATGACAACATCGCCGACCTTGGCCAAACCCCCGCCGAGCTGGTGATCCTGTGCAGCGGCGATTCCAGCCTCGCGCTGCTTGCTGAAGCCGCGCAGCAACTACCCGACGACTACCCCAGCGTGCGCCTGGCCAACCCGATGCAGGTGCAGAATCACGCCTCGGTCGATCTGTATGTCGATGAAGTGTTGCGTCACGCCAAGGTGATTCTGATCTCACTGCACGGCGGCATCGCCTATTGGCGGTATGGCGTCGAGCGGTTGGTGCAATTGTCCGAACGGGGCGTGCAGCTGATTCTGGTGCCGGGCGATGATCGTCCGGACCCGGAACTCAGCGACCTCAGCACCGTGGAGGCCTGCGACCGTGACCGGCTCTGGCAGTTTTTGCGTCAGGGCGGCATGGGCAATGCCCTGGATTTTTTCCGTTGTCTGGCCACTCGCTGGTTGGGCCGCGATTACGCCTGGGCCGAGCCGCAAATTCTGCCACGCACGGCGATTTACCACCCGCACAAAAGCCCCACTGAACTGAAGGATTGGCAAGCCGACTGGCAGGCCGATCAACCCGTGGCAGCGGTGCTGTTTTACCGCTCGCATTTGCAGGCGGCCAATACCGGTTTTATCGATGTTTTCTGCCAGCGTTTGCAGGCGGCGGGGTTGAACCCTTTGCCGATTGCCGTGGCCAGTTTGAAAGAGCCCGGCTGCCTGACGGTGGTCGAGGATTGGCTGGATGAAGTCGAGGCGGGGGTGATTTTGAACACCACCGGTTTCGCCCAATCCAGCCCAGAAGCACCGCACTTGCGCCCGTTTCGCCGCAACATCCCGGTGATCCAGGCGATCTGCGCCCAGGACAACGAGCCCGGTTGGCGCGCCAGCGAGCAGGGTCTCGGCCCGCGTGATCTGGCGATGCACATCGCGTTGCCGGAGCTGGACGGGCGCATCATCAGCCGTCCGATCAGTTTCAAGGACCTGGCGTGGCGCAGCGAGCGCAGTCAGTCCGATGTGGTGTGTTATCGACCTCAGCCGGAACGCATGGATTTTGTCGCCGAACTGGCGCGGCGCTGGATCGATCTGGCGCGGGTACCGAACAGCGAAAAACGCATCGCCCTGATCCTTGCCAACTACCCGACCCGTGATGGACGCATCGGCAATGGCGTCGGCCTCGACACGCCGGCCGCCACATTGAATATCCTGCGTGCGCTGCATAAAGAAGGTTATCCGTTGGCGGCCGAATTGCCGGACAGCGGTACCGCACTAATCCAGCAATTGCTCGGCGGTGTCAGCAACGACCTCGACACCTTAGACCAGCGTCCGTGTCATCAAAGCCTCGCGCTGGACGAATACAACCGCATGTTCGACGCCTTGCCCGAGGCCAATCGCCAGGCCGTGCTGGAACGTTGGGGCACGCCCGAAAGCGACCCAATGTACCGTGGCGGGCGCATGATGATCGCTGGCCTGCGCTTCGGTCTGACCTTCGTCGGCATTCAACCGGCGCGCGGCTATCAGGTGGACCCGAGTGCGGTGTATCACGACCCGGACCTGGTACCGCCTCACGGCTATCTGGCGTTTTATTTCTGGCTGCGCAACACCTACGGTGCCCACGGCGTGATTCACGTCGGCAAGCACGGCAACCTCGAATGGCTGCCGGGCAAAGGCGTCGGGCTGTCGGAAAACTGCTGGCCGGATGTACTGCTCGGGCCGTTGCCGAACATCTATCCGTTTATCGTCAACGATCCGGGCGAGGGCGCACAGGCCAAACGCCGCACCCAGGCGGTGATTATCGACCACTTGATGCCGCCGCTGACGCGTGCTGAAACCTATGGGCCACTGCGCAACCTTGAGCTGCTGGCCGATGAATATTACGAAGCGCAACTGCTTGATCCGCGTCGTGCCCGCGAGTTACAGCGCGACATTCTGCAACTGGTGCGCGAAACCCACATTGACCGCGAACTGCAACTGGACGAAAAACTCGACAGCGATGCCGATGCGGCGATCTGGTTGCCACGCCTGGACACGTACCTGTGTGATTTGAAGGAATCGCAGATTCGCGATGGCCTGCACATCTTCGGCGAGTCACCGGCCGGGCGGTTGCGCATCGATACGTTATTGGCGCTGTTGCGGATTCCGCGCGGTGATGGCCGTGGTGCGCAATCCAGTTTGCTGCGGGCGTTGGCCAAGGCGTTCGGGTTGGGTTTCGATCCGCTGGATTGTGCGCTGGCCGAGCCTTGGACCGGGCTGCGTCCTGCTGAGCTGCAATCGCTCAGTGATGAGGTCTGGCGTACGGCGGGTGATACGCGTGAACGCCTGGAACTGTTTGCCGCTCAACTCATTTCGCAAACTTTGATGACTGAACCCGGACCCTGTAGGAGTGAGCCTGCTCGCGATGCGGTTCATCATTCAACGTTGATGTCGATTGACACACCGCTATCGCGAGCAGGCTCACTCCCACAGGAGGCGGGTTGGTCGGACGTGCGTGCCATCATCGAAAGCCTGCGTGAAGTCGTCGCGCCACGTCTTGACGCTTGTGGCCCGGCAGAAATGCGCGGTCTGCTCGACGCCCTGAAGGGTCGTTTCGTCCCGGCCGGCCCCAGCGGCGCACCGAGTCGCGGTCGCCTGGACGTGCTGCCGACCGGGCGCAACTTCTATTCGGTGGACGTGCGCAACCTGCCAACCACCACCGCATGGCGCATTGGCTTCCAGTCAGCGAACCTGATTCTCGAACGGCATCTGCAAGATCACGGCGATCACCTGCGTCAGCTCGGCCTGTCGGTCTGGGGCACCGCAACCATGCGCACCGGCGGCGACGACATCGCCCAAGCCATGGCGCTGATGGGCGTGCGTCCGGTCTGGGCCACGGGCAGTCAGCGGGTCGACGATTTCGAAATTCTGCCGCTGAGCTTACTTGACCGCCCGCGCGTGGACGTCACTCTGCGTGTTTCCGGGTTCTTCCGCGATGCCTTTGCCAACCTGATCCGTTTGTTCGACGCAGCCGTGCAAGCGGTTGCAGCTCTGGACGAGCCGGATGACCTCAACCCGCTGGCCGCCAAAGTGCGTGCCGAGCGTGAAGCGTTGATGCAATCGGGTCTGGATGCAGACGCCGCGAACCGTCAGGCTGGCTGGCGGATTTTCGGTGCCAAACCCGGTGCCTATGGCGCCGGTGTGCAGGGCGCTATCGACGGTCGTCTGTGGCAAAGCCGTGAAGACCTGGCCGAGGTTTACCTGAACTGGGGCGGCTACGCTTATGGCGGTTCCGACGAAGGCACCGCTGCCCGCGAACAATTCGCCCAGCGCCTGAGCCAGGTGCAAGCGGTGCTGCAAAACCAGGACAATCGCGAGCACGATTTGCTCGATTCCAACGACTATTACCAATTCCAGGGCGGCATGCTCGCCGCTGTGGAAAGCCTCAGCGGTGAAGCCGCGGCCAGTTACCACGGCGATCACAGTCAGCCGGACTTGCCGAAGATTCGCACTTTGAAAGAAGAGCTGAACCGAGTGATCCGCTCCCGGGCGGCGAATCCGAAGTGGATCGAGGGGGTGAAACGTCACGGCTACAAAGGCGCGTTTGAACTGGCGGCGACGGTCGATAACCTGTTTGCGTTCGACGCCACCACGCAATTGATTGACGATCACCAGTACGCATTGCTGGCCGACGCCTATTTGCTCGACCCGGCGACTCGGGATTTTGTTCGTGAGCACAATCCGCACGCCTTGCGAGACATGACCGAACGGATGCTGGAAGCGCAGCAGCGGGGGATGTGGAAGGAACCGGGCGAGTATCGCGAGGCGCTGGAAAACTTGCTGCTGGATATAGAAGAAGACAGCTAATGCACTTACCCCTGTAGGAGTGAGCCTGCTCGCGATGACATTCTTTCAGCCAACAAAGATGCTGTCTGAAATACCGCTATCGCGAGCAGGCTCACTCCTACAGGTTTAAGGTTCACCTGCCACCGACCATGACCGAGTATTGAAGATGACCGACACCCCGCATTTCCCGTTATCCGCCGTGGTCGGTGCCGACGACTTGAAACTCGCCCTATGCCTGACCGCTATTGACCCGAAAATTGGCGGCGTGCTGATCGAAGGTCCGCGCGGCATGGCCAAATCCACTTTGGCCCGGGGTCTCGCGGACCTGTTGGCCAGCGGTCAATTCGTCACCTTGCCATTGGGCGCCACCGAAGAGCGTCTGGTCGGCACCCTCGACCTCGACGCCGCCCTGAGTGACGGGCGTGCACAATTTTCCCCCGGTGTATTGGCGAAGGCAGACGGCGGCGTGCTCTACGTCGATGAAGTCAATCTGCTGCCCGATCACCTCGTGGACCTGTTGCTCGACGTTGCCGCCAGCGGCACCAACCTGATTGAGCGTGACGGCATTTCCCATCGGCATTCGGCGAAGTTTGTGCTGATCGGCACCATGAACCCGGAAGAGGGCGAACTGCGTCCGCAACTGCTCGACCGCTTTGGCCTGAACGTCGCGCTCAGTGGGCACACAGCACCGACCGAACGCGGCCAGATCATTCGTCGACGACTGGATTTCGACAGCGATCCGCAACGCTTCTGCGCGCAGTGGGAACACCAGCAGCAGTCGTTGCGCGAACGGTGTGAAAAGGCCCGTAGCGTCCTGGCGAGCATCCCCCTTGACGATGAAGCGCTGGCACTGATCACTGAGCGCTGCTTTGCCGCTGGCGTCGATGGCTTGCGCGCTGACCTGGTCTGGTTACGCGCTGCACGCGCCCATGCCGCATGGCGCGGTGCAAACATGATCACCGAGGTCGATATCGACGCCGTCGCCGAGTTCGCCTTGCGCCATCGTCGTCGTGAGCAATCACCGCCGGCACCGCAACACCGTCAGCCGCCGTCTGCACAAAACTCCAACCCGAGCGAAGGCCAGGGCCAATGGGGTGAAATGCCCGCCCAGGCGCTGCCGGTCGGCGCACGCCGCGAAGTGCCGAGCTGGCCAAAAAAGCCCTAGGCATTCGCCCTCGATCTGATGCGGGGGCGAATGCCAGACCCCGCGCAGGACGGCTGGACAATGGCAAGCAAGGCAAACGCCACGCCGCGCGCAGCGGCTCGATCAACTGGCCCGGTACCTTGCTCAACGGCCGGCCACGTCAGCGCAGCGATGTGCTGTTCCACCTGCGCACGCGCTCTGCCCACGAACTGTGGCTGGTGATCGTCGATGCGTCCGCCTCGACCCGACGTCACCAGGCGTTGAGCGATGCCAAAGGCTTGCTGGCGCAACTGTTCGACGATGCCTACCGCCAGCGCGCGCGGTTGGCGTTGTTGACAGCCAGCGGTCTTGCGCCCAAGTGGCAAGTGCAAGGCTTGAAAGCGTCGTCGGGTATGCGCGACTGGCTCGATGGTCTGGGGGCGGGCGGCGGTACGCCGTTATTGGCGGCGCTGGGTGAGGCGGGGCGCTGGCTGGCGATGCGGCAAAAGCGTTTTCCGGCGGAACAGCAGCGGGTGTTGCTGGTGACGGATGGGCGGTTGAAAGAGTGGTCGAGTTTGCCGGTGCTGGAGTGTCCGGGGCTGCTGATTGATATCGAACGTGGGCCGATTCGGTTGGGGCGAGCGAAGCAGATGGCGGTGGAGTTACAAGCGGATTATCGGCACATTGATGAGCTGATTCTGGGCTGAGATTCTGGTTGGCTGTTCCGGCCCTTTCGCTGGCAAGCCAGCTCCTACATTGGTTCTGTAGGAGCTGGCTTGCCAGCGAATGGAACCAACTCGGTCTCAGATTATTTGCCCATCGCCTGCCGGTACTGCCGAGTCCGTCGGCTGATGTACAACTGGTCAAGAATCAGCGCCCACAGCGCCGACACCTGTGGCCGAGGCTTATGCCCGCGACTCAGGCGCTTGAGCTGAAACTTCACCACCGCCATGCTCGCCAGCGCGGCCAGCGGTTTGCGTTTCCACAGAATCGGCGGCAACTGCGGATGGCTGTTGCGGCCTTCGCGCCAGTGTTTGACCAACTGCGGCTCAACCGCCAGTGCTGTGCCGATACCGGCCATGGCGATACCGCTGTCGAGCACCTGTTCGACGACAGCCAGGCGCCGAATGCCGCCCGTCACCATCACCGGCATGCGCGCCACGCTGGCCAGTTCACCGGCCATTTCCAGGAAGTAAGCTTCACGGGCCAATGTTCGGCCATCGCGGGCTTCGCCTTGCATGGCCGGGGCTTCGTAGCTGCCGCCGGAGAGTTCCAACAGGTCGATGTGTTGCTCGTTGAGCCACACAATCACTTGGCGGGCATCATTGGCGTCAAAACCGCCGCGCTGGAAGTCGGCGGAGTTGAGTTTCACCGCCACGCAAAACTGCGGTGAGACGGCTTGGCGAACGGCGCTGACCACGTCCAGCAGCAAACGCGCGCGATTCTCCAGCGATCCACCCCAACGGTCGGTGCGGCGATTGGTCAATGGCGAGAGGAACTGGCTGATCAAGTAACCGTGCGCCGCATGAATCTGCACGCCGGTGAAGCCAGCTTGTTCGGCGAGGGCCGCGCTGGTGGCGAAGCGCGCGATGACCTCGGCGATATCGTCTTCGGACATCGGTTTGGGCTCGGCAAACATCTTCGAAAACGCCCCCATGTCCAGCGCGACGGCGGATGGCGCCAAGGCTTGTTGGCCGAGGTTGGCCATGGTCTGGCGGCCGGGATGATTGAGCTGCATCCAGAACTGTGCGCCACCGGATCGACCGATGGTTGCCCACTGACGAAAGCGTTGCAGATCGCGTTCGTCTTCCAGCACCACGCCACCGGGACCGGTCATGGCGCGGCGGTCGATCATGACATTGCCGGTCAGCAACAGACCGGCTTCGCCCTCGGCCCAGGCCTGATACAGCTGAAACAACGCGCTTGACGGTGCTTGCCCGGTGTCGGCGAGGTTTTCTTCCATCGCGGCTTTGGCGATACGATTGCCGACGGTCTGGCCGTTGGGCAGATTCAACGCTTGGAAGGGCGACATGCTTGACTCCTCATCAGTGAAGAGCAGAGGCTAAGCTTAAAGTTAACTTTAATGTCAAGCAGGCAAATGAGGCCGTGATGAAAATTGGTGAATTGGCGCAGTTAAGCGGGCTGAACGCTTCGCGCATTCGTTTTTATGAGGCTCAGGGCTTGATTCGTCAGGTAGAGCGCTCGGCCAACGGCTACCGGCGGTATCCCGCCCAAGTGCTGCAAACGCTGATGATCATTCAGTGCGCCCAACAGGCCGGGTTTAGCCTCGAAGAGCTGAAGCAGTTGTTACCGGACACCGTGACGGGCGAGTTCAAGCGCGATGAACTGGTGGCGGGGCTTGTGCGCAAGGTCGAGCAGATCGAAGAAATGCAACTTCACCTGGCCCAGAGCAAGGCGAAGTTGCTAGTGGTGATCGAAGGCATCCAGGCGCGGCCTGAAGGGATAGCCTGTGAGGCGAATGCCGAGCGGGTGATGGCGTCGCTCAAGCATCAGTTTTGATCGATGCACGAATCACCGTAAGCCTGGTAGCGCAAGACATGGGTGGTGCCCATCGTGTCGACGTAAGTCATCTCCCGTGGGCCGATTCCGCAATAGTCGCCGTTGGTGATGTTGACGACCTTGGCAATGTTCAGCGGTTTCGAATAGCTGTAATCCTCGACGTTCGAGGGGCTGGAGATGTCGACAGCGGCAGCAGTGCCGCTCAGGCCAATCAGAAACAGCGTGAACAGAAGGCTTTTCATGATGGGGCTCTCGTAGTGGCTACTGAATGATTTCAGTGGCAGTACGACGAGCCCCGCCTGGGTTTATTCCAGGCTTTGGGGAAAAAAGCTTCGCGAGCAGGCTCTGCCAGACACCATCACTGCACGCCTCAACACCCACCCCGACAACCCAACCGCTCAGACGCCCGAGGCACCGTGCACAACCTGCGCAAGGTTTGGCGCAACCACGCCAGATCGTGACTCGGTTTTTGGCGCACGTTTCGCGGTCTGAGCTTGCCAACGTGGTTGGCGAAATCCTGTTCCAGCGTCTGCCGAGTGCCAATGCCCTTGAGCTTCTTCAGCAATCTCCCGTCTTTGAAGAACAGTACGGTCGGCGTGCCGGTGACGTTCGGGTGCCGGGGTGATTTGCCGGTGTTCAACACATAGATGTTTGCGTGATGACGATATCGCTGGGCAACTTCGCGAAAGACCGGCTCCGCCGACTCGCACGCCGGACAGTCTTCGTTGCCGAAAAACAGAATAACCGGACGCCAGGTTTTTAACGCCTTACGGTAGACCGGAGCCAGAGATGCCAGGTGGGTTGTCGAGCTCATTGAAATCTCCTTTTCAAAACGACCATCGAGGTTTCCCGACGTTAAAGGAGGGGGCAGGGTGGGTCTACTGTCAGAAATTACAGGTGGCTTTTCCCTGAGCTGTGAACGATACGGCTTACTGCACCGCACGTTCAGTTTTCAATCTCCCCCAACATTCCCCCAAAACCTGTGGCACACTTTCTGCCGCCGGTTTCCGTTATTACCTACACGCGTCCGCTATAGCGGAATATGCATCTATCAGGAGAAACACTCATGAGCATTATCCGTTACGGCACCGGCAGCACCGCCGGTGGTGGCCAACCCCGTCCTTTCGCGCGCGCAGTTGAAGCCGACGGCTGGCTGCATGTGTCCGGGCAGGTGCCGGCGCTGAATGGCGAAATCATTGTCGGTGGTATCGTCGAGCAGACTCACCAGACCATGAAAAACCTGATCGCGATCCTCGAAGAGGCCGGTTATGGGCTGGAAGACGTGGTGCGCACCGGCGTGTGGCTGGAAGACCCACGGGATTTCTGGAGTTTCAATAAGGTGTTTTCCGAGTACTTCAGCCCGGAACATGCACCGGCGCGCGCGTGTGTGCAGGCGAACATGATGGTTGATTGCAAGGTCGAGATTGACTGCATCGCGTACAAGAAAAAGGCCTGAACCGAGTCGCGCCCATCGCGGGCAAGCCACGCTCCTACAAGAGCGCTGCAAAATCTGTAGGAGCATGGCTTGCCAGCGATGGCGGCCTAACCCGGCCACTTAGCATGGGAGCCTGAAGACATGACCGAAGACACCATCAAGCGTCGGGCACGCGGTCTGGACCGGGCGTTCGATATCCTCGATTTCCTCAAGGAAGTCGGCAAACCGCTACGCCCGAATGAAATTGCCAGCGGCATCGGCAGTCCCAAATCCACGGTCTACGAACTGGTCGCGTCTCTGCTGGAACGACGCATTCTCGAACCCGCGGGCAAGGACGGTCACGTCTATCTGGGCCGACAGTTGTACTTCCTCGGTCAGGCGCATTTGCGTCATTTCGACCTGACCCGCGAGGCCGATCACGCCTTGCAGGAGATCGTCAGCCAGACTCATGAAACCGCGCAAATGTGCCTGCTCAACGGGCGCAAATATACTGTGGCGCTGATGAAGGAGGGCGAGCGGCATTTCCGCATTTCCTCGGACATCGGCGAGAACGCGCCGATTCCCTGGACCGCGTCCGGGCGCCTGCTGCTGGCGCACTTGAGTGACGAGGAAATCATCGACCTGATCGACCACGACGATTTCATCCTGCCCAACGGCGAACGCCTGCCACTGGAGCAGTTTCTTGGTGAAATCCGTCAGGCCGCTATCGATGGGTTTTTCTCGTTCGATAGCGTCGCCGACACCTTTACCCATTGCTTCGCCGCCCCGGTCAAAGACCCCAGCGGCGTGGCCATTGCGACCCTTTGCATCGTTGCCCCACGGGCAGATGCCAAGACTCATTACAGCGACTATCGTCGGGTGTTGATTGACAGCGCCAACAACCTGGCCCGGCGTATCAACGAATAACAGCGGCTGTCTGCGGCCGCGAACGTGAGGAGTTCGACCATGTCTACTGCCCAAAACACTGCCGCCGTGGAAAAGGGCTTTGCCCATATCGGCGCCAACCTGGTCCGCGATGTCAGCCTGCCGGTGCTGGTACTGCACCGTGAGGCGCTCGAACACAACATTCGCTGGATGCAGGCCTTTGCCAGCAACAGCGGTGCCGAGCTCGCGCCCCACGGCAAAACCAGCATGACCCCGGCGCTGTTTCGTCGCCAACTGGACGCCGGCGCCTGGGGCATCACCCTGGCCAGTGCCACGCAAACCCGAGCGGGATATGCCCATGGCGTGCGTCGGGTGCTGATGGCCAACCAATTGGTCGGCACGCCGAACATGGCGCTGATTGCCGTTCTGCTGGCAGACCCGACTTTCGATTTTCATTGCATGGTCGATCACCCGGACAACGTCTCCGACCTCGGCGCCTACTTCGCCTCACGCGGTGTGCGCTTGAACGTGATGATCGAGTACGGAGTAGTGGGCGGTCGATGCGGTTGCCGGACTGAAGCAGAAGTCATCGCACTGGCCAAAGCCATCAACGCGCAACCGGCGCTGGCGCTGACCGGCATCGAAGGCTATGAAGGCGTGATCCATGGTGATCATGCGGTCAGCGGCATTCGTGATTTCGCTGCGTCTTTGGTGCGTCTGGCGGTGCAGCTGCAGGACAGCGGTGCATTTGCGATTGCCAAGCCGATCATCACTGCATCAGGGTCGGCCTGGTATGACTTGATTGCCGAAGAGTTCGAAGCACAGAACGCTGGCGGGCGTTTCCTGAGTGTGCTGCGTCCTGGCAGCTACGTGGCGCACGACCATGGCATTTACAAGGAAGCGCAATGCTGCGTGCTCGACCGCCGCAACGACCTCAACGAAGGCCTGCGTCCGGCAATGGAAGTCTGGGCGCACGTGCAGTCGATGCCGGAGCCGGGTTTTGCAGTGATTGCCCTGGGCAAGCGCGACGTGGCCTACGACGCCGGTTTGCCGGTGCCGCTGCTGCGTTACAAGGCCGGCGTGGTGCCGGCGAAGGGCGATGACGTCAGCGCCTGCAAGGTGACGGCGGTAATGGATCAGCACGCGTTCATGACTGTGGCGCCGGGGGTTGAATTGCGAGTGGGCGACATCATTTCGTTCGGCACCTCGCACCCGTGCCTGACGTTCGACAAGTGGCGTACGGGGTGTCTGGTGGATGAACAGCTGAACGTCATCGAAACCATGGAAACCTGTTTCTAAGGGCTGAGACCGAGGTGTGGCCTTCGCGAGCAGGCTCGCTCCCACAGGGATTGTGTGAACACTGAAAATCCACTGTGGGAGCGAGCCTGCTCGCGAAGGCGGCCTGCCAAACACCGCAGAAACACCGGACAGACTGAGAAAGAACAATGAACACCATCAACACCCTCGGCCCCAACACCCCGCGCATCGCCCTGATTGGCGAATGCATGATCGAACTGCAACAACGCGCTGACGGCAGCCTGCAACAAAGCTTCGGCGGCGACACCCTGAACACCGCCGTCTACCTGTCCCGTGAGCTGGGCACGAGCGGCGCTGTCGATTACGTCACCGCCCTGGGCGACGACAGTTTCAGCGACGCCATGTGTCAGAACTGGGCTGGCGAAAACATCGGCCTCGGCATGGTTCAGCGCTTACCGGGACGTTTGCCCGGTTTGTATTGCATCCAGACCGACGCGGCCGGCGAGCGTCGTTTCCTCTACTGGCGCAACGAAGCGGCTGTACGCGATTGCTTTACCACGCCGGCCGCCGCGCCGTTTCTGGCGGCGCTGCCGGATTACGATGTGCTGTATTTCAGCGGCATCACTCTGGCGGTACTCGGTGTGCAAGGTCGGGAAAAGTTGTTGGAAACCCTGATTGAAGCCCGCCAGCGAGATGCGCGGATCGTCTTCGACAACAATTACCGGCCGCGTTTGTGGGCGTCGGTTGAAGAGGCCCGCACGGCGTATCGCAGTGTGTTGCCCTTTGTGGACCTGGCGTTGCTGACCGTGGAGGACGAGCAGGCGCTGTTCCATTTTTCCGATTGCGATGCTGTGTTTGCCGCGTACGAGCAGATCGGTACGCCGGAGGTGGTACTCAAGCGCGGTTCAGAAGCGTGCCTGATTCGCTGTGACGGCGAGTCGTTTGAAGTACCGGCGCAGAAGGTTGAGCGCGTGGTGGATACTACGGCGGCGGGGGATTCGTTCAGCGCGGCGTACCTGGCCAGTCGGCTCAAGGGCGGGAGCGCGGTTGAAGCGGCTGAGGCCGGGCATCGGTTGGCGAGTCGGGTGATTCAGGTGCCGGGGGCAATCATTCCGAGATAGGGGGTGAATGGCCGTTTGCTGCGCAATCGGTTCGCGGGCAAGTCGAATCGTCGCACCGCCGCTCCCACATTGGATCTTCAGTGTTCACAAATCCTGTGGGAGCGAGCCTGCTCGCGATGAGGCCCGAAAGCCCACCGCTCAATCCCGGTAAAACACCTGCACCAGGTGATACCCGAATTTGCTCTTGATTGGGCCATGCACTACACGCAGCGGTTTCTTGAAAATCACTGCATCAATGACGCCGACCATCTGCCCCGGCCGCACTTCGCCCAAGTCACCACCGCGCTTGCCGGACGGGCAGGTTGAGTATTTTTTGGCCAGCACATCGAAGGCTTCGCCCTTGGCGATGCGTTGTTTGAGCTGCTCGGCTTCTTCCGAGGTTTTCACCAGAATATGGCGGGCTTGAGCTTTCATGGGCATACCTTGCATCGGTGGTGGCTATGTTGGTGCCAGCGGGGGGCGGGCGATTATGCCTCAACTCACTCGGGTTGGCCGATCATCGTGCGAATCTTGTTGGCCAGCAGGTCGATGGAGAAGGGCTTGGCCACCATGTCCATGCCTTCTTCGAGGAAGCCCTGGCGTTCGGTGGCCTTTTCCGCGTAACCGGTCATGAACAACACTTTGAGATCCGGGCGATGCTGACGGGCGATCTCCGCCAGTTGCCGCCCGTTCATGCCCGGCAGCCCGACATCGGTCACCAGCAGGTCGACGCGCAGGTCGGATTCCAGCAAGGGCAGGGCCGTCTTCGCATCTTCGGCTTCGTGTGCGTGGTAACCCAGCTCATTGAGCAAGTTGAGCACCAGCATGCGCACCGCCGGATCGTCTTCCACCAACACCACGGTTTCACCGGCAATCGCCGCCGGTGCTTCGCCCGTCACGGGTATCAATACGTCTTGCGGTTCCATGGCGTGCAGGCGTGGCAAGTACAAGCGCACGCTGGTGCCCTTGCCCGGCAAACTGAACAGGCTGACATGCCCGCCCGATTGCTGGGCGAAGCCGTAAATCATCGACAACCCCAGGCCGGTGCCCTGGCCGATGGGTTTGGTGGTGAAGAACGGATCGAACGCCTTGGCCAATATGGACGGCGTCATGCCGGTGCCGTTATCACTGACGGCAATCATTACGTAATCCCCGGCCTTGACCGGTTCCAGCGTGATGATGTCACCGCCGTCGAGGTAAACATTGGCGGTTTCAATCAGCAGTTCGCCGCCATCGGGCATTGCGTCTCGGGCGTTGATCACCAGGTTGAGCAGGGCGTTTTCCAGTTGGCTGACGTCGGTGCTGATCGGCCAGACTTCATCGGCCAGTTGCAACTTGAGTTCGATGTGTTCGCCCTTGGTCCGGCTGAGCAGGTCCTCCAGCGAGCGCACCAACTCATTGGTGTTCAGCAGCTTGCGATCCAGAGATTGGCGGCGGGAGAACGCCAGCAGGCGATGGGTCAGCGCGGCGGCGCGGTTGGCCGAGGACACGGCGGCTTCGGTAAAACGGCCGATCTCGTCGGTGCGCCCCTCGGCGATGTAGCGTTGCATCAAGTCGAGGCTGCCGATGATCCCGGTTAGCATGTTGTTGAAGTCATGGGCGATGCCGCCAGTGAGCTGGCCGACCGCTTCCATTTTCTGTGCATGGCGCAAGGCATCTTCGGCGCGCTCACGTTCGAACATCTCGTTTTGCAGACGCTGGTTGGCTTCAGCGAGCTGTTGAGTACGGGCAGCAACGCGCTCTTCCAGGGTTTCGTTGAGATTGCGCAAGGCTTCTTCGGTCTTTTTGCGCTCGGTTTCGTCGATCACAAAAATGTAGAACCCATTCACTGCGCCATCCGCACCGTGGCGCGGCAGGTAATTCATCAATGCCTGACGGAGGCTGCCGTCGCGGTGCGGCGTGCTGATGCTGAAACAGCAGGGTTTGCCCTTCAGCGCGTCGGCGATGTATTCGGCGCGCAAGGCATAGGCCTCATCACCCAGCACTTCACGAATGGTTTTGCCGTAAAGCTCCTGCGGCGTCAGCCCATACCAGTCCAGGTACGCGGAGTTGTTCAGGCGGAAACGCTCTTCACTGTCGACGTAGCTGATCAGGACCGGCATCGCGTTGATGATCAGTTGCAACTCGGTCTGGCTCTGGCGCAACGCCTGTTCGGTGTGTTTGCGCTCGGTCAGGTCCAGCGCCGCGCCGAGAAAACGCATCGGCCGGCCGTGGTGATCCTTGTAGCAACGCCCCCGGGCAAACACCCAGCGCAACTGGCCGTCGGGTTGCAGCAGACGATATTCCTCTGCGTACTCGGTGCCATGGGTGATGCAGTGCTTGATGCTGCGCGCAATCATCGCCCGGTCTTCCGGATGCACGCCTTGGAGGTAGGCGCTGATCGGCAACTGCCCGGCCATGCCCGGATCGACGCCGTGCAGTTGGGCGAAATGGGCGTCGGCGAGGAAACGGTCTTCGCCGATCTCCCAGTCCCAGGTGCCAACCGCGTCGGTAGCGGCCAAGGCCAGTTGCAGGCGCTGTTCGGTGTCGCGCTGGGCCTTGAGGCTGGCAGCCGAGCGCTGTTCCAGTTCAAGGGCGATGCGGCGGCGTTCGTTGGTTTCGATGGCGGTGACCAGAATCCCGGCTACCTCGGTGTTTTCATCGCGGATCGGGCTGTAGGTCAAATCCAGCCAGAAGTCGGAATCCTCACCGTCACGTTGCAAGGTAAAGCGTTGTTCGCTGTAGGTGCGCACCTGGCCCTGCAGGACGGCGCGGTAAATCGGGTCGGTAAAGTCCTGGAGTTCTGGCCAGATCTGGTGCGTCGGCTGTCCGAACGCGTGTGGGTGTTTGCTGCCGGCGAGGAGGGCGAAGCCATCGTTGTAGATCTGTGTGAGTTGCGGTCCCCATAGCAATAGCATCGGCATCGGTGAGTGAATCACGATGTCCACGGCAGTGCGCAGGCTCTGCGGCCAGGTGCCAGCAGCGCCCAATGGGGTGCGTGTCCAGTCCAGTCTGGCAATCAAGGCCAGGGCATCGCTGCCGGTGGGTGATGCGTTCATCCAGTGTCCTGCGTTTAAGTCGGTGTGGCGGCGTCTTCTATCTCGTAGGGCGGTAGACGCTGAATGACCCGTGTTGGGTCATTATTTTTTCATTGAATGCTTCGCGGGTGCTTTTTGCCATGGAAATCGATGTTTTCGCAAATCATCGGCTGACGCAGATATAACTGTGGGAGCGAGCCTGCTCGCAAATGCGGTGAATCAGTCGACATCAATGTTGGCTGACACATCACATTCGCGAGCAGGCTCGCTCCCACAGGGGATCTTCTTCAGTCCTGGAGTTCGGGGCGGTTGCGGAATTGTTCGAGCGCCTCCGGATTAGCCAGCGCATCGGTGTTTTTCACCTTATGTCCGTGCACTACGTTTCTGACCGCCAACTCGACGACTTTGCCGCTGATGGTGCGTGGAATATCGGTCACCGCGACGATCTTCGCCGGCACATGCCGAGGTGTGGTGTTGGCGCGGATGACCTGACGGATCTGCTGCTGCAAGGCTTCATCCAGTTCGACGCCGTCATGCAAGCGCACAAACAGTACCACCCGCACGTCATCCTGCCACTGCTGACCAATGGCCACGCTGTCCAGCACTTGCGGGACTTTTTCCACCTGACGGTAGATCTCTGCCGTGCCAATGCGCACGCCGCCGGGGTTGAGTACTGCGTCCGAGCGACCATGGATCATCATCGCGCCGTGCGGCAGTTGCTCGGCGTAATCGCCCTGGGCCCAGACACCGGGGAACTGGCTGAAATACGAAGCGTGCAGCTTTTCCTGCTGCGGATCATTCCAGAAGCCGATGGGCATCGCCGGAAAATGCCGGGTACACACCAATTCACCTTTCTCGCCGATCACCGGCTGACCATCCTCGTTCCAGACTTCGACCGCCATGCCCAGGCTCTTGCCTTGTATTTCGCCACGGCGCACCGGTTGGAAAGGGTTACCGTTCACAAAGCAAGAAACGACGTCCGTGCCACCGGACATCGAGGCCAGACACACGTCGGGTTTCAGGTCACGGTACACATAGTCATAACTCTGGGGCGACAGCGCAGAACCGGTGCAGAGCAGGGTTTTCAGACTGCTCAGGTCATGGCTTTCCCTTGGCTTCACACCGTTGCTTTCCAGCGTGGCGAGAAATTTGGGGCTGGTGCCGAAGACGCTGATGCGCTCATCGTCGATCAGGTCGATCAAGCGTTCTGGGCCGGGATGAAAAGGCGAGCCGTCATACAGGACCACGGCGCTGCCCACGGCGAGGGCCGAGACCAGCCAGTTCCACATCATCCAGCCGCACGTCGTGTAGTAGAACAACCGATCGCCGGCGCCGAGATCGCAATGCAATCCGTGCTCCTTGACGTGCTGCAGCAATACGCCGCCGGTGCTGTGGACGATGCATTTCGGCACGCCGGTGGTGCCGCTGGAATAGAGGATGTACAGCGGGTGCGCGAAGGGCACGGGGACGAAATCCGGTTCGCCGCCGACGTCGTAGAAATCCTCCCACAACGCCACGTTGGCGCGGGTATGGAAGTCCACGATGTGCGCCTGCGGCCGTGCATAAGGCACAACGATGAACTGCTGCAGCGACGGCAGGCGTTGAAGAATTTCGTTGATTTTGCCGGTCTGGTCGATGTCCTTGCCGGCGTAGCGGTAACCGGCGCAGGTGATCAGTACTTTCGGTTCGATCTGGCCGAAGCGATCGATCACACCTCGAGTGCCAAAATCCGGAGACGAGCAGGACCAAATCGCCCCCAGGCTGGTGGTGCCGAGCATGGCCACCAGTGTTTGCCAGGTGTTGGGCATGCACGCCGCTACACGATCGCCAAGGCCGACCCCCGCAGCGATCAAGCTGTGCTGGAACCCGGCCACATGCTCCGCCAGCTCAGCCCAGGTCAGGTGTTCGCGCTGGCCGTTCTCACCAATGGCGATCACCGCGATGGCATCGTCGCGACGGCGCAGCAGGTGTTCGGCAAAGTTCAGGGTGGCGCCGGGGAACCACCGGGCGCTGGGCATTTGCGGGCCCTCGACCAGCACCGCGTCCGGTTGATCGTGAAAACGGATATCGAAGAAATCGACGATGGCTTGCCAGAAATCTTCGCGCTGATCGATGGACCATTGGTGCAGGGCCGGGTAGTCATCGACGTGGACATGATGTCGATGACTGATGGAGCGCCGAAAGGCCTCCATGCGCGACTTGCCGATGCGTTCGGTGCTGGGTTGCCAGAGGATATCGGACATGGCTTGGCCTCTTGTTCTAGCTTCAGATCCATTCGCGAGCAGGATCGCTCCCACATTGAAATGCCATCCCCTGTGGGAGCGAGCCTGCTCGCGAAGAACGATAACGCGGTCTAGTGGCGGATTACTGCGCCAACCACCCACCATCAATATTCCACGCCGCGCCACGCACCTGGCTACCGGCCTCGCTGCACAAAAACAGCACCAGTTCACCCAGCTGCGGCGGGGTGACGAACTCCAGCGACGGCTGTTTCTCCGCGAGCAAATCATGTTGGGCCTGCTGCGGATCAATCCCGGTCGCGGCGCGGTCATCGATCTGCTTCTGCACCAACGGCGTCAACACCCAGCCCGGGCAGATCGCATTGCAGGTCACGTGCGTGGTTGCAGTCTCCAAACCGACCACTTTGGTCAAGCCGATCACTCCATGCTTGGCCGCCACGTACGCAGCCTTGCCCACCGAACCCACTTGACCATGCACCGAGGCGATGTTGATTATCCGCCCCCAGTTCTTGGCCCGCATGCGCGGCAGGCACAGGCGGGTACTGTGAAACACCGACGACAGGTTGATCGCGATAATCGAGTCCCAGCGCTCCACGGGAAAGTCTTCCACCGACGCCACATGCTGGATGCCGGCGTTGTTGACCAGAATGTCGATCCCACCGAACTCACGCTCGGCGTAGTCGATCATCTCGGCGATCTGCGCCGGGTCGCTGACGTCGGCCGGGTGATGACCGACCTTGCCGCCGAACTGCTGGACCTCGGCAATTACCTTGGAGGCATCACCGAAGCCATTGAGCACCACGTTGGCGCCGGCCTTGGCCAGGCTGAGCGCAATGCCCAGGCCGATGCCGCTGGTGGAACCGGTGACCAGTGCGGTCTTGCCTGTAAGAGTCGTCATGAATACCTCACACAATGCCAGTGGCGTAGAAAGTGCCGATGACCACGAAGACCGCCAGGGTCTTGATCAGCGTAATACAGAAAATGTCTTTGTAGGCTTCGCGGTGCGTCAGGCCGGTGACCGCGAGCAAGGTAATCACCGCGCCGTTGTGCGGCAGGGTGTCCATGCCGCCACTGGCCATCGCGGCCACGCGGTGCAGCACTTCCAGCGGTATGTTGGCCGCATGGGCCGCCGCAATGAAGTCGTTGGCCATGGCCGCCAGGGCGATGCTCATTCCGCCCGAGGCAGAACCGGTGATGCCCGCCAGTACCGTCACGGTAATGGCTTCGTTGACCAGTGGGTTCGGAATGCTCTTGAGCCAGTCCGCCAGCACCAGGAAGCCTGGCAGCGAGGCGATCACCGCCCCAAAGCCGTATTCCGACGCCGTGTTCATCGCCGCCAGCAACGAACCGCTGACTGCACTTCGACTGCCTTCAGCCAACTTGCCGCGAATCGCCTGAAAGCCGAATACCAGCACCAGGATGATGCCCACCAGCAACGCCGCCTGAACCGCCCAGATCGCCGTCAGCTTGGCGATTTCGGTGGTCACCGGCGCGGCCATGCCGGGCAGCTGGAGGGTGTGGGTCTTGCCATACCACTGCGGAATCCACTGGGTGAATAGCAGGTTCGTGATGCCCACGGCCAACAGCGGTGACAGGGCGATCCACGGGTTAGGCAGTTTGATATCGAGCGCCGTTTCCGGCTCGTTGCGCAACTCAGTGCCATAGCCTTCGCCAGAGCGCTGGGCCTTGTTGCGCTGGCGCTGAAGAAACAGCATGCCGGCGCAAAACACGAAGATCGCGCCGATCAAACCCAGCCACGGCGCCGCCCAGGCGGTGGTGTTGAAGAAGGTGCTGGGGATGATGTTCTGGATTTGCGGAGTGCCGGGCAGGGCGTCCATGGTGAACGAGAACGCGCCGAGGGCGATAGTCGCCGGGATCAGACGCTTGGGGATGTTGCTCTGGCGGAACATTTCAGCGGCAAACGGATAGACCGCGAACACCACCACGAACAGCGACACGCCGCCGTAGGTGAGCAGGGCGCAGACCAGCACAATCACCAACATCGCTTGGCGCGTGCCGAGCAGGCGAATGGCGGCGGCGACGATCGAACGTGAGAAGCCGGACAACTCGATCAGTTTGCCGAACACGGCACCGAGCAGGAACACGGGGAAATACAGTTTGATGAACCCGACCATTTTCTCCATGAACACCCCGGTGAAGACTGGAGCGACGGCGGAAGGGTCGGTGAGGAGGACGGCGCCGAGGGCGGCAATCGGGGCGAAAAGGATAACGCTGTAGCCACGGTAAGCAGCCAGCATCAGCAGCGTGAGGGCTGCCAAGGCAATGATCACACTCATGGTGTGTCTCCTGGATTGTTATTTTTGTAGGGTGGGTCTTTTGTGGGAGAGGGCTTTAGCGAGATTCGTGCCAGACACTTAGGTCATTGAAATATAAGGATATTTGTTTTGTTTTTGATGGGTTTTCGAGATGCAAATCTCTGATTTGAGACTTGTTCGGCAGTGATGGCCTCATCGCGAGCAGGCTCGCTCCCACAGTTTGACCGAGTCACCCATGAAAATGCGGTCCCCTGTGGGGGCGGGCTTGCCCGCGATGGCCTGTCTAATAATGGAGATTTGTGTCTCTTTATGGAGATTCTGCAATCCCCAACGCCACCATCTTTTTGTACAAAGTCGACCGCCCCAACCCCAGTTGCGCAGCCGCTTCAGTCACCTTGCCCCCGCATTGCGCCAGGGCGGATTCAATTAGCTGCCGGTCAAACCGCGCCCGAGCTTCACTAAACGTCTCATGTGCAACCGGCTCAATCATCAGCGGTGTCGAGCGCTCCACTGGCGTGAAGGTGCCAATCGCCGCACGAATCTGCGCCGCATCCAGCACCAGATCATCACTGAGTAACGCTGCCCGCTCCAGGACGTTGCGCAGTTCGCGAATGTTCCCCGGCCATGCGTGCTGGCTCAACAACGCCAGCGCCTCGCGGTTCAGTTCATGCTGACTGCGCAATTCCTCAAGGATCGCTTCGCTGAGCGCCGGGATATCGTCGAGACGATCGCGAAGGGGCGGCACGTGGATCGGCAGCACGTTGAGGCGGTAATACAAATCCGCGCGAAACTCACCGCGTTTGATCGCCGCCTCAAGATCGGTGGACGTTGCGGCAATCACCCGCACATCGCTCTGGATCACTTCGTTGGAACCAACCGGCTCGAATTCCTTTTCCTGCAAAACCCGTAGCAGTTTGCTTTGCAGCGGCAGCGGCATGTCGCCGATTTCATCGAGAAACAACGTGCCGCCCTGGGCGATCTGCAACTTGCCGGCGCGGCCCTTGCGGTCGGCGCCGGTAAACGCGCCGGGGGCGGTGCCAAAGAATTCCGCTTCCAGTAGCGATTCGGGAATCGCCGCGCTGTTGATGCTGACGAAGGCTTTGTGCGCACGTGGCGAAGCGCTATGGATCGCCTGGGCCAGCAGTTCCTTGCCGGTGCCGGTTTCGCCGAGCAACAACACTGGCGACTCGGCGCTGGCGCTACGTCGGGCGCGACGTTTGACTTCAAGGCTGGCGGCGCTGGTGCCAATGAAATGGGCGAAGTTGTACTTGGTTTGCCGCGCCCGCAGCAGCGAACGGGTGGACGCCAGTTCTTCCTGCATGCTCATGTAGCGCTTGAGCATCGGCGACAGGCTACGCAATTCGTCGAACAGCGCAAAACCAATGGCGCCGATCACCACGCCCGCATCGTCGTGAATTGGCAGGCGCATGACCACCAGCGGCTCTTTGGGTGCGTCCTGCATGTCCAGCAAAATCGGGCGCCCGGTGCGGACCACCTCACGCAACAGGCTGCCGGGGATCACGCTTTCGCAGGACTTGCCGATGGCACCTTCTGCCGACTCCAGACCGAAACGCCGGGCATATCGTTCGTTCATCCAGACGATGTTCGCATCGCGGTCGACAATCACCGTGCCTTCGCTGGACTGCTCGATGATCTCGAACAGCGAACGGATCGCCAGCAGGCGGACCCGTTGGTAATCCTTGAGGCTTTCAGTGGTGTTCATGAGTTCTTATCCAGAATGTGTGGTGACTGGGCGGGCCTCATCGCGGGCAAGCCCGGCTCCCACAGTTCCGTTGTGTGACCACTCTATTTGTGAACACAGCAGAACCTGTGGGAGCCGAGCTTGCTCGCGATATGGGCGACTCGGTCTAACTGCCTGTTGAAATTATGCCTACCGCGGATGCGCCGCCGCCAACAGCTCTTTGGTGTACGGGTGCTGCGGCGAATCAAACACGTCATGGCTGGCACCGCTTTCCACCACTTTGCCATCCTTGATCACGATCATGTCGTGGGCCAAGGCGCGTACCACCGCCAGGTCATGGCTGATGAACAAATACGTCAGGCCGTGTTTTTCCTGAAGCTGGCGGAGCAGGGCGACCACTTGTTTTTGCACGGTGCGGTCTAGCGCCGAGGTCGGCTCGTCCAACAGGATCAGCGCCGGTTTCAGCACCAGTGCCCGGGCGATGGCGATTCGCTGACGTTGGCCGCCGGAGAATTCGTGCGGGTAGCGATGACGGCTTTGCGGGTCGAGGCCGACTTCTTCCAGTGTCCGAATCACTTCGGCCTTGCACTGTTCATCGGTCAACTGGCTGTGCACCTCAAGGCCTTCGCTGATGATCTGTGCCACTGACATCCGTGGGCTGAGGCTGCCATAAGGGTCCTGGAACACTACCTGCATTTTCTTGCGCCATGGCCGCAGTTGCTTTTGCGTCAGGCCATCCAGTTCTTCGCCCTGAAAGCGAATACTGCCTTGGGAATCGAGCAGCCGCAGGATCGCCTGCCCGAGCGTCGACTTGCCCGAGCCGGACTCACCGACGATGCCCAGTGTCTTGCCACGCTGAATATTGAGGCTGATGCCATCCACTGCGGTGAGGTACGTCTTGCGCTGAAACAAGCCGCCGCCGAGGGGAAATTGCACGCGCAGATTGTCCACTTCCAGCACGTTCTCGCGCTCGTCGCGGGGCAGGGCTTCGCCCTCTGGTTCGGCATTCAACAGCACGCAACTGTAGGGGTGCTTCGGCTCGGTGAAAATCGTTTCGCAAGTGGCCTGTTCGACGATTTCCCCATCCTTCATCACGCAGACACGCTGGGCAATGCTGCGCACCAGGTTGAGGTCATGGCTGATCAGCAACAGTGACATGCCGAGCCGTTGTTGCAGCGATTTGAGCAGGATCAGAATCTTGCGTTGCACCGTCACGTCCAACGCCGTGGTCGGTTCGTCAGCGATCAACAACTCCGGTTCGCAGGCCAGGGCCATCGCGATCATCACGCGTTGACGCTGGCCGCCCGAGAGTTGATGGGGGTAGGCCTTGAGCCGCTCCTTGGGCTTCTGGATGCCGACCAGGTGTAACAACTCAAGAATCCGCGCTTGTGCCGCTTTGCCGGTCAGGCCTTTGTGCAGCAGCAGGGTTTCGCCGATCTGCTTTTCGATGCTGTGCAGCGGATTGAGCGATGTCATCGGCTCCTGAAAAATCATCGCAATGCGGTTGCCGCGCAATTCACGCAGCACTTTGGCCGGGGCGCCGAGCAGTTCCTTGCCGCGATAACGGATGCTGCCGGTGGATTCTGTGCCGGTTTCGGGCAGCAATTGCAGGATCGAATGCGCCGTCACCGATTTCCCGGACCCCGACTCTCCGACCAGTGCCAGGCATTCGCCGGGGTGGATGTTCAGGCACAGATTGCGCACCACGGTTTCGCCATTGAAGGCGACGCTGAGGTCTCGGATTTCGATCAAGGGGGTACTCATATCAACAGTCCGCTTCAGGATCTTGGATCGAAAGCATCACGTAATGCCTCGCCGATAAACACCAGTAAAGAAAGAATCAGTGCCAAGGTGAAAAACGCTGTCAGCCCTAGCCAAGGCGCTTGCAGGTTCTGCTTGCCCTGACCGATCAATTCGCCGAGGGATGCGCTGCCGGCCGGCATGCCGAAACCGAGGAAGTCCAGTGCTGTCAGGGTCGAAATCGCCCCGGTGAGAATGAACGGCAGGTAACTGAGGGTCGCGTTCATGGCGTTGGGCAGAATGTGCCGCACGATCACTTTGCGATCCGTCAGGCCCAGCGCCCGGGCGGCTTTGACGTATTCCAGGTTGCGCCCGCGCAGGAACTCGGCGCGCACCACGTCGACCAGCGCGAGCCAGGTAAACAGCGCCATGATCCCCAGCAACCACCAGAAATTCGGCTCGACGAACCCCGAGAGAATGATCAGCAGGTACAGCACCGGCAGCCCGGACCAGACTTCCAGCAAGCGCTGGCCGATCAGGTCGACCCAGCCGCCGTAATAGCCTTGAAGGGCGCCGGCGGCAATGCCGATCAGGGCGCTGACAAAGGTCAGCATCAACGCAAACAGGATCGACACTCGGGCGCCGAAAATCACTCGGGCCAATACATCCCGGGCCTGATCGTCGGTGCCCAGCCAGTTCACATTCGAGGGCGGACTCGGCGCCGGTTTGTTGAGGTCGTAATTGGGTGTGTCGTCACTGAAGGGGATCGGCGGGAACAGCATCCAGCCGCCGTCCTTTTTGATCAGTTTCTGCACGTAGTCGCTGCGGTAATCCGCCTGAAACGGCAGTTGCCCGCCGAACGTCTGCTCAGTGTGGCGCTTGAACACCGGGAAATACCATTGCCCTTGATAGCTGACCACCAGCGGCTTGTCATTGGCGATCAACTCGCCGCCCAAGGTCAGCACAAACAGACCAATGAACAACCACAGCGACCACCAACCCCGGCGATTTTTCTTGAAACGTTCAAAACGGCGACGGCCCAACGGCGAGAGCTTGAACATCAGGCATTCCTCGCGGCGAAGTCGATACGCGGGTCGACCAGGGTGTAGCAGAGGTCGCCGACCAGTTTTATCAGGAGGCCAAACAGTGTGAAGATAAACAGTGAGCCAAACACTACTGGATAGTCACGCGAGACGGCGGCTTCATAACTCATGCGGCCCAGGCCATCAAGGGAGAAAATCACCTCGATCAGCAAGGAGCCGGCGAAAAACACGCTGATGAACGCCTGCGGAATGCCCGACACCACCAGCAGCATTGCATTGCGGAATACGTGCCCGTACAGCACCCGACGTTCACTCATGCCTTTGGCGCGTGCGGTGATGACGTACTGGCGGGTGATTTCATTGAGGAACGAGTTTTTGGTGAGGATGGTCAGGGTGGCGAAACCGCCGATCACCAGCGACGTCACTGGCAGCACCAGGTGCCAGAAGTAGTCGGCGACTTTGCCCACGGTCGACAGCGACTCGAAGTCGTCCGAGACCAGCCCGCGCACCGGGAACCAGTTCAATGAGGTGCCGCCGGCGAACACCACGATCAGGAACATGGCGAACAGGAACGCCGGCATGGCGTAGCCGATAATGATCGCGGTGCTGCTCCAGATATCGAAATGGCTGCCGTGGTGCACGGCCTTGCGAATACCCAGGGGGATCGACACCAGATAGGTGATCAGCGTCGCCCAAAGCCCGAGGGAAATGGTCACCGGCATTTTTTCCAGGATCAGGTCGGTGACCGTGGCGCCACGGAAGAAGCTCTTGCCGAAGTCCAGCCGGGCGTAACTGGTGAGCATCAGCCACAGGCGTTCATGCGCGGGTTTGTCAAAACCGTATTGTTTTTCAATGTCCTTGATCAGCTGCGGGTCGAGGCCCCGGCTGGCGCGCGAGGTGCCGGACATGGTTTCGCCGGATCCGCCACCGACTGCCGCGCCGCCGATGCCTTGCAGGTGCGCAATGGCCTGTTCCACCGGACCGCCCGGTGCCGCCTGGACGATGACGAAGTTGACCAACAGAATGATCACCAGCGTCGGAATGATCAGCAGCAAACGCCGCAGTATGTAAGCCCACATCAGTGCGGCCCTCCGGGTTTGCCACGGCTGATTTGCTCGGCGGTCATTTGCTGGTTGGTCAGCGGCGTGGTGCTTATTTCCCACCAGCTCTCAATGGCTTCGTCATTGCTGGCCTGCTCGTTGGGCCGGCCGAACCGGTTCCACCAGACGGTCGATGTGCCCGGCGGGTAATAGTTGGGAATCCAGTAGTAGTTCCATTGCAGCACCCGGTCGAGCGCGTGGGCGTAACGCAGCATCTCGGGCTGGGTGGTGGCGTGGACCAGTCCGGTGATCAGTGTGTCGACTGCCGGGTTCTTCAGCACCATGTAGTTATTGGCGCCGGGATCGTTGGCCGAGATCGAGCCGAAGTAATTGAACAGTTCACCCCCCGGTGAGGTGGTGACCGGGTACCCGGTGACGATCATGTCGTAATCGCGGCTCATCAGGCGATTCACGTACTGCGATGAATCGATACGGCGGATGTTCATGTCTATGCCGATCTGTTTCAGGGTGCGCTTGTAAGGCAACAGCAATCGGTCCATGCCGTTCTGGCTGACCAGGAAGGTAAAGCTCAGCGGCTTGCCATCGGCGTTGACCAATTGATCGCCATCAGGTTTCCAGCCGGCCTGTTCGAGCAGGTCCAGCGCTTGCAATTGCTTATCGCGAATCACACCGCTGCCATCGGTTTTCGCTGCTTCGAAGACCTGGGTGAACACCTCATCGGGGATCTGCCCGCGTAACGGCTCAAGAATGGCCAGTTCCGCTGCATTGGGCAGTTGCCGCGCAGCCAGGTCAGTGTTGGAGAAGTAGCTCTGCTGGCGGATGTACATGTCGCGCATCATCTGCCGGTTGCTCCATTCGAAATCCCAGAGCATGGCCAGTGCCTGGCGCACCCGGCGGTCCTGGAAAATCGGGTTCTGCAGATTGAAGACAAATCCCTGCGCCGGCTGCGGCGCATCGGTAGCCAGGTGAGCCTTTTGCAGGCGCCCGTCGCTCAGGGCAGGGCTGTCATAGCCGATGGAAAAGCCGGTGGCGGAGAATTCGCGGTTGTAGTCATAGGCCCCACCCCGTAGCACCTGGCGCGCGACGTCGGTGTCACCGAAGTATTCGATGCTGAAGCGATCGAAGTTATAGAGGCCGCGGCTGACGGGTAAATCCTTGCCCCACCAATTGGCGTCGCGCTCGAACGTGATGCTGCGACCGGAGTCGACTTTGCCCACCTTATAAGGGCCGCTGCCCAAAGGCGCCTCGTACCCGCCACCGTTGGCGAAGTCGCGGGTCTTCCACCAATGTTCGGGAAACACCGGCAGCGTTGCGATGTCGAGGGGCAGGGTACGGTTTTCGTTACTTTTGAAATCGAACCGGACGGTCAGAGGCGATTCAACTTCCACGCCTTTGACGTCAGCGAATTGGGTGCGATAGCGCAGGCTGCCCTGGGTCATCAACAGGTTGAAGGTGTAGCGCACGTCTTCTGCCGTGATCGGTTTGCCGTCTGCAAAGCGCGCCTTGGGGTTGAGATAGAAGCGCAGGAACAGACCGTCGTCCGGGCGCTCCATCTTTTGCGCGACGAGGCCGTACACGGTATAGGGCTCATCCAGCGAGCGCTGGGCCAGCGGCGAGTAAAGCAAACCATCGATTTGGGTGACGCCAATGCCCTTGTCGATGTACGGCAGGATATGGTCGAAATGCCCGATTTCGATCGCCGAGCGACGCATCGTGCCGCCCTTGGGGGCCTGCGGATTGGTGTAGGCAAAATGACTGAAACCGGCGGGATATTTCGCGGGTTCGCCGTACACGGTCAACGCATGTTGCGGTGCTGCATCCACACCGGCGGCGCCCAATAGCAGCACCACGGCAGTGAACAATAAAGTGGGGAAAGCCAGTCGCATTGTCAGCCTTAGAGCCGGAGGATCGAAAACCACAATTTGTACGCTAGCGGCGCGTCCCTCGCCAGCCTAAAAACGTATCTGAAACACAACGGCCCACCAAAAGGCGGGCCGTTATGCGTAAAGCCTGGCGGATCGATCAGTCCTGACGACTGGTCACTTCCAGCAAGTGATAACCGAACTGGGTTTTCACCGGGCCTTGTACGACGTTGAGTGGAGCGCTGAACACCACGGCGTCGAATTCCTTGACCATCTGGCCAGGACCGAACGAACCCAGGTCGCCACCTTGACGGCTGGACGGGCAAGTGGAATTGGCTTTGGCGATTTCGGCGAAATCAGCGCCGCCTTCAATCTTGGCTTTCAGTTCGTTGCACTTGGCTTCCGAGGCAACCAGGATGTGACGGGCAGTGGCTTTAGCCATGGGAAATACTCCTTTCAATGTTCAGTAAAGTGCGGAGCCTACCGGATTCAGTGGTCTATTTCTCGTCAAAGTTCCGGACAGATTACAGGCCGGCGTTTTTCAGGCGCTCGGCATGCTGCACATACAACGCAACGGGATCGATGGCTTTGCGGCTATGGCCATCTGAATGGCCAAGGCTGCTCAGATGATCCAGCGGATAGTCGGAGCGGATGACTTTGCCCAAATGTGAGCTGTAACGGCCGACCATGCCGTCATTTTGCTCCGCTTCCGTGGTGAAATAATGGGAAAAAGCGCGAAGGAACCCGTGCAGCGGGTCGAGCGCATTGAGCCCTTCGTCGAGAAGGGTTCCCTGTAACGTGCCGCTCCAGGAGTAATAACGCACGCCGTTAACCAGTTTGCGGCCCTTGCCACCCCAGGTCTTTGGTAACCCTTGAGGATACTTATCGTTGAAAGCGCCGACGCCTTCGGTGGTCAGCGCATTGAGCGCGGCGACAGCGTTCTGCGGCAGGTGAGCGTTGCCGCTGAGCAACGACACAAAATCGGCGTACAGCGTCGCCACCGTCGCGGCGACATGTTCCGGAAGTCGGCCGGGCGTCAGTGCCTTGCGCAGGTAATCGGCCAGTTCCGAACCGTGGTTCGGGCCGCTGACGGAGGTCACGGACGCAATGGCATGGGGGGCCATCGCCGCCGCATAACGTGCGGCCAATGCCCCCTGGCTGTGGCCGATCAAGTTGACCTTGCTGGCGCCGGTTCCTTCCAGCACCCGGTCGATCTGTGCCAGCAGTTGGTCGCCACGTGCTTCGTTGCTATGGGTAGCCGACAGGTGCGGGATGAACACTCTGGCCCCCGCACCTCGCAGGGACTGCTTGACGTTATGGAAGAATTCGGTTGTGCCGATGCGATCGAAGCCAAAGAGGCCGTGGATCAGCAGGATAGGGTACTGGGTGGTTGCATTCCGTAGCATGTTCATTCCTTTTTCGCGGTCGTTCAGAGGTGTGCAGATGGGCTCACTCTAAAGCACCCCAGCGCTTCGGCGGTGTATGAGGAATCCGCTGTAACCTGCTGAAAAAGGTATAGAAAACGTAGGAAATTTCGAATGTGGTTGAGGTCTCGTTCGGAATGTTTCGACATCTTTTGATCTGTAACTGTGCGTTTTCTTGCGATGGCCTACTCAGGAAACACCTTTACCTGTCAGTCATGTCCTCTTCCGGCTGGAAGGGGGATACCGATCAGTTAAGCCATCACGCGATCCGTAGCAGCCGGACGCAGGCTTCGCCAGCTGCTACAGAAATTGCGTTACTCCGAAAACTGCTTCGCCTTGTTTATTGATTCCCGCGCTGCGCTCGAAGCCGGTCGGCGGCCTGGCGCAACAGCTGCTCTGTGCCGTCCCAGCCAAGGCAGCCATCCGTGACCGAGACGCCATAGCGCAGGGGTGGACTCAAGGGCTGGCAACCTTCGAACAAATGGCTCTCGATCATCATGCCGATCAGCGAACGGTCGCCTTGCAGGCGTTGTTCGAGCACGTCGTTGAACACCGCGGGTTGCCGTGCCGGGTCTTTGCCGCTATTGGCGTGGCTGCAGTCGACCATGATCCGCGCCGGGATCTTCAGTCGGGTCAAATCGCGATTCACTTGGGCGACGCTGTCACGGTCGTAGTTCGGTCCACGGTGTCCGCCGCGCAACACCAGGTGCGTATCGGGATTGCCCGGCGTCTGGATGATCGCAGGATGTCCCTGGCTGTCGACGCCGAAATGCCGATGGGGATGGGCAGCCGAGCGCATGGCGTCGCTGGCAACGGTCACGCCGCCATCGGTGCCGTTCTTGAACCCGACCGGCATGCCCAGGCCGCTGGCCATTTCCCGGTGGATCTGCGATTCGGTGGTACGGGCACCAATCGCCACCCAGCTCAGCAGGTCATCAAAGTAACCGGCGGCCATGGGTTGCAGCAGTTCGGTGGCAATCGGCAAGCCGAGGCGGAGCATTTCGCGCATCAGCTCGCGGGACAGCGTCAAGCCGCCGGCCATGTCATCGCTGCCATCCAGATGCGGATCGTAGGCCAGGCCTTTCCAGCCGACAGTGGTACGCGGTTTTTCGACGTAGGCGCGCATGACCAGCAGCATTTCATCACTGACGTTGGTGGCGAGTCGGGCAAGGTTGGCCGCGTATTCGAGGGCGGACTGCGGGTCATGAATTGAGCAAGGGCCGACGATCACCAGCAAACGGGCGTCTTCACCGTTGAGGATCGCACGGACGGCGTCACGGTGAGCGGCGACTTGCCGGGTCAGGGCGTTGTTGAGGGGCAGTTGCTGCTTGAGTTGCAATGAGCTGGGCAGACGCAGGGTCAGCGTTTCATTGGCAGGGCTCAAGGTGGACAGCGGCAGAGCAGAGACGGACGAGTTCATATCAAGGATTCCTGGGCTGGCGGCGGGTTCGTTCCCGCGCGCTCGGCCCTACTGGGGTGTTCGACAATTGGCCGGATTGGCTGCGTGTGTGTGCATGCCACCTGTGGGTGACCGATCGGAGGCGGCAGGCTGTCCCGAGCGGAGGCTGGTAAATCGCCAGGCGGTAAAACTGTCGTAACGGTAATAAGTGGCGTAGTTCATGTCGTGAATCCTCAAAGTGTCTGGTGTGTCGCAAAAATGTGCGGGGCTGAAAAAACAAAACCCCCGGTCGGGAGGCCGACCGGGGGTTTGGAAAACTCTGGCGGCGACCCGTTTAAAGTGGGCGCCGTGTGGGTATCAGGCGCGCCAGTGGCTAAACCAATACCCAAAATAAAAGCTGACCGGAGCGCAAACTTCATTCGCCCGCGCAGCCGCCACCGAGCGCAGGGCGCTGATAGTTGGAAGCTGTGAGAGGGCGTTGAGCATGGACTGTCTCCGATGGATGCGCCGAGCTTACTCGAGGCCGGTGCGCGGTTTCAATCAGAAAATGCTATCGATGGCCGACAGCGTTTTCTATCGCTTGAGCGCCGGCTGTTTTATGACACACTTTGGGTTTTGCCCACCCTTTAACGTCACAAGGACGAATCATGACGCCATTGACCATAGCCGCCGCTCAATCGATTTCCGTTGCGGGTGATCTTGCCGCCAACATTGTCCGGCATCAGCGTTTTATGCAGGTTGCCGCGGAACAGGGTGTTCAGTTGCTGGTCTTTCCAGAATTGTCGCTGACCGGGTATGAGCGGGGATTGGCAGCCGAATTGGCAATCACACCGGATGCCGAAGTGTTGCGGCCGTTGCGAGATTTCGCCCAGGTAGTCGGTGTGACGAGCGTCGTCGGAATGCCGATTCGGCTGTCGGACGGATCGCCGGTACTGATTGGCGCATTGGTGTTCGGCGCAGATGGTTCGCTCGGGGTTTACAGCAAGCAGCATCTGCACCCGGGCGAGGAAGTCGCGTTTGCCCCGGGCGCAGGTGGTTCGATGTTGACGATCGGTGCCGATGCCGTCGCGCTAGCGGTGTGTGCCGATTTTTCTCACGCCAGTCACGCAGCCGCAGCGGCGGAGCAGGGTGCCGACCTGTATGCCGCCGGTGTGCTGATCACGGAAAACGGCTATGCCCCGGACACTGCGCTTCTGCAAGGCTACGCTGGCACTCATTCAATGGCGGTGCTGATGGCCAACCACGGCGGAGTAACCGGAGGTTGGGAGTCAGCAGGGCGCAGTGCTATCTGGGCGTCAGATGGTTCGCTCATTGCCGCGGCGAACGGTACGGGGAATGTGATGGTAGTGGCTCGCCGCGAAGCGGGTGACTGGCGCGGGCATGTCGTCGACGTTGCGGTGGCTTGAATGGGTTTCCAATGGCGTCCGGCGACACCCCAGGATCTCGACTTCGCCCGGAAGCTGACCTGCGACAACATGCTGCGCTATTACATTCAGCACGACCTGCTTTGGCTGGATGAGGCGTTTGATATCGCGTGGGCGGGGCGGGAGAACCGCATGATTGTGCGCGATGATGCGCTGCTGGGTTTTGTCAGCTTGAGTCGCGATGCGAGCGCCTTGTACATCCGCGAGCTGCACATTGTCGAAGCGTTCCAGGGGCAGGGCGCGGGTTCCTGGGCGATCGATCAGGTATTCGCACTGGCGTGCAAGGAACGTCGCCAGGCGTTACGCCTGACCGTTTTTGAAAACAATCCGGCAAAAAATCTTTACGAGAGAAAAGGGCTGACGGTGGTCGGCAAAGACGAGTGTTTCCTGAAAATGCAGCGTGATGCCGGTGGGGTACATCGCTGAAACACGCTTGCAACAAGCCTTTCAAGACGAATTGATACTTTTTATATGACGCTTGCCGCTAGGTCTGCCAGTTGCTTTTTGCTAAGGTGTCCGGCAACCCAATAAGACCAAATCGCGAGGTGTCTGCTTGATTAGGGKGCTAGTAGTCGATGACCATGATCTCGTTCGTACAGGCATTACACGAATGCTGGCTGACATCGATGGCCTACAAGTAGTCGGCCAGGCTGAGTCAGGGGAAGAATCCCTGCTGAAAGCGCGTGAGCTGAAACCCGATGTGGTGTTGATGGACGTCAAGATGCCCGGGATCGGCGGTCTTGAAGCCACGCGCAAACTGTTGCGCAGTCACCCGGATATCAAAGTCGTCGCGGTTACCGTGTGTGAGGAGGATCCGTTTCCGACGCGATTGTTGCAGGCCGGTGCCGCAGGTTACCTGACCAAGGGCGCCGGGCTGCCGGAAATGGTTCAGGCCATTCGCCTGGTGTTTGCCGGGCAACGCTACATCAGCCCGCAGATTGCCCAGCAACTGGCGATCAAATCCTTCCAGCCGACCAACGATTCGCCCTTCGATGCGTTGTCCGAGCGCGAGATCCAGATCGCGCTGATGATTGTCGGCTGTCAGAAAGTACAGATTATTTCCGACAAACTTTGCCTGTCGCCCAAAACGGTCAACACTTACCGTTACCGCATTTTCGAGAAGCTTTCGATCAGCAGTGATGTCGAGCTGACGCTGTTGGCGGTTCGTCACGGCATGGTCGATGCCAGCCTCTGACAATGACTGAAGTCTTCGATCCCAGCGCTTTTCTGTCGACGGTCAGTGGGCGTCCCGGTGTGTATCGCATGTTCGATAGCGATGCGCGCCTGTTGTATGTCGGCAAAGCCAAGAACCTGAAAAATCGTCTGTCGAGCTACTTCCGCAAATCCGGCCTGTCGCCCAAGACGGCGGCGCTGGTGGCCCGCATCGCTCAAGTCGAAACCACCATCACCGCCAATGAAACCGAAGCCCTGCTGCTTGAGCAGACGCTGATCAAGGAATGGCGCCCGCCGTATAACATCCTGCTGCGCGATGACAAATCGTACCCCTACGTTTTTCTCTCGGATGGCCAGTTCCCTCGCTTGAGCATCCATCGCGGTGCGAAGAAGGCCAAGGGCAAGTATTTTGGCCCGTACCCGAGCGCCGGCGCGATTCGCGAAAGCCTGAGCCTTTTGYAAAAGACCTTTTTTGTCCGTCAATGCGAAGACAGCTATTACAAGAACCGCACGCGACCTTGCCTGCAATATCAGATCAAACGTTGCAAGGCACCGTGTGTGGGGTTGGTCGAGCCTGAGGTGTACGCCGAAGACGTTCGACACTCGGTGATGTTCCTTGAGGGGCGCAGCAATGCGCTGACGGACGAGTTGTCCGCGGGCATGGAGGCGGCGGCGATCAATCTTGAATTCGAGCGCGCCGCCGAGTTGCGCGACCAGATTTCATTGTTGCGTCGAGTCCAGGACCAGCAAAGCATGGAAGGTGGCACCGGCGATATCGATGTGATTGCCGCCTTCGTCAATCCGGGCGGTGCCTGCGTTCACTTGATCAGCGTGCGCGGCGGTCGGGTGCTGGGCAGCAAGAACTTCTTCCCGCAAACCGGCATCGACGAAGATGTGTCCGAAGTCATGGCGGCCTTTCTCGGCCAATACTTCATCACCAGCCCCGAGCGCGACTTGCCGAGCGAGCTGATAGTCAACGTCGTTCATGAAGATTTCCCGACGCTGATCGAGGCCATCGAAGCCCTGCGTGGTCGCGAGCTGACGATCAGTCATCGGGTACGCGGTACGCGAGCGCGCTGGCAGCAATTGGCGGTCACCAACGCCGAGCAGGCCTTGGGCGCGCGTCTGGCGAACCGTCAGCACGTCGCGGCACGTTTCGATGCGTTGGCAGAAGTGTTGAACCTGGACGAGCCGCCGCAGCGTCTGGAGTGCTACGACATCAGCCATTCCAGCGGCGAAGCCACTGTGGCGTCTTGCGTGGTGTTTGGCCCGGAAGGCCCGATCAAATCCGATTATCGCCGCTACAACATCGAAGGCGTGACGGCGGGGGATGACTACGCCGCAATGCATCAGGCCTTGACCCGCCGCTTCAGCAAGTTGAAGGACGGTGAGGGCAAGCTACCGGATATTCTGCTGGTGGACGGTGGCAAGGGTCAGCTGTCCATGGCGCGTGACGTACTCAATGAACTGGCGGTGCCCGACTTGATTCTGTTGGGCGTGGCCAAAGGGGCGACGCGAAAGGCCGGTTTCGAAACCTTGTACCTCAACGATGCTGCCCACGAGTTCACCTTGCGCGGCGATTCCCCTGCGCTACATTTGATTCAGCAAATACGCGACGAAGCTCACCGATTTGCGATTACCGGGCACCGCGCACGTCGTGGGAAAACCCGCCGCACGTCCACGCTTGAAGGTGTGGCCGGCGTGGGGCCGACACGGCGTCGCGATTTATTAAAACATTTTGGTGGATTGCAGGAGCTGTCTCGTGCCAGCATCGAGGAGATCGCCAAAGCACCCGGGATCAGTAAAAAGCTCGCAGAGTTGATTTATGCAAATCTGCACAGCGAGTAGAATGCCCAACTCACCTCGTAGCCAGTTGTGCCGATGAATATCCCTAATCTGATTACCGTTCTACGCGTCCTGCTCATCCCGATCTTCATTTTATTGTTCTACCTGCCTTACCACTGGAGCTACCTGGCGTCTGCCTCGGTCTTCGCATTTGCCGCCGCTACAGACTGGCTGGATGGTTATCTGGCCCGACGCCTGGAGCAAAGTACCCCGTTCGGGGCTTTCCTCGATCCCGTGGCGGACAAGCTGATGGTCGCCGTCGCGCTGGTCTTGCTGGTGCAAGAACACGGCAACCTGTGGCTCACGCTGCCGGCCGCTGTCATCATCGGTCGCGAAATTGTCGTTTCGGCATTGCGCGAATGGATGGCCGAACTCGGCGCCCGTGCTCATGTGGCGGTGTCGAACCTGGGCAAATGGAAAACCGCCGCGCAAATGCTCGCACTGGTCATCCTGCTGGCCAATCCGTCAGACTTTTCCTTCTGGGTCTTGATCGGTTATGCCTTGCTGCTGGTGTCTGCGGGCCTGACATTGTGGTCCATGGTCCAGTACTTGCGGGCTGCCTGGCCGCATCTGAAGACCGACGTTGAAAAGAAATAAAACTTTTTTGAATCAAGGGGTTGACGGGGCTTCTGGATTCTATAGAATGCGCCACACCAAGACGCGGGAATAGCTCAGTTGGTAGAGCACGACCTTGCCAAGGTCGGGGTCGCGAGTTCGAGTCTCGTTTCCCGCTCCAAGTTTGTACGCATTTGTTGTTGTGCTACTGACAGCAAATGTTTGAGGCCGAGTAGCAAAATGGTTATGCAGTGGATTGCAAATCCACCTACGCCGGTTCGATTCCGACCTCGGCCTCCACTATAAACAAGCTCCGTAGATCTATGATTTACGGAGCTTTTTTTATTTCCGCAGCCCTGCAAGATTTTGTCTTGAAAAGGTCATCTGCGAACTTGCTTCACCGGGGCGGGGTGTATATATTTCCCCCTCTGCTGCACAAGCGTCAGAACTGCCAGGTTGTCATCTGTCAGTTTTGAGACTGCTTCACCGCGCTACCGCCCGAATGGCGAAACTGGTAGACGCATRGGACTTAAAATCCCCCGCTCGTAAGGGCGTGCCGGTTCGATTCCGGCTTCGGGCACCATGAATATCAAGGGCTTACGTGATACACCTCACGTAAGCCCTTATTTCTTTGCTCCGCAAAAACCAACCTCCGCTCCGCAATTCGCTACCACAGGTCATTTTGTGGGCGTGACTTTCATCCCTTTGCGCATTCGAATGTATTGTTCCGTCATACCAACGGTGGTGTGCCCCAGTTGATCGCGTGCTGCTCGTATATTGCCTGTCGATTCCTCCTTGTCTGTCGCCGCCTTCGCCCGCAAGTCGCGCATCTGAAAGTCTGCTTTCGGAATGCCTGCCGCTTCCCGCGCATCATCAAATCGCTTCCTGAGCATGCTGGTCGTCATCGGCTGACCGTTTTCCAGTACGACAAGGCGAGTGGATCGAATCTTGTAGCCGGCTTTGCGCGCCATAATCCGGGCAATTACAACTTTCAGTTCACCCACTACCTCAATGCGTCGTTTCACGCCTGTTTTCCCTTGTTGCACCGAAAGCTGTCCATCACGAATATCCCGCTCGTCCATCTTTAACGTATCGGCAACCCGTTGTGCCGTGAGATAGAACAGATCCAGGGCATCTTTCAACGGTTGCTCTGCGTGCTGATAGACCTTTAATAGAAGGTCATCCTCGACGTAAATGTCTCGCCCGGTCTCTTTGTTCCCTTTTATTCCTGAACAAGGGTTTGCCAGGGCGGTGTAACCGCTTTGACGCGCGAAGTTCCAGATCGAGCTGAGCAGTGCCTTTTCACGATTTGCTCGGACAGGGGCAGTTTTTGAGCGGTACCGCAGGTACTGCCTGACATGCAGCGGTTCAATTGACTCGAGCGGGGCAGGTGGATCATTGAAGAAAACGAGTAACTGCTTCAACTCGCGCGCGTTGTCTCTTTGGGTTGCAGGCGCCTTCGTCGGGACGACTTCGCCCATATAGAGGTTTGCCACATATTCAAAGGTGAGCACTGTTTTCGCCAACTCAACCGAGACCCGGGATTTCTCCAACTTGGCGTATTCGAAAATAGCTAAGCCGTAATCAGACCCCAGTGGAATCTCTTTGCGTGGCTTTGATCCGGTGTCGTAGTAGTAATAAATAACGCCACTGCGCTGTTTGCGCGGTCTGAGGCGGGCGATGCTGCCCGGTTTTGATGGCTTGCGACCCATTTAGAGTGCTTTCCTTGGCTGCCAGGTGACGGGTGCCACCGTATGGCTCTGTTTGCTGTCGATCAGCGCGGCCGTGGTCACGCACGGCCATCCATTTCGTTTGATCGTGTGGCGGATGCCATTTTTGCTCAATACAGTCAATTGACCGGCTTTTGTCCGTGCCGCGGTCAGCTCACAGACCTGGTCGTGCGTTAAAAACTCAATGCTGCTCACAACTCGCCTCCTTGGCGAAACGTTCAACTGCTGACGCCTTGCGTGCCCTAGGCGCATGGTCGTGCTCTATTTGTCCTGCGTCAGGTAGTTTTGAATATCCAGCAGCGCACAGTGGTTGGTTTTTTTAACATGGTGTTGCTAGCAGTCTGTGAGGCGCGGACAGCGCTGTAGATGGCCTTGTTGCTTTCCAGCCACTTGTGACTGCGGCTGTTAACCAGAAGCGTGCGCAGCGTCTTAAGGTCAGCCAGGTTCTGCCGATGCTCACCGGCCTTTTCGGCAAACTCGTTCAAATTGATAGCGATAAGCTTCGAGTCAGTGCTGTGATTGACCTGCGGGCCTTCGCCCAGGCTTTCGAGGTACTCATAAACCTCCCAGAATTCAGCCACCAGAGGATGGTCAGCGCTGATTGCGGATTGCCGGTCCAAGGCCATGGCGGTGAGTTGCTGGTGAGTCGTGACCACCTGGTTCTCATCTAGCGGGCAGATCAGACACAGGCAATCGACTAAGGCCATCATCTGGCTGTGGTTTTTGATAATCCGCTCCACGCGGATTTCCTTGATCTGTCGCAGACGCCCCTCGTGCACCAGCACACGCTCGGAGAATTTCGACAAAATCTGCGGTTCAGCGCGAACCGCCAGCACGAGAAAGTGGCTCAACTGCTCAACCGGGATCACATTGAGGTTGTCCGCCGCCGCACGGCTCTCAGTAGTCACCTCAGGCCGGGCAAAGTGCGATTTGATAATTCGGGTCAAAATGGCTTCGGACGCGCTGACATCCGCGTTCTGGCTGATGGCAATAACGCCACGAAACGGCGGTTCATACGTTTCATTTCCGCTGGTCTTCATACCCTTGGTGCCGAGCGTGCCGCCGCCGAAGAAGTCTTTCAGCTCATCCCAGTCGAAGCTTTTTGCATGGGCTTTGTCTGGCTCATTCCGGTCGCCTTCGATCAGCACCACCGGCATGTTCGACACCTGGCCCATCGCTCGCTGCCGTCCGGCCCGGGTTGATTTCGAAGGGTCAAAGCCTTCGTGTTCCCGGCCCAGCAATTTCCAGAGAAAGGTCAGTAGCGTGGTTTTGCCGGCGCCGGCTTCGCCCGTGACTTCCAGAAACGGAAAGGATTTGTACTTGGCCCGAATCTGTTCGGCAAACAGTGAGCCGAACCAGAACGCCAATGCCACGATTCCCTTGGCGCCAAAGCACAGCCAGAGCATCGGCAGCCAGTCAGTCCGGTACTGCTTGTGATCCCGCTGAATATGCATCTTGATCGACTTCTGCAGCGTCTTCAGCCGCAGTTTCCCAAACTCGAAAAAGTCCTCCTTGTTCACCTCACACACCAGTCCGTTACGCATGGCCACATCACCAAACACGTATGCGCCGTATTCCTTGCTGTAGCCCACGTAATCAATCGTCTCGACAGTTTTCAATCCGTAGAGCTGGTCTTTGAGGATCTTGTCGAGCTGCTTCCCGCTGCCGGTGAACACCGCACCGGCGGCCATGCTCAGCAGGCGTTTCTTAAACTCACTGGCAGCAGCCACCTGGCCACCGGTGAAGGTGTTTTTGACGCTGCCGCCGTCATGAGGGAAGTCGATGCGGTAGTAGTACCAAGACTCATCGGTGACGTCGTTGCGCTGGAAGTACAAGGCCTGGGGGTAGCAGTTCGCAATCTCCACCACGCCGCCGCACTGGCGCAGTGCTTTGGCCCGGCGCTGCTTGTCGCTGAGCTGCTGGTCTTCATGGCGCTCGGACGTGTCCAGCGCCTGCATGGCCTTGTTGAATTTATCCAGGTCCATCTTGAACCAGTACAGGCGACTCTCGTACCCGAAGTGAAATTCATGGCTTTCACGCCATTCGTACATCAGCACGCCTTTTTCGGCAGCGCTTTCGGCGATCAGCAGCGCGCCGTAGTGGCGTGCGGTCCTGAGGTCCTGTTCAACTTGCTCGGCGCGCTGCTCGATGTCATCAATGAATTGCCAGCGCTGGTGCAGATCGTTCCAATCGATCTTTCGGTTATCGGGTTGCGGGATCTGCGCCGCTTCGCAGTCATAGCCCAGGGTGCGCGCGTCGCGGACCCAGCGCTTGGTGTAGCGATGCGCGCCGGGTTCGTTATCCAGCGCCCAAACCAGTTTGGGCAGCTTGCCGCCGCGCTGTCGAGAGAGCTCTTTGAGTGATGTTTCCGGAAACGCATTGGACGACATGGCCGACACAGCCGCGATGCCGTGATGGGCCAGGGCAGTCGCATCAAAGATGCCTTCGACAATCCACAGCTCTTTGACCTCCAGCAATTCAACACAGGGCGGGCACCACCAGGTACCTCGGTAACTTTCACCCGGTTGAAACCGGGCTTTCATGTTGCCGAAGCGATGCGGTCGGTCGATCAGCCGTTCCCAGTAACCGCCCTGATCAAGCGCAAAACGTACCGTCGCGCTGCCGGCGTTCAACTCGCCGGAGAAGTACGTCTCCTGGGTGAACCAGCCTTGAATCAACTCAAAGCGAAAGCCCCGGGCAAACTCCAGGTAGGCACGGGCGGTCGCGGAGGGGAACTGATCGGAGGAGGGAGCGCGCTTGCTCCAGTCGTCGAACAGGTCCTGATAGATTTCCTTCAAGTGCCAACGCTGCCCACATTTACTCTCGCGACCACAGATGATCAGCCAAGGGTTGGAGGCGCGGGTGTAAAGCTCCTTTTTGCCGCACGCGGGACATCGGCCACCGCGCAAATAATCGGTGCTGAGGCGTCTTTTCAGACCGTAGTCGTTGGCAAGGCGCTGCAATACTTCGGCGCGAAGCGAGTGTGATAGCTCCTTCAAGATCAGCACCTTCGGCCGAGGCTGAACGAGAGCGCGCCGATCAACCGCTTCTGCGCCGCCATCTTCGGGAAGGTCGCGATCAGTGCGTCATGCCGTAAATGTTCGGGTACCGCGTTAAAGCGCTCCTCATACCAGTGCGCATTGAACTGGTTGGCATAATCCGCGCGAAGCGTTTCAAGCAACATTCCCGCCTGTTCACGGGGCAGGGTGGTGAAGATGTTCACGTCGTTTTCCATGCTGCCTCACATTTTTGGCGCACCTCACCCATACCCATTGCGGCATAGGTTTGAGGCTTGTTGAACTGGGGGGTTACACGGTGTTTATCAGGCGGCTGCCTGAATCTCACTCCACGCCAAGTGCACCAGCGTTGTTGCAGTGTTGGTGGGCACTTCAAGGGCCACAATCAGATGGCGTACGCAGCTTTCAAAGAGCTGATCGGAGTCGGACAGGTACTGCGCCTGGTGACGCAACAGATACGCACGAGCGGCTTCCTGCATGCTGGTGCGGTAATCCTGAGAAGAATCTTGCGTGAGGGTCATGGTGCGGTCTCCGATCCTTGGTTTGGCAGCAATTCCAGCTGATCGCTGGCGTGTTTCATGGCTTCCCGACGCAACGCCGTGTCAGCCAGTGGGAGCTTGACGGTAGGGTTGGCCATACCGCTTGGGCTCATCTCATGAGTCATCTCGAATTCAGCGCGCACCGACCAGCCGCAGGCTTCATTGGTGCATTGCAAATAAGCGACGCGTAGAAAAATATGGGTCCCTTCGCTGGTGCGTATCCGCATTCGGGAGAGGCAATGAGGGCAAACCAATTTGTAAGTGCTCACTTAATGCATCCTTGCGCTGTGCTGACGACGTGGTAGAGCGTGTGCCTCATTAATCGATTGTGCCTTCCTTGATGCCCAGCAACACGGCAGCTCGATGTGCCTGCCCGCGGCGCCCCTTTTTTCGTCCATTCAACAAATCGCTGACCAAGTTGCTGTTTAGCGCGTGCTGACGAGAGAACTCAGCGAGGCTAATCCCTTTTCGATCAAGTGCTGCTCGGGCTTGCTCGGTGGTGAGAGGGGCGGGCATAGTGTCCATTCGTGGGCATCCGGGTTGATTTTTTCGCCATTATGCCCAAACATTTTGGCCTGTAAAGGGTGAAAGCTTGAATAGTTGTGCATCTAAAGAACACTTGGACGTTGCCGTAGGTGAGCGCCTGCGTGAAGAAAGGACGCGACTGGGGCTTAATCAAGAAGCCTTTGCGCAACTGGGAGGCATCACCCGCAATACCCAAGGCAGTTACGAAAAAGGCGAGCGAAACGCTGATTCTGTCTACCTCTCTGCCGTAGCCGCAGCCGGTGTTGACGTGCTGTACGTCTTGACTGGCGGGCGTTTGCTACGCGCTGTTGAAGGACTGGACGAGGCCGAACAGCGGCTGATCCAGCAATTCAGAACGCTGTCTGATTATGACCAAAAAGCTGTGCATCGCATTGTCGGCGCCATGTCCGAAGTCACCAGTCTTTCAAACGCCAAGAAATAACTCGTTGATATTTAAAACATTCGTTACGACGGATTTCATTTTGATTTTTCACACTCCTAAGTAACGTTGCGCCTGCAATCACTTAACGGAGTAGTGTGCATGTTGGATCAGGATGAAAAAGAGAACATTCGCAGAGATAACACCACTAGCGAAAATTCTGAGCTAACACAAGATGAGTGGAAACTTCTTACATGGTACAGAGAAGTGCCTGAGGCGGATCAGGGCTATATCCTGCATATCGCGCAGACGCTGGCGGCACTCTGACCGGTGTAGAACGATAACAAAGCCAGTTAACTAGTGTTTGACTGCACCCAGTACTCTTCAAAGAACCCGGCTATTCACCGGGTTTTTTTATGCGCGACTCATTTAATACTATTTGGCGACTTTCATGCCCGCCCTCACAGGTCGTGGCGTAACGGCTTTTACCACATCATCAATCACCGCCTTTCCCATAGCCGTCAAATAGTGCGCGGCCCACGAAAACCGGTCAGTTTCTCTGTCAAAAGCCGCGTCTTTTGTAAGCGCTTTGGCCAGGAACAGCAGATCGGATGCCATGGCCAAAGCTGCGTCGACAGGAACGCCAGCGCTGACGTGGAACAGTGCGTTGTCTTTGCAATAGATGCAGGGGGTGAAGCCGATGGTTTTAGCTTCTGATGACTCGGTCATTTGCCACCTCCATTCATGAAGCAAGGGAGGCTGAGTGAGGGGGTATTACGCAGCTTGGTGCGGTGAGAGGAAAGGCTGAGCGTGTACGGATTTACTGTGTGCATGTGTCTAACTCCTTGACATGAGGAGCTGCCACTTTCGTTCCAAGCGAATGGGTGGCAGCTGAACGCAGGTTGGAAACCGGGAGTCAAGGAAACCGGCACGCCCGAAGACGTCCCACGCACAGCCGCCATAACACATCATTGCAGGCATAAAAAATGCCCTTGATAGTTATAGGGGTGCTGTTGCGTGACTTGTCGGGTTTCCAAGCCCGGTCGCTGAATGTGCAGCGACGTTTGGAGAGTAGCCCGACAAAGACAAGCTCAACAAGGTGGTGACAGGCTCAAAAGCACAGCAAGCGCACCTCCTTACGCAACTCTCGGATTTTGCCTACAACTTCGACATGAAGCCACCCAATACTCTGAAAATAATACTGGCAGGAGTGGAAAAGTGAGCCTGGTGGAGTCGGCGGTGACGCCCCACAAATCGAGTACCGCGACGAAGATGACCTGTTTATCGGACATATCGTGGGCATCAAGAGCATCGTTGGCTCCCATTGCGAGTCAGTCGCCGCGTTCACGAAGCCTTTACTCAGACGGTCGCGGATTGCCTGGAGACGAGCACCAAGCCCGGGCGCACCCTATTACTGGAACAAAAATATAGACGCTACCCCACAGCCTACGAATCACACCTCGTCCACCCATGCACCGAGATATGGAAGCACTGGCCCAAGCCCGACACATATGACCCAGATCCAAACGACAGGCGAAAAAAAACCGCCTTTGCGGGGCGGTTCTTTCGTAAGCCTCAGTTTGCGGCTGAGGCTTAGCTCGTCTCACGGACAGTACTGGCGTATATCCATGCTATTAATTCTACCCCACCCTTGCAACGCTTTTTGCCTTCCGCGACTGGCTGGGTAATTGCGCAGACTTGCCCACCCATTTGTATTTGGCGCAACTCCATAGCACATTGACACTTATCAGGTATCAGGCTGCCACATAAAACTAATATGCATCATGGTTTGCCAATAATTTTCTCAGCGGCCTTTACTTGCTTATCAAGAAGCGAGGCGTAACAAACAACGAAAGAGTCAAGCATTTCATCAGAGTTAACCCTTACAAAACCTTGATCATTTGTAATGGTTGTATCCTTTACTGTCAGATCGATTGGCACAACAACATCCATGCCACCTTTTTTTAGGTTGTAACCGATAGAGATAGACTTTTCAGAAGTCAATGTCTCAACAAAATCCATAACTTCCAAATTTTCAAATACCGAAAAAACGGAAATCTTAAAGTTGTTTTCTCCCTTAACGTTTTTCCCTTTGAATCTGGCCGTTGAAATATCGTTAGTTTTTGCGAAAATAAAATACGGTTCTTCTATTTTTATTTTCGTATCAAGCTTGGCAGGTCCGGCCTTTAAAACTAAAGCGAGACTGTCTTTTATGAAATACACCCCAATGAACCCACTAATAACGTAGTCACTACCCTGATGATAGGCGTGGTCTTTGTATGTTGCGACATACTCTAGCATGCATCCATCGAGTTCTCCCTGGGTACTTTTCGGTTTGAATGCGACACTATATGTCCCCTCAATGCCATTACTAGATAGCGCATAAGTAAAGGCACTTGTCATCATTGCAAATATAGATATTGAAAGCGTTAGTAATATCTTCATCATCGAAAGCCCCTTGCGCCATTAGAAATACTTATATATTAAATTAACATGTCTGAAACAACCTAAATCACTTCACCTAACCAAACATAAAGGTGTTTTGATAGTGTTAACGTGTACGCTTGGCGTAAAGTTCTGACTGCACCGCATCGATAGCGTCAAAATAATCTTTTAGCGGATTTTCTTTACAATATTTCTCTATATAAGCCATTACCCCGGCCATATCTGTATTGCCTTTGATGTTTATAGTGTTGTTAAGGTATCTGTTTACACCAGTGAAGTAACCATAGGTATATGATTGATAATTGTTCCAGTCAATCCAGTTCTGCTCATTGTTTCCTTTGTTTACTGCATCCATAAATTTCCCACAGCTTTGCGCTCCTTGCGCGAGATAGGAATAATTTCCTTTGATATCTGCTGCACTAGCGGCGCCCACAAGGAAAAATATTCCAATAAAAGTAGATAACTGCTTAATCATGACCACTCCATTAACTATATGGCTCGTTAACCGGCACTGAAGCAGTGCACATGGTTTCTTTAAGATGTAACCGCTATTTTGGAGCATGCCATGTCGCGTTTGTTGCGGCAATGGCGTGTCCTATAACGCTCCCTGTCGTCCTGTACCTCCTAGTCAAGCTTAGAGGTGGGCAATGCGAACGCGACATTACTCAGGAAGAAATGCAACATAGATGACGCCAAGGCCAGTTGCCCACTAGAGTTGAAACCAGCATCAGTGATCCTGTCCATTTGCTATCACCGTGTCGTCTTCTACTTCTGTCCGATTTCTGACTGACGCCACCGTCAGCTTTGGGTCGGCTGCAGTCCTTGATGACAGTCAGCAATCGGCCCAGGTTGTGGGGGACGTTCATCTGTTGATCGCTCGAGCGCTATCAGAACCGCGAGCGCCATGTGAATGAATTCCTTATTTCTGCTGATTTGCGTCGGGTTTCACTTTTCCCTCCATTGCATTGAGGATGGTGCCAGCGGTTTTTAAGGTAGATCCCGTTTACGATCCAAAGGATCGGGTTAAAGCTGATCACAGTCGCGAACAAAAAAACCCACTTGTTATATCGCAGGATTCCCCAACAGATCAGCGCGTTAAAAACCAAGACGGCGACCATAACGGCCGGCGCCCGATAAAACTGTCCAATGATTAGCAACGACCCAAAAAGCAGGCCCAGCTGCGCCCAGGTTTCCCACCAAAAAAACCCCGTTTGTTTTCCCATCGGTTCCGCGCGGCGATCCTGCAGGTGATCAGGTGCCAGGTCGCGGCGGCCAAGTTCGGCCTCGAGCTGGGTCCGCGAATAGGCATCGAGTTCGCGATCCTGCAGGGCGAGGAGTTCGGCGGTCGTCGCGTAGGCGTAGTGATGTTCAGTTGACATAAATCCCCCTTGGGAGCAGTGGCGCACCGGTAGGTCGATTCGTCGAATAGCGGGGCGGGCCGTGCAGATCTTTAGGATCAGCTTATAGTCGGAGGGGGGGGCAGCCTTTCCTTTGGCGACAGCACTTTTTCATTTCATGACAATCCATGACCGTTGATCTGGGATTGCAGATAGCGCTGCTTGAGTCAGTTTTTTAGTGGGTCTCATGCCCCTCCCCGATGTACCGATATGTCGCCAATGGTGTAATTCGCGGATGGGGTTTGAGCATTCGAATTCCTGAGGGTCAGCTTTGGGTTCAGGTCGAGAGCAAGCGGGTGGTCAAGTGGAGCGCAATTTCGCAACTGGCGCCGTTGGACGGCTTGCACGCACATTTTTTGATGAGGGCTGTTCGATCAACTGTACCGCGATGCGGCAACACTGCCCGAAGCGCAACGCACACGATTCATATCTAAACGGAGGGCGAAAAAAAACCGCCTTTGCGGGGCGGTTCTTTTGTAAGCCTCAGTTTGCGGCTGGAGCTTAGCGCATCTCATGGGAGACATTGGCGTGGAGGCAATAGTATTAACCTTTGCTCATCCTTGCAATGTATTTTGCCAATTCCGATTGACGGCATTTGAAGGTGCAGAAAGTGGCTGCTCGGCGTTGAATTCTGATCGATAGACTCTGACAGAAATAACGTTTTACAAAATCAAGCCTATCCATCGCTTTGATGCCCAAAAGATCGCCCATTTCCGACTGCCGCGTTTGGAGTTCTAGGTTAATATGCCGTCGCTCGCACGCCAGTGCAGCGATGAGGTTTGGCCGGTGACATAACAGTTTCGTCCCCTCTGACACGGTTTTGCACCCGTGCCGGAATGATGGCTCGGAGGGAACTCAACCGGCCGCCTCGTGGGAGTCATTGGCGTGTCTTCCCGAAGGCACGCGTGATCCGGTAAGTGCGCTGGAGGTTTGGCCCCCAACCTGGAGGCCAAAACGTATGAAGCTTTTATTGCGTACGTTGAGCCTCGTATGGAAATCGTTTCAAGCGTTTCGCTTTTACGAATTCCTGCGAGACCACTTTAACGACCTGAAGTAACGGTCGTTGATGTGGGGAAAAGCCCGCTTCAGTTTCGGCTGAGGCGGGTTTTTTTTTGCCATCAATAAACTGTCATAAGTAGGACTTTTCTCTGAGCCTCTCTCTGCTGTTCGTAAGGCATTTCCTCAGCATCTGTAAGTGAGGTCCGAGAATCATGAATATACTGGTAATGCATACAGAGTTGGCCTTGGGAAGCGACTCGATGAAAACCTCAATCACAAGCACGGCATGCGCCGCGCAAAAGAATTTATCGCACTGGCAAGCCCTGCTTGCTGACAAAGCCGCGCTACTCGCCCAGCCTGGATCGCATCACAAGGCATTGCTGACCTGCGCTTATGCGTTGCGCGAAAATAAAGTAATTGATAGCGATGACCTCTGCGATCTGTTTGAGCTGGCAGACGAGGCGCTGGCCTTCGCGGTGGAATCAATGCACTGCATTGATAACGAAGATTTACATAGAGGCTTGAAGATGACAATGCCAACAACAAGTTTTCCATAGATTCAAGATTACTAACCGTCAGTCCGGCCCGCAACGGGGCAGAGAGATGCATGCACTTTGCTGGTTGGCATTGTACGGGCCGAATGTACGACTCTTTAGCTAGTTCGATCGTTTTTCTTAGTTGGGCTATAACTCTACATATGCCAAATCAACTTTCCCAGGGTAACTAAATTTATTAATTTCATCGTAGCAATTACTGCTGGTGATATAGATATAATCCAGCAGAAGATACCTCTCTTTGTCATCCAGAATTTTCGGTGTGATGATACTCATTGCAGTGCAGTGTAATGATCGGCTTGTGAATGCATACAGGAAATGGTAGTGGTCTTTCATTTTGACCATTTTCGCTTTGTCATACCATTTCCAGTGCGATATACCAAGTTTTTTTAATTTCGACAGCTCTGCTTCGGAGTGCGAATTATTTAGTTCTTCAAGATGCTCATTTAAAATTGATATGCGCTTCTCATGCTCAGGAATAATTTTAGTTTCTATTATGTGGGCTTGGTAACTATAGCCATTTACCTTGGCTGATTCTCCGTATATAGAGAAAGCGTTGCGAGCTTTCTCGTCCACTCTAGCGCCTTGGTTGGACAGGTACTCTCGCGCCTGATTAAGCTCTTCTTCAGATGCGCTAGTTTTGTTCATTAGTTCGGTRTATGGCCCGAAATCAATTTTATCCTCCTCTGCGAGCTCTTTGAAAAGTTTTATCTCGCCGATATTTTTTTCAATCACTTGCTGTTGGCTTTTTAGTTGCTCGCCAAGTAAATGGTGATAAAACACCAGCCCATAATCTGCATCTTCGTTGAAGAGCTTTAGCCATATGACATTTTCAAATAAATTGCGTGCGAGCGCTACTAGTTCAGTGTCGCTTTCTAATTTGGATTCGCTATATATGTCGCGAAATTTTTCAAGTGTTCCCTCTTGAGCTTTTAATGCCCAGCAGATAGCGGAGTTTCGGAAGTTTCTTTCTGTCTTTGACAACCAGAATAATTGACCTCGCACGCCAGCTAGCGCTATTTCATTTTTTAACTTGATGTTTTCATGTATTTCTTTTCGAATCTTATTCAGGTCGAACATGCATATTCTCTTTAATTGGAGTAAGGTTGAGTATAAAATCAAGTGCTATTAATTAGCGCATTCCTAAATTTGTGATGGCGCGTTGGTTACTGTCTCGTCGTATCAATATGCCCATATGCCCCGCCTCATGTTTCACTCCTTGATAGGCTGAGTGCTCCGTTAGCAATCGCGAAATCCGGCGAGGAGGAAAGTGACATGAGGCAAAGTGACATTACTGACTAACGAAACTATTGTCTACGGTTCTCTCGGTGCCTAAATCCTGGTGCTGATCCCGTCAGGGCTGACTTGAGGCCCGCACCTAGTTTCAAAACTTCCAAAGCACGGAGTGACACTAATGGAGGTTTTCCGTTTGCTGTCGACTGGCCCGGCAAAACGATCAAAAAATGATTCAGCTACGAAAGCTACAAGGCGATCCTAGCCGGTTAAGTGGTGCGTGAATGTTCCGCCGGGTTAGAAAGAAGCTCATCTTTCAGTGGCATCTGTCTACATTCCGAGCTCAATAGTCAACCTTGATCAACCCCCGCCCAACCCACTCCGCCACCTGCGTAACAACGGCATTTCCGGCACCAAAAGCCTCCGCAAGGTTGGCCGCATCCAGTCCGAGGCAAACCCCATCATCTTCAGACGCTCGCTGCCGCTCAGCCATCTGATCCCATCCGTTCGCGTGAGCGACGAAAGTGGTACAGCCCAGAGAGATTTGGGAGCCGGCTTTGCTGGCCAATAGAGTATTGGCAGCCCAGGCATCCGCGGGCCGTGGCCACTGGATCGATTGAGACGCTGGAGGTATTGCGTCCACTGGCGCGGCGTCAGCCAGGAACTCGAAGGGGGGCATTTGTCGATAACCGGCGACCAGGAATACGCGACGACGTTGCTGGGGGACTCCGAAATATTGAGCATTAAGCACTCGCCAAAATCCCACATACCCGCAGTCCGCAAGGGCCCGGATGACTGTTTCAAAGTCTTGGCTATCGTTGACAGCGAGCAGGTTAACGACGTTCTCAAGGACCACCCAGCGAGGTTGAGTTTCTTTGAGGATTCGTATGACTTCCCAGAACAGGCCGCTGCGTTCGCCGCGTAGTCCGCGGTGGTCTCGGTTGCTTTCTCGGGCTCCGGCGACGCTGATGTCCTGGCAGGGGAAGCCGGCGGTGATGACGTCGACAGGGGACAGGTTGTGGGCGCCGCATTGGCGCACGTCTTCAAATTGGCGTGCATGGGGAAATCGATCGGCAAGCACAGCCCGGTTGACCGGGTTGAGTTCAACTTGCCAGGCGCTGCGGTAACCGGCGTTTTCAAATCCGACATCAAAACCTCCTATGCCTGCGAACAGGCTTCCAATGGTGGGATGCTGCATTCATGAACTCGTTGTTCTGGATGCTCGCGGCACGCTTGGGGGAGGCTCTGGGCCTTCAAGTGGTTGAGTGTCCGGCAACGCGGGCACTTGATCTGTAACTCAATGAAGCCGCTGGCGGCGGCGAGTTTGCGGCAGCAGTGGCCGCAACGGATGTCCTGCATGAAGTCGTCCTTGAAAGGGAATTTGTCCTTGGTCATAACCAGCCGGGCTCATGGTTTTTATTGCTGCATTCGCCTCCACTCTCGATCCACCGCCCGCTTCGCGGCTTTCTCAGTGGCGTACAACCAGCGCAACCGCTTCGGCTTGCGCTGGTCCCCAGCCGTCACGGTCTTTTCCTTCCCGGTCTTCTTTTCGCGGTAGTGGGCAATGAGCCCGGTAAAGTCACCGTTGTTCACTTCGACCAGATCCTCAACGGTGTCGTCCGGCAGTTTGCTCTCCAGCTCCAGGCTGACGGTGTAGCCGTTGTCCGCGCTGAGGGTGTGCTGCACGTTGCCGCCGTACCAGATGATTTCGTCGATCTCATCCTTCACACCCTGGAGCGTGTAAGTCAGTTCGGGAATCAGGTCGGGTCGTCCACGGGCCAGCGTGTAGCTGAGCGTGGCACTGCCGCGTTGCAGGCGGTTGAATTCGGCCCGGGCTGCGCGCAGGGCGGACTGGTAGTCGCTGTAGGTGTGGCGCAGGACTTTGAGGTTTTCTCCGCCACCGGCAATAGCCTCCTGTTTCTTGGCGCTGTTGACGTCGTAGAAGTAGGCGCGCACACCGTCGTAGCGGTCGCGGTCGGCTTGCAGGTAGCGGTGCTGGTCACCGTCGGCACGGGTGAGGGTGATATGGGGCAGTTCGGCTCCGCTGGCGGTCTTGCCGCCGCCCGCAGGCAGGCACAGCAAGCGGCCGGCCTTGATGGTGACCACGGCGTCGAACTCTTCGCCGATACGGCTGATCAGGTTGGCGTCGGACTCGTTGGCCTGGTCGAGCTGCAGGATGGATAAGCCTTCAAGGGGGCCGCGATGGTCGCGCTCAAGCCGTTGCTCAGGGCAATGTTGCTCAGCACTTTGCCGAGGGTGGTGTTGCTCCAACTGCGTTCGCGTTTGGTCTTCAGGCTTTTACGAAAGTTCGCTGATCGAGCGCGGATGTTCAGTACGTCCGGGGCGCCGTGGTGTTCGGTTTCATCGACGGTGTAGGTGCCTTTGTCCACAAGGCCGGTATCGCTCCAGCCGAGCCAGAGTCGAATGATTGCGCCTTTGGGCGGAATCGCCAGCAGGCCATCGTGGTCGCTGAGACTCAGGGTCAGCTGGTCGGCCTCGATCCCACGATTGTCCATCAGATCGAGGCTTATGAGTCGAGGGATGATCGCGGGGGCAATGTCTTTGCCATCGACGGTGATACGGATCGCCGGGACTGGATAAGCGGCGTCGCGCCGATAGCGTTCGGCGGCGTCGTTGAGGAAGCCGGTCACCCGTGAGAGCGCAGCGTCGATCACAGCAAACGCCTCATGATGCTGACGCCCACGCTGGTTCCCGCACCGATCAGGTCAATGCGGTCGTCGTCGATGCGCTTCAGGTTGAGGCTGAATTCGATCCGGCGCGGTGTGCCATCGCGAAAAAATACCGTCTTGGTTTCATTCAAATTTTCGATCACCCACAGGCCGTAGATACGGCCGCTGCCTTCCACCATGGGCCAGGCTTTACCGGTGTTGGCCATCAGGCGGAGGGTATCCAGGCTGAGGGTGCTGCCCGCCAGCTCGGGCAGGATGATGCCGGGGAGGGTGATGGCGTCGTCACCACGCCCGACAAATTGCCGTGCTGGGGCTGCGCCGATGCGCGGGTTGCTGACGTGGCGCCATTCGGTCTGGCGTTGCAATGCCTGGTAAGCCGCGGTGGAAAGGCTGAAGACGAACATACCCAAGGCAAGCATCATAGGGATTACTCCAGGTCGGCCAGTCGGCTGCGTTGACGGGCATCTTTCTCGTACTGGACGCGGGTCAGCTCTGCGCGCACTGCACGGCCCACCGCCAACGCATCCATACCCGGTGTGGTGTGGATGTTGATTTCATAGGTGTCGTGGCTGTCGAAGGCCGGCGTTGGAGTAGGGCTGAGGGGCGCGCGGTCATCAATGGCGAAGGACGGCATGGACATCCAGCCAAACGCCAATCCTCCAATGGCCAGTTGTTTGCCGAATTTAACGATGGTTGGCAGCAGCTCGCTGGTTTTGGCCTTTGCTGTCGGATGATGCTCGGCGAGAGGCCCGAGTACGGCTACTCGTGCTTCCTTGGTCTGTACGGCAGACGTAGCAGGCGCAGCGAACGCCGTCGTGGCAAACGTCGGCGGCGAAATTGCCGGTGAGTGGAACGCGAACGCCCCGACCTTGGTGATTTGCTGGCTGATCGTGTTGACGGCTTGGAGCGGGCCTTTCTTCGCGCTTTCCAATCCTTGGGCGAGACCCGCCATGGTGAAGCCGCCCAGTTCGGCAAACACTCGCGACGGGCTCTGGATGCCGAGCTTTTCCTTGAACCAGCCGATGGTTGAATCACTGATGTCGCCCATGACGTCTTTGAGCTTTCCGACGCCTGCCGTTAGCCCATTGACCAGACCGTCGATGATCATTCCTCCGAACTCTGTAAAGCGGCTGGGCAGTTCGATGCCCAGGTATTTCATCACCGCAGAGAAGGCCCGGTAGAGCAGCCCGACAGGGCTGAAGTTGGCCAAGGTTTTGAGGATGCCACTGGTGCCGCCATTGAACCCGGCTTTGATTTCTTGCCACGCATCGGCGAAGTAGGCCTTCACCGCGTCCCAGTTTTTGTAAACCAGGTAAGCCGCACCTGCGATGGCGGTGATTGCCAGGCCGATGGGGTTGAGCATCAGCGCACGTCCAACCATGAGCAGTGCTTTGCCCACGAAGGGCAGCACGAACCGGCCGAGCTTCCACAGCAGGCTGATCAGACCGGGCAGGCGGATCCCCATCAGGGCGAACATCAAACGCAATGCCGCAAACGGCAGCAGTACACTGGCTGCCACCATCAACAATCCGCCAAGCGCGATGGCCAGTGCCGCGATGATGGCGATGGTTTTCACAATGCCGGCGGCGAGTTTCGGGTTTTCATTAGCCCAGCTTTTGATGCCTCGGATGACGTTTGCGACGGACTGGATCAGCCCGCGCAACGGACCATCCTGCTGGGTTTGCAGCTCGATACCCAAATCTTCCCAAGCACTGCTCAAGGTCTTCAGATCCCCCTTGAGGTTGTCGGCCATGACGGTGGCGGTCTGCGAGGCTTCGCCCTGGCTTTGCCGCAGACTCACGATGAGCTTTTGCAGCTCACCTGTGCCCGCTTGCTCCACCAGTTGGGTCATGCCTTTGACCGCTTCTTCGCCGGCAATGGCTTTGAACATCCCACCTTTTGATGCAGTGCCCAGGTCTTTGGTTTTGTCGTAAATCTCTTTGAGAATGTCCGGCATGTTTCTCAAATTGCCATGGGCGTCGGCGGTCACGATGTTCAGTTGCTGCAAGGCTTTTTCGGCTGCCTTGGGCGGGGCGGCCAAGCGGTTCATGATTGAGCTGAGCGCGGTGCCGCCCATGCTGCCTTGCAAACCGGCGTCACCCAATTTACCCGCCATCGCGGCTGCGACCTCCAGCTCAACGCCGTAGGTTTTCGCCATCGGCGCGGCGTATTTCATTGTTTCGCCGAGCATCTGCAGGTTGGTGTTCGAGCGCGTGAAGGTGCCCACCAATACGTCACCCAGTTTGCCCATTTGTCCGGCGTTCATACCGAGCCCCGACAGGATGTTTGAGGCGATGTCGGCGGTCTGTGCCAGATCGGCGCCGCCAGCGGCTGCGAGGTCGAGCATTCCCGGCATCGCGGCTTTGATCGCTGCAGGATCGAAGCCGGCCATGCCCAGGAAGCCTTGCGCGTCCGCAGCCTGGCCAGCAGTGAATTGTGTTTTACCGCCTAGTTCGCGTGCCTGGCTGCGCAATGCGCCGAGCGCTTCAGAGTTTTCATCGAGTCGGGAGATCGCCTGCACTTTGCTCATGCTGGCGTCGAAGTCGATGCCCGGCGCAAGCAGTTTTGCGCCCGAGTATAGTGTTGCGCCGCCACCAGCCACGGCAGTGGCGCCTTTGCCTGACATGCTGCTGGCAAGGTGTTTGGATTGATCAAAGGACGCGCGAGCCGCTGCCAGTCGTCGCTGTTGAGCGCCCAGTGCGGCCAGACGTTTGGTTTGTTCGCTGATGCTGTTGTTGGTTGCGCGGACCTGCTCTCGCAATTGTCGCTCATGGTCGCCGAGGTTTTTGGTGCTGATGCCGGCAGCGCTCAATCGACCGCGCAGGTTTTGAAGCTGTTCGCTATTGAGTTGATGTTGCTGCTTGAGCTTCTGCGCCTCACGCACGGCTGAGCGAAAGTCCTTCGCCATGGCTTTCGTGGGAGCGCCCATGGTCGAGAACTGTTGGCGGAGTGCTTTGACCTTGTCACGTGCAGCACCGAGGGCCAGCTCGGCTTGCTCGGCGGCCGCCCGTTGTGTGCGCCAGGCGCTGATGTCTTTTTGTTGGGTGTTGAGTGCCCTGAGGCGGTCGCGAGCGTCTTTCAGTGCGCGGGCGGCACCGATACTTTCGTTGTTGATCGCCTTCAGCGGCCGCGTGGCCTTATCGATGGCGCTGAGCAGTACCCGAAGTTTTAAGTCATTCGCCATCGGCGACGCTCCGCGCCCTGGCACGTTCGCGCCATTCCATGAGTTCTTGCAGGCCCAGCTGATTCATATCAGCCGGTGCCCAGTGAAAGACCACCGCCAAGTCAGCCATGGCGTCCTCTACGCAACGAGGAAGGCGTCCGTCTTCACCGATTTCTGCAACAAAAAACCGGAGATTTTGCTGCCACAGGCGAGCAGGTCGGCGGGGTCCATGGCGGCGGCTTCCGGGGCGGTGATGCCGGGGCTGGTGATGCGTGGCAGGATCTTCATCAGGGTGGCCACGTCCATGTTCAGCAACTCAACCAGTTGCACGCCGCGCAACTCGCCTGAAGAAGGCTTGCGCAAAGTGATGACGTCGATGCTGGTTTTGCCGCGCCTGATCGGCGCGTCGAGGGTGACGGTGTTGTCGTCGGCGAGCGGTTGAATTTCAGCAGTCTGCATAGCGTTTTCCAAGGGTTAGAGGCCGATAGCGGCGCGCTGTTTTTCGAGCAGGTCGACGCCGTTGACCTTCTCGATGAAGTGGAGCAAGTCGATTTCGATGATGTCTTCGCTGTCGACGATCAGCTTGTAGTAGGTGCAGGTGGTGGTGACGCTGTGTTCGGTGTCTTCGCCGGGTTCGTGGTCGCCCATCTCGATGGTTTCGTGGCGGCCGCGCAGGACGACTTCCACGGCGCTGACGTCGCCGGTGTCGTCCTGCTGGAAAGCGCCGGCGAACCGCAGCGCCACGCCCGACGCATTGACGGCGCCGAACTGGCGCAGGGAAATCAGATCGAGGCCGCCGGTCTTCCATTCGAACTGGATGCCGTCGTCGGAGAAGCCCAGGTCGGCCTTGACTGGGCCGTTCATGCCGCCACCGCGATAGGCTTCCATCTTGCGGCCTAAGGGTGGCAGGGTGACCGACTTCACGACGCCTACGTAGCTGTTGGCATCGTTGAACAGGTTGAGGTTTTTCAGTTTGCGCGGCATGGCCATGGCGCAGCTCTCCGGTTAGCGATTGATCTGGCTGGCGAAGTTGATGAGGTAGCGATCGGTAATGCGCTGACGCAGGGTGAGGTCTTCCAGCGGCGGGATCGGTGTGTAGTCGTAATCGAGCCAGAGTTTGCCGGCCTTGAGCGTGTCTTTGGTGTTGATGTCTTCGGGGTACCAGCAATGGCCGCCGATCAGGTAGCCGGCGGACACCTTGCTGCGAAATTCCGCGTTCACACCTTCGATCATGTCGCGCACCAGGGAGGCGTGCAGCGGCTTGTCCATGGCCCACATCTGCGTGCCGGCCATGGTGTCGGCCAGTACCTGCGCGGTGCGGGTGTAACTCTCGAACGCGAACAGCGGATCGTCGCTACAGGTGCGACTGCCCCAGAAGCGCAAACCGCCTTCGTTGATCAGCGTGGTGACCTCGTGGCTGTTCAGGTAGTTGGCGTCGGTGGCCGGGTTTTGCAGGTCCCAGAACACGTCGGCATTGATCCCGGTGACACCGTTGACAGCGATGTTGGAGAGGGTTTTGTGCCAGCCGGTTTGCTGATCGATCTTCGCGCGCAGTCCGAGGGCGCGAGCGGTCGCGGTGGCGCTCACGGTTTTGCTGGTGACGGTGTCCCAGCTCAGGAAGTCCGGCCAGATGACCATGACTTCGCGGGCGGCGAAGTTTTTGCGGTAGGCGACGGCTTCTTCTTTGGTATTGCAGCCCCAGGCGCTGACGTAACTGAACGCCCGTAGTTGTTGGGCGATGGCCGCGAGTGCCGTGGCGACGGGTAGGGTGTCCAAGCCTGGGACACCGAGAATGCGCGGCACCAGGCCGAGTCTCGACTTGGCGGCGAGCAGGGCTTTCATGCCGGTGTATTTGCCCAACTCGGTGGTGGTGCCGATCAGGGCGCTGGTGGTTTCGGCTTCGTCCTGACCTTCCTTCACGCGTACGACGATGACGTAGGGTTTGGTCTGGTCGGCGATGGCTTGGAGGCTGGCGGCGAGGGTGCCTTTTACGCCGGCTTTGCCGATGGCGGTTTGGATGCTAGTAATCAGGACGGGGGTGTCAAAGGGGAAGACTGTTGCGTCGGCATCGTCGGCGGTGCACACCATGCCGATCACGGCGGTGGGGATGGTGCGGATCGGGCGTGAGCCATCGTTGAGTTCGATGACTCGCACGCCGTGAAGATAGTCGGACATGGTTGCGGCCTGTGCAGTGAATGTTGAGTCAGTGCACAGGCTGCCGCGCGTACGTCAATTCGTCGCGCGGTGAGGATTGTAGGGGGCGTGGCTACAGCGTGCGTTTAACGGCGCAGGGGTTGGGGCGGAGTTGGCCACACAATGGTGCTGGGGAAATGCTCTTGCTGTTCGACGCGGTTGAGTTCCACGCTGTAGCGCATCCAGTCCAGGAGGGAGGCCAGTTCTTCAGCCGTAGCGGTGGCCAGTTTTTCCGCGTACTGAAGTGGTGCGATCCGTAGTTGCGCATCACGCAGCAAATTGTCGCGATGGTCCAAGGCTTGGGCGCTTTGTGCCGCAAGTTGAGCAGATTCGTCGAGGGTCCATTGTCCGTTGATCCATCGGAAATGCTCGCCCGGCCACGGCTGAGTGGTGAGGCCTTCAGGCAGTTCTCCCAATTGTTGCCATGATTGCTCCATGCCGTCTGTGGTGCGGAATACGGTGCCTCGCAGGTCGAGCAGTTGTTGCGTCGCGCCATCGATCAATGCCCAGGTTTTTCCGGGCTCTGATGGTGCGAGTACCTTAGGGACTTGTACCGCATTACCCGGCAGTTGCGGACCGAAACCGGGAATGTCCGGGAACGTGACCGGGCCAGAAAGGGCGCCTGCGTCATCAATCAAATAGGTAATCATTCAGACCTCAAATCATTTTGATACGGCCGGGGTAGGCGATGTTGCGGGGACGGGTTTCTTCGTCACCCACGCGACCGATGAAGGGGGGTGAAGCGTTTCTGGCCTCAACATGGTCCAGTCGAGCGTTACCTCCAACGAGTGAGGAGGGTGCCGGAAGCAGTGCTAGACGGTCGCCCGTGCCTGATCCGAAAGAGACGGGGTGGGTGTGACGTTCAAGATTGTCGGGTGTCCATGAGCCGGCTATCCGTCCGACAATTCGCCACTCCCCAGCACCATCCGTTTGTGATGCGTTGGAAGCTGTTATCTCCCCTTCACCGACCGAAATAACGGTTGTGCCACTCGGAAAATCGCCACCTTCCAGCGTCATACCAATCTTTACACGCCCGCGACCGTTGAGGTGGGTGATGACAGGGCTGCCGGATTTCGTAACCCCCTTCAGGGTCGATTTGTCGACGCGCCGATCTTCGTCGAGCACCCTGAAAAACTCGCCTCGCGCCTCGGGTATGCGAAACGTCGATTTGAAATCACCGAAGGTCCAGGCTCCCTCCATATACGAATACTTCTCCGGGTATAGCATTCCCGACTGTTGGGCGTGATCCCATAACCATGGCCATTCATCCCGCTTGAGCAATTGCCCATTTATGGCGCCGTAACCGCCGGGGCTGAACATGGTGGTGGTTTCGAAGACGGGGCGACCCAGCGTGGTGTTATCGAAGCGCCCAACCGGCCACCAGCTCCCGGCCCCATCGCTGCGCAAGCGCCACCAATCGCCCGCACCCATTAGCACCAGAAAGGGGTAGCCCGCCGGGTTCAGATGGGTATGAAATTTCAGGGTGTCGTTGCCTTTGGCCTTGATGACCAAGCGATTGATGCTGTTGTCTTTGCGGTGAACAATCACGTCGCGTGTACCCACTTTGGCATCGGCGGATGGCAGTTGGATGTTCAAAGCCCCCGCGCTGGCGTCGATCAGGACGAAGCCCATCTCTGTGGGTTTTAAGGTTCTGGAGGACGATACGGTGGTGAAGGCAGCCCCCGCATTGACGGATCGATCCACATAATCACGGGTGGCCAGAACCACAGAGGGATCGATCTTGAGTTGAACGTTGGCGGTACCGTTGGTGATGAGGTGCATCCGCACGACCTGGTTGCGCCCCGTGCCTTGAGCCAGCAGCGGTTTGTAACTGGGCGCCAGATTCGCGACGGCCGAAAACACTCCGTCCTTGTCTTCAAGGGCGAGTTCCCTCATCCACCAGCCACCTACCTCGGGTGGCAACACGACTTCGGCAATCAACACGTTTGAATCAGCAGGCGAGACGCGCAATTGATTGAGCTGCGCGCGGTGCACCTGATTGATCAACTGTGTCTGTGACGGATCCGGCACCGGGTCGGTGCCGTTGGCATCACCGATCAGCATGTAGCTTGGCTCCCAAGGAATGCCGAGGGCGTCGCAGTTGGTTTTCTTGGCGGCTCCGAGGGTGGTGAGCATGCCGCCGAATAGGGTGTTCTTATCAACCATGAAGGTACACGTCCAGTTCGTCGAGGGTGTAGATGCGGGCGCCGCCATAGCCTTGGATGAACACGTCGATGTCTGGGTTTACCCACGGATAGACATCGATTTCGTCGCCGTCATCGATGGCAATCGCTGCGTGGATATCGACGTGGGTTTCCAGAATGATGTCGAGGCTGGTCAGGTGGCGGGTGAGGGGCTTGGCGTCGTCGATGAGCCAGGTCAGTTCCTGATACATCTGATCGGTGATGCCGGTTTCGGAAACGCTGATGTTTAGGGCAAAGGTGGCACGGGGGCCGAGGGGGATCGTCTGCCACCATTCCACGACTTCAATCACGAATCCCAACGGCTCGACGACTCGGCGCAGGGAGCCGAGGGTGCCTTTGTGGGAGTGGATGTAGTACGCGGAGCGGATGGCGGAGCGCTTGGCTGCTTCGGGCCATTGGCTGTCCCAGCGGTCTACCGAGAAAGCCCAGGCCAGATAAGGCAGCAAGGGCAAAGGGCAAAGGTCTGGGTTGTGGAGTTGGCGCAGCGGGATCGGTACGCGTTGGATCTGGGCCAAGACTTGAGCGGTTTGGTGTTCCAGTGGTGTGGCGTTGCGCGGCAGCAGTGAAAGGTCAGGCATCATCGAGCCCCAGTGACAGGTCGATGTTGGTGCAGTACGGCGCCTGGTAGGGAGTAGCGACAATGTCGTCCCAATCGTCCAGCACCACTTTGCGCACGCCCTCTACATGCAGCGAGGCGTGGAGGACGGATTCGGAGACCTCCAAGCCCAGCCGACGGCGTTGATGCACAAATTTCAGCAGCCGTTCTTTGGCCGCTTTCAGGATCAGCTCTGACTCTGGCCCCGATGTCAGCAGGTAGAGTTTGGCGCTGACTTCGTAGTTGATGATCTGCGCGCCCTGAACCTTCAGGCGATCGCCTAATGGGCGGCGGTCATCGTCGCTCAGGTAGGCTTTGACGGTGGCCAGCAGATCCGCCGAGGCGCTGCCATCGCCCAGTGCCGATTGCACAGTGATGACCGCTTCTGCGGGTTTAGGACTTTCTGCGGTGGCGTCGGCAACGCGACCGTCGGCGGAACGTGCGTGGAAGATGTAGCTGTTACGTGGGCCTGCCGTGCTGAGACCTTCCCAGGCCATTTGTGCGCGTTCGCGTAGGCTGTCGTCGCTTTCCATCAGCTTTGGCAGTGGCGCTATGGCCGAAGGGTTAGCTTCCTGAATGATCAAGCGCTTGACGTTGTGGTTGGCGGCCAGGTTCTCCAAATCGCCGCCCTTGGCCAAAGCCAGCATGTTGGCTACCGACGCCTCATTGACCCGCTGGCGCCAGACCATTTCGCGGTAGGCATTCTCTTCGAGCAGTTTGGTCAGTGGTTCCGATTCCATGTTCAGGCGTGCGGCGATTTCCGCTTGTTCGTTGGCTGGCCAGAGGCTGATGGCATAGGCCTTGCGCTCGGCAAGGATCTGTTCGTAATCGATCTGTTCGACGACTTGCGGTGCCGGCAGCTGGCTCAGGTCGATGGCGACGAAGGTGTTCATGCGCTGGACCCCAAACGCAGAGGAACGCTCAGGCTCAGTGGTTCGTTGGTATCGACGATGCTGCCCTCAAGGTCCAGGATCGATTGGCCTTGCAGCGTAGCGCTATGTAATTGCACGCGACTGAGGCTGATGCGCGGCTCCCAGCGCATCAGGGCCATGACGGTGGCGGCGTAGGCTTGCAAGCGGATGAAGTCGTTGAATGGCTGGTCTACGAGCTCGGGCAACAAGCTGCCGTACTCACGGCGCATAACGCGGGTGCCGAGGCGAGTGGTCAGGATGTCGGTAACGGATTGGGTGATGTGTTGGACCTGGTCTATAGCGGCGCCGGTCTCTCGGTTCATTGCGGCTGTCCTGTGATGCCGCTGCCGGACATGACTCCGCCGTGGGGGTGTTTGACCAGGCTGATGTTGGCTGCGACCACATCCACTGACGCTGTAATTTTGCCGGTGATGGTTTGATTGCCGGTCTGGGTGTAGTCGCCTTCGTGGGTGATTGGGCCGGTGATGTGGACCCCGCCTTGGCTGACCAGCTTGGTGGTGCCGCCCGCAGGCAGGGTGGCGTTGAGGTGATGGGCCACGCTGTCGTATTCGATGACGGCGCCGTCACGGTAGGTACGACGGTGCAGGCCCTCGCGGTCGCCATTGGCCGGGATGTGGTCGCTGAATAGGCCTGTGAGGACGATGCCGTTGCCGAGTTGGCCGGACGGGCTGAACAGGATGACTTGTTCGTCAACGGTCGGCGGGTTCCACTCGCGGTCGGCACCGGCTCGCGGAGTGATCCAGGGAAGCCAGCCGGTGGTCACCGAGCCGGTTTTAACTCGCACGCGTGGGGGCTTCATCTGGAGTTCAGCGATGGTGCCGAAGCGGATGAGGTTTTCGATCAGGCGGGCGAGGGTGGCTAGGTCGTTCATGGTGCGGATGATGGCACCGCAGGAAAGTTAGCGAGGCTTCGTATACTTGTAAGGTCTATTTTTACAACGTTAATATGCTCCTTAGTCCTACCGTATTTGAGCGTTTTTTTAGCAAGGAATGGAAATATGAGTGGAGAGAAGTTTTGTGTGTTTTGTGGAAGTCCGCCTGTAAATAAAAATAGAGAGCATGTTTTGCCTCAATGGCTTTTAAGTCTGACAGGGGATCCTAGTAGAGTTGTTAACTTAGGGTTTGACTATAAGCGAAACAAAATTGTCAGGTTTGCTTGGAATGCTTTGGTGATGCCGGCGTGTGAATCTTGCAATACAGAATTTGCCACTCTTGAAAGTGAGGTTAGCCCTCTCGTTGAGTCGCTTCTTGGAAGAGGTTCGTTGACATCGATTCAATATAGTAAGTTGTTAGATTGGCTAGATAAGGTTCGAGTGGGGTTGTGGCTGAACTACCATATTTTACAAGGTAATCCGACTGATATTGCTCCTTCGTTTTATGTGAAAAGTCGGATGCGTAGTAAAGATCGATTTCTTGCAGTCTATCCAGTTGATGAAAAGAGTAAAGGGCTTAACGCCTTCGGCGTTGAGAGCTTAGCTTTTCATCGCGAACCTGCTGTTTTTGGGCTGAGAATTAATGACGTTCTCATTGTTAATTGTTCAAGTGATTATTTGTGCTCCAGTAGGTGCGGTTTTCCATACCCTTCTAAAACTGAACTAAAACTTGATGGGGAGAATTCTGGTAAGGCGGTTTTGTCAGAGTTTAAAGCTTCGAGAAAAATTAAATCGCCAATTTCTCGATTTTCATTATATAAACCTTCTGTGTATGTTTTTCAACCGATTGTCCAAGTGCCGGTGAAAGAGTTAATTGAAAGTGGTTTCAAGGATAGTGTGCCAGAGTTGATGAAATATTTGGAAGATAATACTTTGGAGCGAGAAGGTCTAAAAATAGGAAAGTTGTATCGTCAGTTTGGTGATGGGGTTCGCCGAATGGATGATGAAAATGAGCCGCTTGATTTTGACTCGATTGTAGGTAATGAACGTCAGCCCATGGCTCGTTTGGTCTCCCAAATCTATGAATTGCAATCGCACCTTACAACACTGTACACGCCAGTAGCCGAAAACCCGCAGGTGAGACAGGATTGGGAATTGTTGGGGAAAGAGATAAGGAAAGAGAGCAGAGCAAAAATCAGGCGTCTTATAAATGGTCTTGCCAATTCTTAAAATATTAAGTTTAGGTTGGCTGATTTATTGTGGTTCTCGTTGAGGGCGGCCTTGTGTCGCCGTTATCATGGTTTACGAACGTCACCTACGGTTTGGCAGTAGCACCAATAGTTGTGACTGGAAGCTCATTTTGTAATGAGTAATTATCAATGTTGTTAAAAATAAAAATACCGTAAAAACATGTGGCAATGATGGTCTTGGTTTTTTATTTGGACTTTCGGTGTCTTGTATGGTGTTTATATCTAGTGCTATCAGTTGCTATTTTAACGGTCGCGACCTTTTCATAGTCTGGGAGTGTTTGTTTGTGTAGTTTTCAATTATGTTGCTGTCGGCGCCCGACTTTACTAGTAAAATAACAGCGCTGTACATGTATATTTGCATGTTTAAAGCAAGCTACACTTGAGATATGAGGTGAGTGAGTAWTTCTTCGCGAATCAAATCTAGGTCAACATCCGTAACCCCTAGCACTTTTCTCTGCTCATACTTAGTATCTGGTGCACCTTGTTCAGCGCGATCCTTCAATCCGAACTGATGCACCCTTGCGATTCGGGCAATTAGGCCATTAAAACCAATATTGATTGCATTGCTGTCATTTCGGATTCTCAAAAAACCAGCCGTACGCAATTTTTCAAACATCTGACCATTTCTCTTCACCCGCCCTTGTTTACCACGCAGGTTGCGCTGTTTGCGTGGCGCGTACTTGCTGCCGTTCGGATTGCGTTGGGCAACGATTCGTTTCTGCTGGCCACGGCGCAACATCTGGCTGAGGCCGCGGGCGAGCTGATTTCGAGAGGCCGGCTCAAGTTGCCTGAGTAGGCCTGCCGCCCAGTCTTCAAGCGGTTCCAGGTGATTGGTCATTGAGGTAGGGCCCATTCGCTGCCGTTGTCCCTGGCAGCGGGCACCCAGTTCGGGTCGAGGAATGCTGCGACCCGTCGCGGCTCACCCGGATGGCGAGTGGTGGTGTTGCCTTCTTCATCCTTGCCCACCACCACACGTTCAGTCAGCGGCAGAGTGAAACTCATATCCACTTTGCTGTTGTCGAGAATGTCTGCTTCGAATTGGATGCCGTCGGCAGACTTGTTCAGGTTCTCCAACAACTCGGACTGATGCACGCTCAGCCAGCCAAGCAGGGGCAACATGACGCTGTCAGGATGGCCGGCGAAGTCGGTCAAGATGATCTGCAGGTCGAAGCTGTATTCGAACGACAGGCTCGCCGCAGCAGTGCAGCGCACCTTGCCATTATCGATGAAGACCAGTAACCGGTCAGGGTTGTGCTTGAGTTCGGCGATGGTGGTGAGCAGATGAGTGCGCAGGCTATCGGGTTTGTTCATGGCGGCCTGCTGGGCTGATATCTGGATAAGTGATGGTACGGCGGATCATGCGGCCACCCACTGACCACAACCGCAGTTCTCATGCCGCTCGTAGGCGCGCTGGAGCTTGATGTCGTACAGGTTTCGTTGGTAATCCGGCCCATTGTAGAGCTTGGCGAACTCGGCCCATTTACGCCCCTTCAATGCCTTGTACAAATCCGGGTCGGTTTTGATAAAGCGCACGAACGCATCGAACTGCTGCGATTCATTTGCGCTCATGGCGGCGACGAAGTCATGCACGCTGGCATAGCCTAGGCGCTCCCAGTGAAACCCCATGATCTGAAAGGCGCCCCAAGAAGCGGATTCCAGGGCGGCAATGTCGTGAAGCACGCGGGCGCTACCTAACCGTTGGTGTTCGGCGCTACCGCCGACGTAGCCACCGGTTTTCGGGTTGACGATGGCCGGGTGAGCGATGGCGAGTTCATCGGCGCGGTGTTTGAGCTCGGCGATGTTGTCGCTTTCATGGCGAGCTTTCGAAAGCTGGCGGTACATGATGTGCCGTTCGAACAGGATCACCGGTTTGCCAATGTCGAGAAAGCCGCGGCCTTTTGATTCAACTTCGTTGACCGCGTAGACGGTGGCCAAGGACGCGTCGAGGCGTTGCGCGGCGTTGACCAGGTCGGCGTTTTTCAGCAGTTGCTGGCAGTCATTGCCGGCGAGCGTTGCCTGCGTTTTGTGGCCTGCGATGCCATCGGCGACCAGGTCGATGCTTAGCTGGTAGGCACGCACGGCCGCTTCGGTGGTGTCGCCGTAGTACCCGTCAACGATTAGGTGTGCGCCGTGTCTGTTCAGGATGGTTTGCAGGTGGCGAACCGCTTGTGAGCGGTCGCCGTGACGTAATGGGGTCATCGTGAGGCTTCCTTGCGAATGAAAAATTTCCTTGCTGCTGCGCGGGTTCCTTCCACGCCGAGCAGGCCGATAATGCCACCAAAAAATGGTGCGGTGGACGCGGAAACACCGAGCAACGGTAGGCCATGACTGGCCGCCAGCGCCAAGGCGCCGCAGAGCGGGGCTTCGATGGCGATGCGACGTAACGTGCCACCGCCGTACATGATTCGAAGGGCCGCAATGATCAAGGCCAGGAGGCCAGCGTACAGGGTTGGCCAGTGCTCTTCGAGCCAAGTGGCGAGCCAGGCCCAGGTGTCGGGACGTTCGGGCATGTGTTTCCTTCCATGGTCTAGGCGGGTGGGTACAAGGGCATGGTGCTGGTCGGTCAGTCCCATAGGTTCACCATTTGCCGCTGGGGGGCGGCGGTTTGTGTTTCGGGCATTTGCACGGACAGGCCTTGGGGCAATGTTGGTCCGTGGTCGGCCAGTCCGGGGTTGCCTTCAAATACGGCTTCGGTCACGCCGGCGGTGCGGCCGTAATGTCGCCAGCACAGGACATCGACGGTGTCGTTTTGCTGGGTGCGGACGGTGACGGTCATCAGATCAGCTCCACGGTAGTACGGCCGAGGCCGAGGAAGTCGCGCACCGCCCAGCGCTGGTCGCGTCGTAGTTCGTCGATGCTTGGGGTGAGGTCGTCGGCGTTCTGGTTACCGCTGTTGGTGCTGTCGTAGGAGCGGTAGCGCTCGCAGATTTCCGCGCCGGTCGCGGCGTAGATCGCGCGCTGGTACAGGTGGATGTAGTGCGACACGCCTTTGACCTGTTCGGCTGGGACTTCGGTCAACGTGGAATAGCCATCGGTCTGTTTGGATCGGCGCCACTCTGCGAACTCACGATTGATGCTGATGGCGGCGGCGATGGTTGCGGTTTCCAGTCGGATAGCGGTGACGCTGGCGTCGATCCTCAATGTGCCGCGCACGTTGTCGAGGTCAATCGATGGCCAGAAGGGGTCGGTGTTGATGTGGCCACTGACGGTCTTGCCGCCCGCTACGAATCCGCTCATGGAACTGCACTCTGTTGTAGGTCGCCGGTGGTCGAGGCTTCACGTTCAGGTACTTGTCCTGGCCGATCCGCCCCGAGCCGGCGGGGTGCGTGGGGACGCTCGGTTAGCCGCCAGTGGCGACGAGTTTGTTGAGCAGGCGTTCGGCCCGCTCTAGATCCTTTTTGCCGCCGCAGCCGTCGTGCAGTTCGATGGCTTTTTTCAGCAGGTCGATGCCGACCTGAGCTTGACCGGGTTGGCCGGGGTGTTTTTCGGTGATGCCTTCCAGGGTGGCGCGGCCCATGGCGAGGAACAGCTTGGCGCGGGCTTGGTCCGGCATGTCTTCAGTGTCGGTGAGTTCGGCGGCGCGATGCAGGGTGGCCAGGTCGAACGGTTCGTTGATTTTCTGGGCACTCAATGCCGCGGTGGCGACGTCCTCGGCAACCAGGCAGCCCAAGGTTCGGGCGAAGCGATCGGGCATGACCATCTTGTGTTTCAGCACGTATTCGGCGATGTCGAGGCCGCCGGTGAAGTCGCCGGCATCGAAGCGCCAGACCATGACGGTGGTCATCACTTCATCTTGCGCACCGAGCCCGGCTTCCAGCACGCCTTGCACGTAGGGCACGTAGTCTGGCAGTAGCTGACGTTTGAGTTCGGCCTTGCCTTGGTTCGACTGGATCTGTTTCAGGCGCAGGCGATCTTGCAGCAGCTGGTTGAGCTGATGCTCGTAGGCGGTGGCGCCGGCCATGGTTTGGTTGGGGGCAACCGCGGCCGCCTCGATGGCGGCCGTGACGCGCAGAAAGTGATGACGGCAGGGGTTGGTCATGTGCGTTTGCCTTACGAGGCGATTTCGATGTTTTCAGCGAGGGCCGCGCATTCCAGGTCTTCGATGACGTAGGCGTCGTTGACCGACTCGTAGTTTTCGATGCGGTCACGTTTTGCGTTGTCGAGGACGGTGCGACGGCGACTGCCTTCCTGCCAGTAGATCGAGAGGTTTTCGAGCTTGGTCACCAACAGGCCGCGCGCGGGGAAGTAGGGCACGCGCACTGCCGGCAAGTTACCCAGGCGCTTCTGACTGGTGACAATGTCGGCGGCCAGCATTTCGCTCGGGGCGTGGTCCTTGTTGATGATTGGGAAGTACTTGTCGGCCAGCAGTTGGCGACCGCAGATCACCACCAGGTCTGGGTCTTCCTGATACCAGGGCGCGATGAATTCTTCGACCATGCTGAAGACCAGGGCGTCGAGGTTGGTGAAGTCTTTGCCGGCGCCGATGGCGATTTTGCCTGTGTCTTCCTTGATTTCTTTCATCACCCGCGCGGCGTTTTCGGTGCGCATTTTTTGCAGCCAGCCGACGTTGACGTCCTGGCGTAGCGGGTTGGTTGCTGGGTTTGAGGTGGCGGCGCGGCTGGTACCGTTCCAGCCGATGAGGATGCGATCCAGTGCTTGGCGTTTGAGGATGGCGTCACGGATGCGCGCCTGAAAATCCGGGAACTTGGCCCAGGCATCCAGTTTGCTGTAGCGCAGGTGGGTGTCGAAGTTGGTTTGTGAGCAGAAGTAGCCACGGTCATCGAGGGTGGTGATGTCGCTGGTTTCGCGGTCCTTCTGGGTGGTGTCGGTGGTGCCGGCGTTGGGGCCGCCGATGCCCATGCCGATCTTCTCGCCCATTTGCTCGGTGACGCCGTAGATGTTGATCGCGCTGAGGAACTGACTGGATTCCTGCATGCGGGTTTCCAGCGTTTGGGTGACGCTCGGCGCGGTGGCGAACTTGGTGGTGACGTCGGGGACGCCATGCAGTTTGGTTAGCTGGCCGAGGTAGGCGTTGAAGTGGTTCCGGGTGTCGTTGCGCATGGAGGTCGTCCTTGGTATTCGGAGCTGGGTCTTAGCAGTCGGTCATGACTTGGCTTCCGCCGCCGGTTACCGGAGGGCGTGTTTTTTGGTTGGGGTCTTGGATGGTTGAGAGTTTTGTTTTTAGCTCTTTCAGATCGGTGCTGACCTGTTCGATTTGCGTTTTCAACCGGGCTGAAAACTGCTTTTCGGCGGCCAGTTGCTCGGGCAGGTCTTTGACGTGCTCGGCGAGGGTTTCGATGGCTTGGCCGATCTGGGCGAACTCGCTGTCGTCCCTGGCTTGTTTGCCTTTAAGCAGGGTTTGTACCTTGCTGAAGAGCTGGGCGCCGAGGCTGGGCTTTTCCTCAAACTCTTCGAATTTCAGCTCGGCTTCGACGGCTTCGGTGAACATCGAGGTTGCGGAGTAGTGGCGGTCTTTAAAGGGGCTGACGTCTGGCTTCTGCGCAGAGAACGCCAGGACGTCGGTGCCGAGGYTGGCCGGGGAGTCGGTCACGGCCAGACCGACGATGTAGGCTTCACCGGTGTCGGCGAAGCTGTCGTCGATTTCTATCGAGGTGTAGATCTTTTGCTTGGCCTTATTCATGGCGATTAGTTCGGCGGTGGGCTCGACCTGGGCGAACAGGGCCAGTTTCTTCTGACCGTTGATGTCGATTTCTTCGGTCTTCACTGCGAGGACGTCACCGTAGGCCTTGAACGGGCTGTCCGGCAGCAGGCTGCGGATATGCTCCAGCCAGATACGGGCGCCGTAGGTGGATGGGTTGAAGTTCTTGGCGGCCTGTTCCAGCCAGTCGCGTTTGATGGTGCGTTTGTCCGAGGTGGCGCCTTCGACGGCGACGCGGAACCAGTTGCTGCGGAATTTTTTCATGCCGGGAATTCTCAGTGCGTTGCAATGAGGGGCATGGTCGGGACGCGCGCGGGTGGCGGCAATGAGACGGAACTGTCGGCGGGGAGGGTACAAGGGGCGGTGCTATTGAGTCGCGGGGTTGGGCGGCAGCATCGCGGTCATGATTACGACTGAACTGCTGCCCATTGATCCGCGACGCCAATCCAAGTTTCTGTATTGGATGGGCTGGCGCGTCTGTGAGATTGCCGAGGCTACGGGGGAAAAGGAGAAGACGCTACATAGTTGGAAAGCCCGTGATGCGTGGGACCGAGCGGACAATGTTGAGCGGATTGGTGGGGCGCTGGAGGCGCGGTTGGTGCAGTTGATCCTCAAGGAAGGTAAGAGCGGCGGGGACTTCAAAGAGATTGATTTGCTGCACCGACAGTTGGAACGGCAGGCACGGATTCAGCGCTTTCAGGGTGGTGGTACCGAAACCGACCTCAACCCGAATCTGGCCAAGCGCAATGCCGAGCCGAAGAGAAAGGCCGTCAAAAACGAGATCGGTGAAGACCAGGTCGAGCTGTTGCGTGAAGCGTTTGTTGATGGCTGTTTTGATTATCAGAAAGATTGGTATCGGGCGGGTAATCAGCGGACCCGCGTCATCCTCAAGAGTCGGCAGATCGGTGCGACTTACTACTTCGCCCGTGAGGCGTTTATTGATGCACTGGACACGGGGCGCAATCAGATTTTTCTGTCGGCTTCGAAGAACCAGGCCTACCTGTTTCGTGGGTACATTCTGGCGTTTGCCCGTGAGGTGATTGGGGTTGACCTGACGGGTGATCCCATCGTTTTGCCCAATGGCGCTGAGCTGTTTTTCCTCGGCACTAATGCCCGTACCGCCCAGGGTTATCACGGCAACTTTTACTTTGATGAGTTTTTCTGGACGTTCAAGTTTGAGGAGCTGAATAAGGTCGCCTCGGGCATGGCGATGCACAAGAAGTGGCGCAAGACTTACTTTTCGACGCCTTCCAGCATGGCGCATGAGGCGTACAGCTTTTGGACGGGCGAGCGCTTCAACAAGGGCCTGCCGGCCGCGCAGCATACGAAGGTGGATGTGTCTCACGGTGCCCTTCAGCAGGGTCGGTTTTGTGAGGACCGGTTGTGGCGGCAGATCGTCACGATTCTGGATGCGGAGCAGGGTGGTTGCGACCTGTTCGACCTTGAGGAGCTGCGTCGGGAGTACAGCGCCGAGGCGTTCGCCAATTTGCTGATGTGCGAGTTTATTGATGATGGGGCGAGCATTTTTCCGCTGGCGTTGTTGCAGCCGTGCATGGTCGATAGCTGGGTGGAGTGGGCTGAGGACTACAAGCCGTTTGCTATGCGGCCGTTTGGTGATCGGCAGGTTTGGGTGGGGTATGACCCGGCTGAGACGGGGGATTGTTCGGGGTTGGTGGTGGTTGCGCCGCCGTTGGTGCCTGGGGGGAAGTTTCGGGTGCTGGAGCGGCATCAGTTTCGGGGGATGGATTTTGCTGCGCAGGCGGGTTTTATCAAGGGTGTTTGTGATCGGTATTGGGTGACGTATATCGGGATTGATGTCACTGGGCTGGGGAGTGGCGTGGCGCAGTTGGTGCGGCAGTTTTTTCCGGCGGTTACCTCCTTCAGCTATTCGCCTGAGGTGAAAACTCGCTTGGTGTTGAAGGCCTATGACGTGATCCATAAGGGGCGGCTGGAGTTTGATGCGGGGTGGACTGATATGGCTCAGTCGTTGATGGCGATTCGTAAGACGGTTACTGCTGGGGGGCGGCAGTACACCTATACGGCGGGGCGGAACGACAATACTGGTCATGCTGATTTGGCGTGGGCGCTTTTTCATGCATTGCATAATGAACCGCTTGAGGGGCAGACGGCTGCCAATACTGGGCGGATGGAGATTTATTGATGACGGAACAACACACCAATCAAGCCTTGGTGCCCGCAGCTACCGAGACGCCGACAGTTAGCCAAGGTACGCAGGTGTTTAGTTTTGGTGACCCTTCGCCTGTGTTGGGTGGCCGAGAGGTTTTCGACTATTTGGAGTGTTGGTTCAATGGGCGCTGGTATGAGCCGCCGCTGTCGCTGGATGGCCTGGCCCGCTCAGTGGGGGCGAGTGTACATCTGCACTCGGGCCTGATGTTCAAGCGTAACTTGCTGAGCAAGACCTTTATCCCGCATCCGCTGTTGTCCCGCGCCGCGTTTGAACAGTTTGCCTTGGACTGGTTGTGCCTGGGCAATGGTTATCTGGAACGCCGCCGCTCGGTACTGGGCGGCACTCGCCAACTGGTACCGACACTGGCCAAATACATGCGGGCGGGGCCGGAGGGCAAGTTTTACCAAGTGCCGGGTATCAAAGATGAGCATGCATTTGAACTGGGCAGCGTCTTTCATCTACGGGAGGCAGATCTGCACCAGGAGATTTATGGGCTGCCGGAGTGGATCAGCGCACTGCAATCGGCCTTGCTCAACGAGTCAGCGACGCTGTTCCGACGAAAGTACTACGAGAACGGAAGTCATGCGGGCTTCATTTTGTACATGACCGACGCTGCGCAGACGGAGACCGATATCGATGCCTTGCGCAAGGCGCTGAAGGACTCGAAGGGCCCTGGGAATTTTCGCAATCTGTTTGTGTACTCGCCGACCGGCAAGAAGGACGGGATTCAACTGATTCCGGTCAGCGAGGTGGCGGCAAAGGATGAATTCAACTCGATCAAGGATCAGACCCGTGATGACGTGCTGGCCAGTCTGCGGATTCCGCCACAATTGATGGGCATCGTGCCGCAGAATGCTGGGGGGTTCGGATCGATCAGAGAGGCGGCGCAGACCTATGCGGCCAATGAACTGGAACCCATTCAGACACGGATGTTGCAATTGAATAACTGGTTGGGGGAGGAGGTTGTACGATTCAAAAAGTATGAGTTGACTAATGTTTAAGTGGTCTTAGCTCAGTTGAGGAGGGGTTGCCTGCATGTTTGTAATAGCAGGCAAACGAGGCCTACGCTGTTTCTAATGATAGCGCTTCTGACGCGATGTGTAATTTTTCGAGGTCGTCACTCCATAGTTTAGCATCTGCCAGCCCTTGTTTTAACTCTGTATATAATTCGGAGTCATGCAGGATGGTTGATGCTGTTGCTGAATAAGATGCTTGAGGTTGGCATTCATTCAAGAGTTGTGTTACCAGTGAAATTAACGTGTTGCGGCGGCGCGTGCTTTGTTTTTCTATATAGGATTCTAATTTTTCAGTTGCAAGTTCAATCGACTGCTGTATGTACTCGCCAATTTCGAGCCTAACTTTTATTACTCGATCGTAGTTGTTTAGATCGATAGCATGTATTGTGCTTTTAGCTAGATCTGATTTAGGATTTAGTCGGTAGTGTTTTAGCTTGAAGTGATATTTTGGGTTCGTGATGTATGGGTTTACAATAGGCTCTGCTGAAGTGTCGTGAGAGCCCTTCGTGCCATTGCATCTTTTGCACGATGGAAGTAGGTTGCTCCAAGTTAATACTTCCGCTGGGTAGCGGTCCTTATTTAAAAAGTGCTCAACTTCTACGTATTTTGACTCGCTGGATAAATTACATTCGCAGTAAGCACATTTGTTGTGGCTTGTTTGTAGTAGAGCAAGTTTTAAAGATTCAATATTCCAAACGTTTTTTCCGGTGTTTTTGAATTCGCTCGTAAGTCTGTAGACTTCTTTTGGTGTCAGGCAGAGTGGTGTGAAATCACGCTCAAGCTTTATCATCTTCACCCCCGTCAATAGACGCAAGTTGTATGCGTAAAAGCTTTCTGCTTGGGTTTGCCGGGTGAAGAGCTGCGTCTAATTTTTTGAAATGTTCTTTTGCAGATGCTAAGTTCTCATCGTCAATAGCTTTGCCAAAGTCGGCTATAAGATCTATAAAATACTGTGATCTTGTATCATTCATCCCCATCAAATCAGTTAAAACCTCGTCAAGTGTCCATCCTTTAAATCCTTCACTCGAAGAAGGTAGAACTCTTTGGTAAGTAGCACCGTCGGTATGTTCTAACGCAATTATCTGGCTGCTGTCAGCTGCTTGAATTATGTGTGGGCTGTGTGTGGTTACAATAAATTGTGCGGAAGGAAATATTGATGTAAGTGTAGCGGCAATCACGGACTGCCATTCTGGGTGTAGGTGAATTTCAAGTTCATCTATTAGTATGATGCCATTATAATCTTTTGCTGAAAGTTTTGGGTCTGTGAATCGATATTCAATTTCCTTAATTATGCCAAACAGTATGGAGATGCATGATTTAAATCCGGATGATAAGTATTCGTAATAAATTTCACCGCTTGGTGAGTTTATCATTATGTCGTTGCTAGATCCGTCTACTCTGGAA
>NZ_JBFUIH010000023.1:0-130657 GCF_056401975.1 Pseudomonas sp. P4_C8 | reverse complement strand
CTCCAGCCCCTGCTAGAAAACATTGACCCCAGGTCAGACCGTCGCGGATTGATGCCTGCGCTCCTACCGGCCTTCGAGGCCTGAATGTAATCGGCATACCGTGAGCTCAACCAATGTTGGCCAGAAGCCAAAGATGGCTTCCTCGAATAGGCCTTATACATAGATGCAACCGGGTAGCAGTGTTTGAAAAGCAGGTAGACAGTGGGGGCGAGTCCATACATAGGAGTGAGCCTGCTCGCGATAGCGGTGTTCCAGACAGACAAGTGTTGACTGTACCAACGCAATCGCGAGCAGGCTCGCTCCTACAGGGGATAGGGGGTTACTCGGTGCTGCCGAGTCCTTGCCAGTGTTTGAGGCCGATAAAGATGAAGCGCAACTGCTGAGTGATCTTTGCCTGCGGAGTCAAATGCTCGGGCAGCGCTTCGGCCGGCGGATCGATAATGTCCGGCAAGGTCGCGAACACACTTTTAACGATCAGATCAGCCATCACGCTCAAACCAGCGATGTTGAGATGCTGAAGCTTGGGCATCAAGGACAAGTCAGCCGCCAAATCCGAGCTGATGTCTTCACGCAACCGCCCAATCGCCAGTCGCACCGGCAGCGATCCGCCATACTGTTCGCGGGCAAGAAACAGAAACTGCGAGCGATTGGCGCTGACCACGTCGAGAAAGATCCGCACCGACGCATCAATAATGCCACCCATGACGAATTCGTTATGGCGCACCAGGCGAATGGTTTCGCGGAAGGTCTGACCGACTTCGCTCACCAGCACCAGGCCCAGTTCATCCATATCAGCGAAATGCCGGTAGAAACCGGTGGGCACGATGCCGGCGGTTCTCGCCACTTCGCGCAGGCTGAGGCTGCCGAATCCTCGGCCGCATTCCATCAGATGGCGAGCAGCGTCCATCAGGGCGTTGCGGGTTTGTTGTTTCTGTTCGGCGCGGGGCAGCATCGCAAGAGTGTTTTCTGGACAGGACAGCGGCGCACTCTAGCAAATCGGCTTCGCTGGCGTCGAACGACTATCGGGGGATCAGGCGGGGAAATGCAGTTCTGTATAAATCAAAAGCCCAATCCGGGAATTGGGCTTTTTCTCAGGGCGGCCATGGGGCTTAGCTCGTAGCGCCGTTGCGTTCGATCACACGGTCACCACCACCTTCGGCAAGGGTCTGGCCTTGTGGGGTACGGTCGGAGCCGCCTTCAGCCAGAGTTTGGCCTTGTGGAGTGCGATCAGAACCACCTTCGGCAAGCGTCTGACCTTGTGGAGTGCGGTCGGAACCACCTTCAGCGACGGTTTGGCTGAACGCCGAGTGGCTGTCTTTGACTTGCGGAGCGGCCTGATCAGGGGCTGGCAGAGCGAAAGCAGTGCTGGCTAGCATCGAGAGGGTCAGGCTAAGCAGTAGTTGGCGTTTCATGATGGGTTGCTCCTTGGGAGGGCGATCAAGTGGGTACGAGAGCAATGCTACTCTCGATAAGTCGATATGAAAGTTCATAAACGCAATGGTAATAATCAACAGAATTGATTGTTCTGCTGAGCGGCTCTAGAACGGGCGTTTTCGGCGAGTATTTTTGCCCTGGAATGGGTGGTTTTGACCCACTCGCGCCGCACAAAAAAACCGTTCGGTAACGCTGTCTGGAGTGAGCACGGTGACCCCGATCGATTATTTGAACGTTAATGGGCTGTTCGGTTAAACCTGCGCGCTTTTTCCCAGTCCTAGGTGTCATGGCAGGTCGGTTCTGGCCTAACGTTTCACACGTGCGTCGCAGTCAGGGCGCGCAGTCGTATTCAGGAGTCCTGTGCAATGACGCGCACCCCCAAGATTTTTGCCTGGACCTTTTCCAGTCTGGTTGTTCTGCTGGCGATATTTGTTTTGATCATCGTGTTTTTCGACTGGAACCGGATCAAACCCACGATCAATACAAAAGTCTCCGAAGAGCTGCACCGTCCGTTCGCCATCAACGGCAACCTAGCGGTGGTCTGGCAGCGCGAGCCTGACGAGGGCGGCTGGCGGGCTTGGGTGCCGTGGCCGCACGTGGTGGCCGAAGACTTGAGCCTCGGCAACCCGGGCTGGTCGAAACAGCCGCAGATGGTCACCCTCAAACGCGTCGAACTGCGTATTTCACCGCTGGCCTTGCTGGCTCAGCGGGTGGTGATCCCGCGCATCGATCTGACCGAACCGAACGCCGACCTTCAGCGTCTGGCTGATGGCCGCGCCAACTGGACGTTCAAATTCGACCCGAAAGACCCCAACGCCGAACCGTCGAACTGGGTGGTCGACATCGGCGCCATCGGCTTCGACAAGGGCCACGTCACCCTTGACGATCAGAACCTGAAGACACAGCTCGATGTGCTCATCGATCCGCTGGGCAAACCGATTCCGTTCAGCGACATCGTCGGCGACAAGGCGGCGAAAACCGCGTTTGAGAAGGGAGGCGCGCCGCAGGATTACGCCTTCGCCCTCAAGGTCAAAGGCCAATACCACGCGCAGAAACTCGAAGGCACCGGCAAGATCGGCGGCTTGTTAGCGCTGCAGGACGCGGCCAAGCCGTTTCCGTTGCAGGCGCAGGTGAAGATCGCCGACACCCGCGTAGAGCTGGCCGGCACCTTGACCGATCCCCTGAACCTTGGCGCGCTGGACTTGAGGCTGAAACTGTCCGGCACCAGCCTGGGCAATCTCTATCCGCTGACCGGTGTGATACTGCCGGATACGTCGCCATACGCAACCGACGGGCACCTGATTGCCAAGCTGCATGAGCCTAGTGGAGCGGTGTTCCGCTATGAAGCGTTCAACGGCACGATCGGCGAGAGTGACATTCACGGCAGCCTGACTTACGTCGCCAGTCAGCCAAGGCCGAAACTCAGTGGTTCATTACTCTCCGAGCAACTGTTGTTCGCCGACCTGGCGCCGCTGATTGGCGCCGACTCCAACGCCAGGCAACAGGCCCGTGGCGGCGACAGCAAGCAGCCGACGGACAAAGTGTTGCCGGTTGAAGAGTTCAAGACTGAACGCTGGCGTGACATGGACGCCGACGTCGAGTTCACCGGCAAGCGCATCGTCCACAGCGAAAAACTGCCGATCAACGACCTCTTTACGCACCTGATACTTAACGACGGCGTGCTCAGCCTGGAACCGCTGCGCTTTGGCGTGGCGGGCGGCAATCTGGAGGCACAGATTCGCTTGAATGGCCGTACCGAACCATTGGAAGGCCAGGCCAAACTCACCGTGCGCAGATTCAAGCTCAAGCAATTGTTTCCGACCTTCGAACCGATGAAAACCAGCTTCGGCGAGCTCAATGGCGATGCCGATATTTCGGGGCGCGGCAACTCGGTAGCCAAGCTGTTGGGCAGCGCCAACGGTACTCTGAAAATGCTCATCAACGACGGCGCGATCAGCCGCGAGTTGATGGAGCTGGCCGGACTGAATGTCGGTAACTATGTGGTCGGCAAAATCTTTGGCGACAAGGAAGTGAAGATCAATTGTGCGGCGGCCGACTTCGACATCAAGACTGGGCTTGCGACCACGCGCCTGTTCGTCTTCGATACCGAGAACGCGATTGTCTACATTGATGGCACCGTGAACATGGCGACCGAACAACTGGACCTGACCATTACGCCGGAGTCGAAAGGCTGGCGCTTGATTTCGCTGCGCTCGCCACTCTACGTGCGGGGCAAGTTCATCAAGCCGGATGCCGGTGTGAAAGCCGTGCCGCTGATGCTGCGCGGGGCGGGGATGGTGGCGTTGGGCGTGATTGCGGCGCCAGCGGCGGGGTTGCTGGCGCTGGTGGCGCCCAGTGGTGGTGAGCCAAATCAGTGTGCGCCGTTGCTGGAGCTGATGAAGGCGGGGAAGGCGCCGGTGACGGTTAAACCCACCAAGTAGTTACGGCGTCTACGAAGACGCCATCGCGAGCAGGCTCGCTCCCACATTAGTACTGCGAACATCGATCCCATGTGGGAGCGAGCCTGCTCGCGAAAGCGGTGTGTCAGGCACTACAGATCTTTCAGAATGTATGCCCGGACAGCAACGCCTCCTCGCGCAACCACGCAAAAAACGCCCGGACCGGCGGATGTCGCTCGCGCCCCGGCACGCAAAGCGCGCTGTAACCGGCGCCATCGAACTGAATCTCGCCGCGATAAGCCACCAGCAAACCGCTGGCCACGCTTTCCGACACCAGAATGTTGCTCGCCAACACCAGGCCTTGACCGGCAATCGCCGCTTGCAGGGCGTAATGCTCTTCGTCGTATTCACGAACCGTCGGTTTGCCCGCCAACCATGACTCGCCTGACTGCGCGCACCAGGCCTCCCAGCCATGGGCGTACAGCTTGGAGTTGTGCCAGTGCACGCTGATCAGCGTTGGCGTGTGAGTGGCGGCCAGTGCGACTTGCTCCGGCGAGCCGTACACACCAAAAGACTCATCGAACAGGCACAAACCATAGAGGTTGGGGTAGGTGTCGAGGCTGTAGCGCAGCACCAGATCGACACTGGCGTCCTGATGCAAATCGATGACTTCGCAGTGGGTGTCCAGGCGCAGGCTGATGGTGGGGTGACGCGCGTAAAAGCGCCCGAGGCGCGGCACCAGCCACAAGGCCGCGAACGCAGCAGTGGTGGAAACCGTCAGGTTGGTGCCACTGCGTTGCGGACGTAAGGTGTCGACGCTTTGCGCTACGTCCAGAAAGGCGCCGTGCAGGCTGTGAAATAACCGCTCACCGCCCTCGGTCAGGCGCACTTGCCGTGGCAATCGCTCGAACAGCGGCACGCCGAGCCAGGTTTCCAGGGAGCGAATCTGATGGGACACCGCCGTCGGCGTCACCGAGAGCTCTTCGGCCGCAGCCTTGAAGCTCAACAGGCGCGAGGCGGATTCGAAAGCGCGCAGGGCGGTCAGCGGCAACGAGGCAAACATTCAATTCTCCATGGGTGAAATAGATTCATCCAGACTGATTTCTGCTCATTTGAAGCGGTTGGCTGTGAGCTTCAAGCTGCAAGTCACAAGCCGTTTGAGTGTAATCCCAAGGAGATTCAGATGAGTAAAATTCTTGCCGTTCACGCCAGCCCCCGTGGCGAGCGCTCGCACTCGCGCCGTTTGGCTGAAGTGTTTCTTTCGGCCTGGCAGGCACGCAATCCTCATTCGCAATTGACTCGTCGCGAAGTTGGCCGGGCGTTGATTCCGCCGGTCAACGAAGCCTTTGTGGCCGCCGCGTTTTACCCCGAGCCCGATGCGCGACCGTTGTCGATGCAGGCTGATCTGGCCTTTAGCGATGAGTTGGTGGGCGAGTTGCTCGGCCATGATCTGCTGGTGATTTCCACGCCGATGCACAACTTCAGCGTGCCCAGCGGCCTCAAGGCCTGGATCGATCAGATTGTGCGGCTCGGTCTTACGTTCAATCACACCCTGGACAATGGCGTGGCCCAATACGAGCCGCTGGTACAGGGCAAAAAAGCCTTGATCGTCACCAGTCGCGGCGGTTTCGGTTTCGGCCCGGGCGGTGAGCTGGAAGCCATGAACCACGCTGATCCATTGCTGCGCACGGCACTGGGTTTCATCGGCATCACCGACATCACCGTAGTGGCTGCCGAGGGCGAAGAGTCCGAGGCGCGCACGTTCCAGATCTCTGCCGCCGAGGCCGAGCAGCGCCTGCTGGCGCTGGCCAGGGAGTTTTAGATGGCCTGGCTGTTTCTGCTGATCGCCGCCGGGTTTGAAGTCACCTTTGCCATGGGCATGAAATACGCAGAAGGCTTCACCCGGCTCTGGCCGTCGCTGATCACCGTGGTCGCCGCCGTGGGCGGGATTTACTTCCTGACCCTGGCCATGCGCGAGCTGCCGGTGAGCATCGCCTACCCGATCTGGACCGCAATCGGTTCACTGGGCACGGTGTTTCTGGGGTTTGCGCTGCTGGGTGAAAGCCTGACGGCGATCAAACTGGTGTCGGTGGGGTTGATCGTGGCGGGTGTAGTGGGGCTGAAGTAGGGCGGATGTCATAGACTGGTCGTCGAGTTGTCATCTTCGGTGACGATGCTCGGCTGACGTCTTGCATCGCGCCTTGCTTCATCTCACCGATCACAAGGACGTTCGCCCATGTCGCAAGGTTCCGCCACGCGTTACCCGTTGGTGTTGGTCCCGGGGATGCTCGGGTTTATCCGGCTTGTGCTCTATCCGTACTGGTACGGCATCGTCTCGGCGTTGCGCCAGGGTGGGGCGACCGTGTTTGCGGTGCAGGTCTCGCCGCTCAATTCCTGTGAAGTGCGCGGTGAGCAACTGTTGGCGCGGATCGAGGAAATCCTGCGCGAGACCGGGGCCGAGAAGGTCAACCTGGTCGGCCACAGCCAGGGGGCGCTCACTGCCCGCTATGCGGCGGCCAAACGCCCAGACCTCGTGGCGTCGGTGACCTCGGTGGCCGGGCCGAATCACGGCTCGGAGCTGGCTGATTACCTGCACAAACACTACCCACATGACAGCGCCAAGGGCCGGTTGCTGAGCTTTCTGTTACGGATAATCGCCGCGTTGATGAGCCTGCTAGAAACCGGCTATCGCGGGCCGAAGCTGCCGGTGGATATCCACGCATCCCATCATTCACTCACCACCGAAGGTGTGGCGCTGTTCAATCAGCGTTATCCACAGGGTCTGCCTGAAACCTGGGGCGGGCACGGGCCGGAAGAGGTTAACGGCGTGCGCTATTACTCGTGGTCCGGGACGTTGCAGCCGGGCAAGACCGATAGCGGGCGCAACCTGTTTGATGGGACCAATCGCAGTTGCCGACTGTTTGCCAAAACCTTTGTGAACGAAGTCGGGCATTGCGACGGGATGGTCGGGCGGTACAGCTCGCACCTAGGGACGGTGATTGGCGATGAGTATCCGCTGGATCACTTCGACATCGTCAATCAGTCGCTGGGACTGGTCGGGAAGGGCGCCGAGCCGATCCGGTTGTTTGTCGAACATGCGGCCCGATTGAAAGCGGCAGGGCTCTAAACTGAGTTKCCCTTATCGCGAGCAGGCTCGCTCCCACAGGGGAATGCGATCAACTGTGGGAGTGAGACCGGCTTGCCGGCGATGACGTCAGTTCAGGCAACTCGCACCTTACGGCCGATCACCGTCGTCCACCGCCCCGAAAGCACCACCCCACCCAACGTCAACACCCCGCCCACCAGGTGATACATCGCCAACTGCTCATGCAGCACCACCGCCGCAATCAGCGCGGTAATCAACGGCAGCAAATTGAAAAACAGCGTGGTCCGACTCGGCCCCAGGCGCACCACCGCCTGCATCCACGCCAATGGCGCCAGCATCGAAGCCAGCAGACAGGCGTAAAGCACCAGCGGAATGTTTTGCAGCGTCGGGCCGATCTTCGGCGAGGCGACAAATAGCGGAAACAGCACCACCACCGCCACCAACACCTGCAAATACAACAACACCAGCGGCGGCAACCGCAGCTGCCATTTTTTCAGCAGCGTGCTGTAAATCGCATAGGCAAGGGTGGCGACCAGCATCATCGCATCGCCCATGTTCACGCCGTGTTCAAGTAACGCGCCGAGGCTGCCGGACGACACCACCACCAATACACCGGCAAACGACAGCACCGCGCCGGCCAATGCGCCAGCGGTCAGGCGTTGGCCGAGGCTGACAATCGCCATGGCCAGTGACATCAACGGCATCAACGATAGGATAATCCCCATGTTGGTGGCCGAGGTCAGTGCTGCGGCGAAGTAGGCGAGGCTCTGATAGACCGCCATGCCCAGCACGCCAAGGACGAAAATCTTGCCCAGGTTCGGGCGAATCAGCGGCCAATGCGCGATCACCGGTTTGAGCATGAACGGCGTGAACAGAATCCCGGCCAGTAGCCAGCGGTAGAAACCAATCTCGGCGGGGAAGATCGCCCCGGCTGACATTTTGGTGATCACGGTGTTGCCAGCCCAGATGAGAATGGCCAGCAGGGGATAAGCGTATTGCATCAGAAAAAACCAGAACGTTAATGAGGGGCAATTATCTGCTTGTCTGGATGCAAGCCTATACTTCGATCCAGACAACTTGCCCCAGATTACGGACAGCATGAACAGTAAACATATTGACCTGCTGGACTTCGCCGAGCTGCCGGCCCCGGTCTATTTCCGCTACGCCGATTTCAACACTCACGAGTACGCCGCGACCCACCGGCATCCGTGGGGCACGCTCGAGTACTCGGCCAATGGCGTGTTGCACATGGAAATCGGCAACAGCCGCTTCATGTCACCGCCGCAATACGCGGTGTGGGTGCCGCCCGAGACCGAGCACAGTTTCTATAGCAACCAACCGATCAACTACCGTGCGGTTTGCCTGACGCCGTCGCTGTGTCGCGAGTTGCCGCAACAGGCCTGCACGCTGGCGATCAGCGATATTCTCAAAGCGATCCTCAAGGACTTTGCTACGCGAGACGTGAAGATTCCCGAGCATGAGGCGGACATTCGTTTAGGTCAGGTATTGGTGGATCAACTGCGACTGGCGCCGGTGCATGAATGCTATTTGCCCTACGCCAGCAGTCCGGGACTGTTGGGGATACTGGAAGCGTTGCAAGCCGAGCCCGGAGACAACCGGCCCTTGGCCGACTGGGCCACGCAGATCCACGTCAGCGAACGCACCCTGGCGCGGCAGTTTGTTCGCGAGCTGGGCATGAGTTTCGGTGAGTGGCGGCAACGGTTGCGGTTCCTCGCGGCGATTGAGGCGCTGGACAGCCATCGCAGCATTCAGGACATTGCCTTCGACATGGGGTACAGCACGGGTTCGGCCTTTATCGCAATGTTTCAACGCCAGGCCGGATGTACACCGGAGCAGTACCGACGCAGTCACCTCGAGAGCAGGAAGGTGTGACAGGGGTTGTCTACACTCCAGAACGAGGCCGTGCCCATCGGTACGGCAACAAGGAGAAAACTCCATGACGATGTTGCGTGTCCCTTTGTTGATGATCGGCTTGCTGCTCTGCTCCCAAAGCTTCGCGACCACACCCCAGCAGGAAAAGATGACTGTCTGCAACGCCGATGCGACGGCCAAAAGCCTCAAAGGTGATGAACGCAAAATGTTCATGAGTAACTGCCTGAAAACCGAGCCGGCCGTCCCTGACATAAAAACCCTGACCCCTCAGCAACAGAAAATGAAAACCTGCAACGCCGATGCCACCACCAAATTACTCAAAGGTGATGAGCGCAAGGCGTTCATGAGTGATTGCCTGAGGAACAAATAAGTCCCGGTTCGGGAAATGTGGGGGCCTGATCGCGAGCAGGCTCGCTCCCACAATGGATCTATGTTCGCAAGACCAAAGTGGGAGCGAGCCTGCTCGCGAAGGGGTCAGTCAGGGCACTGCAAAAAAACGCGGAACCCCGACCAAAGTCGAGCTACACAATTCCTAGTGCTGCCACCGGAACGCTGGCAGACTGCCAATCCTTTTACGCTGTTCGTTTTGAGGCTGTATGCCAACGTTTTCTCAACGCCACGTTTTGCTGCTGATCAGTTGGTTCATCATTTTTGGTGGTTTGCTACTGGTGATCCCGCTGCGCTTGTTGCCAAGCCTGCTGGCCGGTCTGCTGGTGTTCGAACTGGTCAATATGCTCACGCCGCAATTGCAGCGGCTGATCGAAGGGCGGCGTGCGCGCTGGTTGGCGGTGGCGTTGCTCGGGACCTTGGTGGTGAGTGTGCTGGCGCTGATCTTTGCCGGCGCCTTCAGCTTCCTGCTGCACGAAGCGGAAAACCCCGGCGCTTCCCTCGATAAATTCATGGGCGTGGTCGACCGGGCGCGCGGGCAATTGCCGCCGTTCATCGACGCCTATCTGCCCGCCAGTGCCGGTGAATTCCGCGTGGCCATCGGCGAATGGATCAGCAAGCACTTGAGCGACTTGCAGCTGGTAGGCAAGGATGCGGCGCACATGTTTGTGACGCTGCTGATAGGTATGGTGCTGGGCGCGATCATTGCCTTGCAGCGTGCGCCGGACGTGACCAAGCGCAAGCCTCTGGCGGCCGCACTGTTCGACCGCTTGCACCTGCTGGTCCAGGCTTTTCGTAACATCGTGTTTGCGCAGATCAAGATTTCGCTGCTTAACACCTTCTTCACCGGAATTTTCCTGGCGGTGGTCCTGCCGATGTTCGGCATCAAGCTGCCTCTGACTAAAACCCTGATCGTGCTGACCTTCCTGCTCGGCCTGCTGCCGGTGATCGGCAACCTGATGTCGAACACCCTGATCACCATTGTTGGCTTGTCACTGTCGATTTGGGTCGCGGTGGCGGCGCTGGGTTACCTGATTTTTATCCACAAGCTCGAATACTTCCTCAACGCGCGCATTGTCGGCGGGCAGATCAGTGCCAAGTCGTGGGAGTTGCTGCTGGCGATGCTGGTGTTCGAGGCCGCGTTCGGCCTGCCGGGGGTGGTGGCGGGGCCGATTTATTACGCGTATTTGAAGAGTGAGTTGAAGCAGGTGGGGATGGTTTGATCCGGCAGATTTGTATTGCCTGATCTGACGCCATCGCGGGCAAGCCATGCTCCTACAGTTGACCCGAGATCTCATGTGGGAGCATGGCTTGCCCGCGATGCAGGCGCCGCGGTCTTCCTGATCAGTCCATCGTGCCGTAACGCTTGGCCGCTTCAATCGCCAACCCGCTACCAATGCTGCCGAAGATGTTCCCTTCCACATGCCGCGCATTCGGCAACATCGCCGAAACACTGTTGCGCAACGCTGGAATCCCGCTTGAACCGCCGGTGAAGAACACCGTATCCACCTGATCGACCCGCACATCGGCGTCGTTGAGCATCTGGGTCACGCTGGTGCGCACGCGCTCCAGCAGCGCTTCGATGGCGGATTCGAACAACGCCCGGCTCAGTTCAACACTCAGCCCCGGCTCGATGCGGTCCAGCGGCACATGGCGGCTATCGGCGTGGGTCAGCTGGATCTTGGTTTCTTCCACTTCCATGGCCAGCCAATGGCCGGCGCGCTGGTCGATCAGCTTGAACAGGCGATCGATGCCGCCAGTGTCTTCGATGTCGTAACGCATGCTGCCCAGGGCCAGGGTCGACTTTTGCGAGTACACCGAGTTGATGGTGTGCCAGGTCGCCAGGTTCATGTGGTGGCTGGTGGGCATGTAGGCGCCGCTCTTCATGCGGCTGCCGTAGCCGAACAGCGGCATCAGGCCTTGCAGGCTCAGTTGCTTGTCGAAATCGGTCCCGCCGATGTGCACGCCGCCGGTGGCGAGGATGTCGTCGTGACGGTTGTCGTGGTTGCGGCGTTCAGGCGACAGACGCACCAGCGAGAAGTCGGATGTACCACCGCCGATGTCGACAATCAGCACCAGCTCTTCTTTTTCGATGGTTGACTCATAGTCGAATGCCGCCGCAATCGGTTCGTACTGGAACGAAACATCCTTGAAGCCAATGGCGCGAGCCACATCCACCAGGGTGTTTTCGGCTTCCTGGTCGGCCAGTTCATCGTCATCGACGAAAAACACTGGACGGCCCAGCACCACTTCCTCGAACTCCCGACCGGCGGCTGTTTCGGCGCGCTTCTTCAACTGGCCGATAAATAGCCCGAGCAGGTCCTTGAACGGCATCGCCGTACCGAGAACGCTGGTGTCGTGCTTGATCAACTTGGAGCCCAGCAGGCTCTTGAGCGAGCGCATCAGCCGGCCTTCGTAGCCTTCCAGGTACTCGTGCAGCGCCAGCCGGCCGTACACCGGGCGGCGTTCTTCCATATTGAAGAAGACCACCGAGGGCAGGGTGATCTTGTCGTCCTCCAGCGCGATCAGCGTTTCCATGCCGGGGCGCAGCCAGCCGACGGTGGAGTTGGACGTGCCAAAGTCGATACCACAGGCACGGGCTGGAGATGCGTTTTTCATGTCTTTCAAGTTCCGGTTAAAAAACGGCCGCGCAGTGTATGCCAGTGCGACGAATAATCGAAGGCCGACTATCTGCTAATTCGCAGGCATTAGCGCTTGAAAGACTCAGCTTTGCCCCAAACTTGCTGGCATGGGCCTGGTAGCCAACCGGCGGTCGCAAGAACCGTCGTCCGCTGCCGATAAACTTCTGACGCGCTGCCCGGTCACAAAATTGAGATCGGTCAAACCAAACGCTGCAAACAAGAGCATGCTGTGGCTGGCGACGCGATTTGATAACGGATGGTGATTCTTAGATGGACTTCAAAGACTATTACAAGATTCTCGGTGTGGAGCCGACCGCTGACGATAAGGCGATCAAGGCCGCCTATCGCAAGCTGGCGCGCAAATACCACCCCGATGTCAGCAAGGAAAAGGACGCCGAGGCCAAGTTCAAGGACGCCTCGGAAGCCTATGAAGCGCTGAAAAGCGCCGACAAGCGCGCCGAATATGACGATTTGCGCAAATATGGCCAGCACGGCCAACCGTTCCAGGGCCCGCCAGGGTGGCAAGGGCGTGGCGCAGGCGGTTTCGGTGGTGGTCAGGACGCGGGCGATTTCTCGGACTTTTTCAGTTCGATTTTCGGCAACCGTGGCCCTGGTTTCAATGGTGGACAGTCGCGTCGCAGCACCGGACGTCGAGGGCAAGACGTGGAAATGGAACTCGGGATTTTTCTGGAAGAAACCCTCTCGAACGAATCGAAGAAGGTCACCTTCCAGGTGCCGCAGTACAACCCTGCCGGCCAGCACGTCAGCAACACCAGCAAAAGCCTGAACGTAAAAATCCCGGCCGGCGTGACCGACGGCGAGCGGATCCGCCTCAAAGGCCAAGGGGCTCCGGGCGTGGGTGGCGGGGCCAATGGCGACTTGTACCTGACGATCCGTTTTGCGCCGCACCCCAAATTCGATGTCGAAGGCGAGAACCTGATCATCACGTTGCCTCTGGCACCGTGGGAGCTGGCGCTGGGCGCAGAAGTTGCCGTGCCGACCCTGACCGGCAAGATCAACCTCAAGGTGCCGGCCGGCAGCCAGAACGGCCAGCGCATGCGCGCCAAGGGCCATGGCTTGCTGAACAAGGCCGGTGAGCGCGGTTACCTGTTTGTACAACTGAAGGCAGTCATGCCGAAAAAATCGGAAGATGACATCAAGGCCTTGTGGCAGGAACTGGCGAAAAAAGCGGCATTCGACCCGAGAGAGAACTTTTGATCGCTTAGAACCAAGGAGTAACTGACGATGAGCACTCCCCTGATCGTTCACCTGGACCTGGCAGAATTCTGTGAGGCGACCGACCTGTCGGACGTCTACGTGATCGAAATCGTCGAACACGGCATCCTCGAACCTCAGGGCAAGCAGCCCAAGGATTGGCGTTTCAACGATTATGAGCTGGCGCTGGCCAAGCGTGCCGCCAAACTGCGGCACGACCTGGAACTGGAATGGGAAGGCGTCGCCCTGGCGCTGGACCTGCTTGAAGAAGTCCAGCAGCTAAGGGCCGAGAACCGAATGCTCAAGCAACGGTTGGGGCGGTTGGTGGTCGAGTAGGTGTTCTGGGTTTTTGTATTGTCTGTTCGGGCGCCATCGCGAGCAGGCTCACTCCTACAGTGACCGTATGTAGGAGTGAGCCTGCTCGCGATGAACGATAACGCGGTCTCCTGCTTTACACCCTGCGGGGCAACACCACAGTAAACAGCGTCCCATCCGCCTCGCTGGAGCTGACCTCTATCGTCCCGCCATGCGCATTCACCACTTCCTTGACGATAAACAACCCCAAACCAAGGCTGGTCGTTGGCTGGCCGAGTTCCTCGTCGGCGCTGCGCACCAGCGGGTCGAAGATGGCGCCGATGGCATCCTCGGGAATCGGAACGCCAAAGTTGTGCACTGTCAGGCGAACCGCGTCCGGCTCGCCGCTCACGGTGACGTTGACATCCTGTTTGTTTAAACCGTGCTGCAACGCATTGCCAATCAGGTTCTGTAGCAGCTGATCAAGTCGTCCGGCATCCCAGACGCCTCGGGTATCGCCCACGACGTTCACTGTTGGATCGCACTCCGGGTTACCGGCGCAGGCTACGGCAATCGCGGCATGGGCTGCATCCGCCAGATCCATGGGCGCCGGTTCGATGGGCAGGCTCTTGCCCAAACGACTGCGCACCAGCTCCAGCAAATCGCTGACCATCACCGCCATGTGTCGAGCGCCGCGCTTTATGTTGATCGCGCAGGTCAGTGCATCGCCTTCAAGCGCGGCTTTGCGCAGTAACAGTTCGGTAGACATGCTCACCGCTTGCAGCGGGGCCCGCAGGTCATGCCCCAGGATTGCGAGAAAGATGTCCCGTGAATGATTGACCTGCTCGGCATAGGCCGCAGTGGATTCGGCAAGGGCTTCGTCGATGGCTTCGTTGAAGCGGATCATGTCCTGGAAGTAGGTCAGGTCCGGTGATTCCAGGCTGTTGACCCACAAGCGAATCACACAGGCTCGCAGGTGGCGGAATTCGCTTGTCATCTGCACCAGATCGAAGCCCACGGTATGGCGCAGTTCACCATGGCTGGCGCCGGCCTCGTCCAGGCTTGGCGTTTTCTCCGGCCCTTCCCCCTTGGCCTTGGCGCTCTGTTCGCGGGCGGTTTGCGCAGTGGTCATGTCCCGCGCTGCCGCTAACAGGATTGCCTTGGCGTGATCACGCAAAGCCGCACGATCCATATTTTCAGCCGCCGGCGTGATGGTTCTGGCGAACTGCTCCCATTCATCGACGATACGGTCCACGTGTTGCCTGATGAATTCGGATAAGCGCATGGCCGGTTTCCTGACTGAAGGTCTGGGCAGCTTAGTCTTTTTGACGGCGGCCCAATACTACCGTTCACGCGCAGGTTCAGAGGGCGAGACGGTCAGGGTGGTAATTAATTATTTTTCAGGTTTTAAAGTTGAATGTGAGTCGCTGTTTTCAAGCGGTTTGTCAGCAGTTATTTAATCTTTTGTTTTTTTCGTCGTTGCATAAGCTGGTTGCTCTTGTCGTCGCATAGGGATTTTTGCGAAATGGAAGCGTCATCAGAAGGAACTGTATTGGAAACATCGCCAGCGGTGTCCGATGAGGGTGAGAACATCTATCTGGAATACCTCAAACAAAAAGTCCCGGCGTTTATAAAGACCGTGCCGGCTGACAGGCTTGAGTCATTCGTCAACCAGAGCCCGGCTGTTCCCGAGTGGTATGGCCGTGCGCGCGCCATGGATCGCCAGTACTTGAATGGGCTTATCGATGAGCGCTGGCGATTGCAGGGCTCTTTGGAAAAGACACTCAATGATTTGCAACAGGACATCAAAGCCTTTGCGCAACCGTTACTTGTTCAAGCCCTGAAAGATCAGCTGGATCTTGAACAGGACGTTAATACAACGTTAGTGCGGCTTTATGTTCCCGCCACACTGACATTTGGAATTGATACTCACGCCAGTCGATTCAGACAACACACGTTGCTGGAAGCGGCTCTGCACAATTTTGAAGAATCGGAAACACAGGCCGGCGCCTTTCGCGATGGCTCCGGTATTTTCACCAAGGATGCCGCAGGGGAATTGCAACGCCAGGCGCTGACAGTCGAGCGGTTTGCTGTCCTGTGCCGGACGCTGGATATCGGCGCACAGTATCAGAAACACATCACCGAACAGCTCAAGCCAGCAACCGTTGATATCAGGACAACGCTTGAACAGCATACCGTCGCCTGCGAAATAGCGGCTTTCAATGAATCAGCACTCATTGCGTATTTAAAGAACGACATTTCTTACTATTCATACGGCAAGTTGCAGGACGTGCGGGATCGTAAAAGCAACATCATGTTGGGCAGTCGACCGCTGCAATGTCATCGCTTGTCACTCATGGGATTCAAGCTGACCGGCATTGTATTGTTCAGTGCGGTGGCGGACCCCTCGCTGGTGAAAAGAACCTATGACAGTCTGATTCCGGCGCACCAGCGATTGTTGACGGACTGGTCTCAGCGCCTGTCGATATTGCCGGGCCAGGAGTTTGAACAGTTCAAGTTACTCGAGGCGTTTTTCGCCAACGGCCCCCGTGGTGTGCTTGATGAAATGCTCCGTCAGGACGATATCTATCAACAAAGTCGTCTGGACGGCCCATTGATCGCTTATGTGCCGGACGACCCCGAACACCCGCTCAAGGAATATGCATCGTTCACTGATTTCATGAAGGTGCTGATCAGCCAGTTGCGTTCACCAGGCTATCAACGGTTTTTCAGCCGTTTCGTGGCGCAAAAAGACAAGGGCCGTTTCTTCTCGAGAGTCAACGAGCGCCTCACCACCTTTACCTGGCATCAACGCGAGCCTCTGGACATGGGCCCGTGGTGGAGGGAAACCGCCACGGAAAACCCCGATGCGGAGCCGATCACCAACCCCGTCACGGGCGATATCTGGCGTCATATCTCAGGCTGGCGCAGAGAGAAAGCCATCGCCGACGCGCGACAAATTGCCGTGCCCACGGATGATGAAGATGCTGCCGCTCGCTGGGCGCGGTTGACCAGTTACTTGAGTCTGGGCTGGAACGTGTTCAATTTTGGCGCCCTGCTGGTGCCGGGGCTGGGCGAAGCCATGCTGGGCATCATGGCCGGGCAAATGCTGCTCGAAACCATGGAGGGCATTGAAGACTGGAGCAAAGGGGACCGGGAGGAAGCATCGGGTCTGCTGGTCGGGGTCATGATCAATGCGGCTCAACTGGCACTGATGATGGCCGGGCACGTGTTGCCCGCACGCCTCCCGACACCGGTCAAGGCATCGTCGTTTGTCGATCAGCTGAAAAAGGTCGAGCTCCCCGATGGGGCTACCCGTCTCTGGAAACCCGACCTGAAACCCTATGAATACGCGGTTTCCCTGCCCAAAGATGTGGCGCCGAATGAACGAGGTCTTCATCGACACAATGGCAGGGATTTTCTTCCACTGGAGGGCAAGCACTTCGCGGTCAACGAGGATCCGCAGACCGGCCAGCCGCAGTTGCAGCACCCGAATCGATCGACGGCCTATCAGCCGAAGTTGAAGCACAACGGGGTCGGTGCCTGGCAAACCGAACTCGACCGCCCCATCGAATGGGACAAAACCACCCTCATGCGGCGTCTGGGGCCGATGGTCGACGGATTTGATGAGGCAACGCTGGAACACATCCGTATCGCCAGTGGTGTAGAAGAAAACGCACTGCGCAGGTTGCAGGTGGAGAACGACGCACCACCGGCGCTGTTCGTCGACACGATAAGACGCTTTCAGGCATGCGCTGAAACCGAAAAACAGCAAGGTCCGTTGACCTATCTGCAACGCAAGACCCGTTTCGATGCGCTCTACAACGCGCATCAACTTTCAGAGCATGCCGGTGTGCGGGTGATACAGGACGCCTTTTCGCACTACCCGGCCAACCTTGCCGAAGAGCTGCTGGCCGCTGCTGCGCCTGAAGACCTGCGTGTGGTTGCGCAGAAAAAACGTCTTCCCTTGAAACTCAAACAACAGGTACGTGCCGCCTTGTTGGAGGTGCGTACGACGCGGGCCTACGAAGGGCTATTCCTTGAGTTTCTGCACACCGCAGATACCGAAAGACTGGCGTTGCACACCCTGGAAACATTGCCGAACTGGCCTGGCGATGTGCGCATCGAAATCCGTGAGCATTCGTTCTCCGGCCCCCTGCGAGACAGCATTGGCCCGCAAGACGCAAGCGTGCGCAAGGTGCTGGTGAGTAGCGACGGTGACTATCAGGCGCGGGACGCTGCCGATCACCATCTGCATGGTGCTGACAATCTGTTTGCTTCAGTGCTGCATGCGCTGCCCGACACGCAACGTATTGCGCTCGGTTATGAGATCAATCAAGGGGAAGCACTCAGGCAGGCGGTTCAAAGGGCACCACTGGCGCGGGACAGGTTGCAACCGATGCTGGCCGACAACCCGATCCGCAAGCCGTTTTATGATCCCCAAACGATGAAACTGCGCGGTGGCATGCGGGGTGGTGCGCAAGGCATTCAACGACTCAACGCACGGCTGACCCCGCAAGAACGGGTCAGGAGTGTGCGTCCCGGCTGGACAGAGGACGAGGCCCGGACCTATCTGGAGGGCGACGGTCGCGAAGGCAGCCCGCAGCTGCGCGCCAGTGAACTTGAGTCGCAGTTCAATCGACTCAACGCCAACTTCCAGCGCTGGCTGAATTCACCCACCGACACCTTCAGGTTCAGCGCCGCAGGAAGAGCCGAATGGCAGTCAAGAAACGCCTTATACAACGCGATCAGGCAATGCTGGCAGCACACCGGGCCAAGGGATGTGGATGTCTTCGGCAATATGCACGGGATAACGCTGGACCTGAGTGGTATGCCACTGGGAAGGCATTTGGCGACGATGCCGCCTCTGGAGGGGGATTTTGGGCATGTCACCCACCTGAATCTGCTGAACAGCGGATTGGCCGATGCCCAGGTGTCGCTGCTCGATCACTTTCCCAGGCTTCGCCACCTGAACCTCAACGACAACCCGCTCACGCGGTTTCCTCGCGTGGTGGGCCGGATGCACGGGCTGAGGGAGTTGAATCTGCGTGGCAATCGAATGGTACTGGACGCCGCGTCGGTGGCTGATCTGGGCGGGCTTGTGCACCTGGAAAGCCTGGACTTGATGGGCAACCCGTTGGGGCGCGTCCCCGATATCGGCCGCATGCCCATGCTGCATACGCTGCTGTTGACTGACACGGGTATTTCCACTTGGCCCGGCGGATTGTTTTCACTGCCCAGGTTCCGGCATTTCTATCTGGATATTCAGTTGAACCGGATCCTTGAGGTCCCTTCGGTTGCGCGTGGCAGCGCCGACGCGGAACTGTTGGCGCGCACGGTGTTGAGCCGCAATGCGCGGTGGTTGCCGGAGGCCAATCTACAGACGCTGCGCGAGTACATTCAGTCCGTGGGTATGGACCCTGATCGACCTTATCCGCCCCGTGGAGTACGCGATAGCCTCGATTGGGAGCAAGGTCTGACTCGGCCTGAGTGGGTCGCCCGGCAGGAGGTATGGAATGAGGTCGAGGATGAGTTCGGTTCACTGCCGTTCTTCAACGAGATCCGCAAACTGACGGAGTCGTATCACTTCAAGCATGACATCGCCTTTCGAAGGGACATGACCGCCAAGGTCTGGCGCATGCTCGACGCCATGGCGAAAGACACCGCGCTGCGAGAAAAACTGTTCACGATGTCCACGGCACCTACGCAGTGTGTCGATGGCGGGGCTCAACTGTTCAACGCCATGGGTGTGGAAGTGCTGATTCACGAAGCCTATGAACTGGCGAGCCGGAATCTGGTGGAAGCAGAGCTGGTGCAGCTGGCGCAGGGCAAATCCCGTCTGGATGAGCTGAGCAGAATCGCCCACAAGGTCATTGGTGAGCGAACGAGTCAGGGCGAGCAGTTCAGACGCGTCAATGCGGCGGGTGAAGTCACCGGCACCATTGATGAAGTCGAGGTACACCTGGCGTACATGACGGACCTGGCCGACCGCCTCGAACTGCCTTGGCAGTCTCGAAAAATGCAGTTCAGGACAATCGCCGCGGTCACGCCACAGATGATCGAAGCGGCCTGTCAGCGTGTGCTGGATCTGGAGGCCGGGGAGCTGCTGCGTGATTCGATCAGCGAACAGCCGTTCTGGGTGTCTTACATCCAGGGCTCCAATCGTCGTGCGTTCAAAGCCATCAGGCGCCGTATCGACGCGACCACCGATTTTTACATGGCGCTGGAAAAGCGGGCGACCCCGTCCCTTTCCTTGCCGGAAAAAGCGCAATTGAAAGAAGAGATCCGGGTACTCGCCGCCGAACTTGGCAAGCCGGAAAGCGAGTTCGCCCCAGGACTTGTCATGAGCGCCCAAGCGTATGAAAGCGAAATGAGCCAGCTCAATGCCCAGACGCAGACATTGCTCAAGACGCTGACCCGACAAGCGATGGACCGGACAAAACTGCAACGGGCCGAAACGCCCCTCACGCTGAAAAACTGAATCGACGAGGATGTCGATGACGGCATGGAAACCGATGGTTTTCGTGCCGCCCTATTACTTCGTACATAAGGATATGTACCTTGCGAAACAAACACGAAAGCAACGACAAAAATACAGCGCAACCACCGGCTGCCGAGCAACAAAGTGTTCACGCCGAATTCATGGCCAACGCCATCCCGGCCTGGATGGTGAATGCTTCGCCCGAACGGCGAGAGGCGCTGAAAAACGCTCCGCTCATTCTTCCCGACTGGTACCAGGCGGCGTCGCAGGCGCAGCGTCAGGCCTTGAACGCGAGTTTTGTGGCGAGTGTGACCTCGCAGAACCTGCTGGATAAAACAATGTCGCGCCTGCAGGACATTGATGCGTTTGCCGAACCGCTACTGGTCAGGGCGCTCAAGGATCAGTTCGGAGTGGAACTGGACGTCACTAAAACTTTCCTGCAACTGAAAAAGCCTCTGGAAATGGGCATTCTGGAAATCGAGGTCGGCACCTTCGAGGTGTTGAAGTTGCCGCTGCTGCAAGCCGCGTTGCACAACTTCGAAGCGCGGGAGTGTGCTCCCGCTCACTTTCATTCTTCCTCAGGCTTTGTTGTCGAATCGACTCCGGGCCAGTTCAGCGAAGTGACCACGGCCCTGACGGTGATGCAGTACCTGAAGCTGTGTCGGGAGCTGGACATCGGTGCGAAGTATCAGGCGTATCTGAAAGACTTTTTGCAACCTTCCAGTCCCGTGGCCGAAGCCGTACTGCGCAACCGGTTTGTGGACAGTCAAAAAGCTGCGATACGCGCGGCTGCCGAGCTCGCCTTGCTGAAGAAGGACATCGAACCGAAGGATTACTCGATGATCCTTTCGGTGATTGACGGAGAACTCAACCCGAAGATCGACAACACCCCCGTGTGGATGTGCGACCTGGTGTTGATGAAGAAGAGAATGACCGGCTGCGTGCTTTTCCATATTTGCGAAAAATATCGCTATTGCGATGATGTCCTTCTCTACATTCCCCACGACCCGCAGCACCCGTTAAAACGTTACAAGGGCCGGGAAATGGAGGCGACCTTGAAGCGACTGTTCATGGCCACTGATGCCTCGCCACCGGCCAACGGTGGCCCGACGGCGTATCAACGCTTTTTCAGTCAGTTCGTTGCCTATGCCGATCGTCCGTATTACTTCAGCCAGTTCACCCGAAAGGCAGCGGATTCTCCGCCAGACTCGCTAGCGCCCTTGCGATCACCCTTGTGGAAAGCGATTGAAGTGCTCCCGCCGTTTTTTTCGACCTTCTACCAGCTTAACGAACTGCCTCCCGAATTACCCTCCCGACAGGAGCCGGTCGACGAACCTTATATCCCGATCAAGGGCTACCGGCAGCATGGTCTCTGGGGACCGAACGTCGATCCCTGGGTGGATCTCTATGAGCAAAGTCGTCGCAAAATCCTGGCGGATGCCCGCAGTCACGCGGTGCCCACGGCCGATGTCGATGCCCGGGTGCGAGCAGAAAAAATCGCTCATTTGCTTGAGGTCGGCATGCTGGTGTTGAACGTCACCTCGATGTTTGTACCGGTGCTGGGTGAGGTGATGATCGGGGTGATGGCCGGCCAGATCCTGTACGAGACATTCGAAGGGGCCATTGAGTGGAGCGAGGGTGATCGCAACGCGGCCTGGGCTCACCTGACCGACGTGGCGGAAAACCTCGCGCTGATTGCCGTGCTGCACGGAGCGGGGAAGGGCCTGGCTAAGCTGGCACCCGTGAAGCCCGAACCCGTGGTCGAGGGGTTGAAACCGGTCACGCTGCCCACGGGGCAACAACGGCTGTGGAAGCCGGACCTTGACCCTTACAAGACTCCCGTTACGTTACCGGCGAATTCGCAGCCTGACGTACTGGGGCTGCACTCGGTCAACGGCCACGCTATTTTGCCGCTCGATGAGGCGCGCTTTTTGGTCAGGCAAGATCCCGCCAGCGGTGAGTATTGCATCCAGCACCCGCGCCGGCCCGAGGCCTATGCACCGCACCTGGACCATAACGGCGCGGGCGCGTGGAGCTACGAAGGTGAAGAACCCCTGAGCTGGGACGGGCCGATCCTGATGCGACGGCTGGGCTATCGCGCGCAGGCCTTCACGGAGGCGCAACTGGAGCAGGTGCGCATCGCCAGTGGCGTTGAGCAAGATCAACTGCGTCGCCTGCATGTCGAACTACAGCCGCCGGGTGCGCAGCTGTCCGACACCTTCACGCGCTTTCGAATCGACCGGGACATTGAAACCTTCAGGGAACAGATCGGCAGCGATCACCCTGGGGTCTACGCCAAGGCGGATCTGCGCCTGCAATTCAGGCTCATGCGCAGTCAGGAGCTGTTGCCCGCTACACCCCCGATCAAGGTCTTGGACAGCCAGGCAAACCTGATCTGGGAAGACCCGGTCACAGGCGCCGGGCAATCACGCCGGTTGACGTTCGTCGTGAGTGATCGCGAAGTGGCGAACGGCACGGTGCTCACGTCGCTGCTGGACCTGTTCAAAGCGCAACGGGTCGATATCGTACGTGTTCCGGGAACAGCGGATATGACGCTGGAACAACGCGCCACTGCACTGCGCAAGGAAATCGGCCGCGCCGTGCAGAACAAAAAATATTCATTGTTCGAGTCTCTGTATCGAGAACAGGAGGCCAACGGTCAAAGTTCCTTGGCACGAATCAAGGTGTTTTTCCCGCAGCTACCCAACGTCGTTGTAGAAGAGATACTGCAAGGCGCGACTCAGGCAGAACGGCTGGAAATGGACAATCCCGGGCCCTTGCCTCAGCGCCTATACGAGCAGGCCGAGCAGGCCCGACAGGAACTGCGTGTGGCGCGAGCCTATGAAGGCCTCTATCTCGAGATCTCCTCCGGCGTCGACAGCGAACGGTTGGCCCTGCGCAGTCTTGAAGCGCTGCCTGGCTGGCCGAAGGACGTGCATCTCGAGCTGCGCGAATACGGGCCGCAAGGGAAATTATTGGACGCGATCGGTCCCGCGCAGAACCCGGTCCGTGCGGTGCTGGTGGTGGATGCGAACACCCGGTTCGCGCAATCGACTTCTGCAAGCCTCTATTCGTCTGTATTGCAGGCCCTGACGGCAGAGGAACGCCAGGCATTGGGCTTCACGCTGCAAGAGGCCGAGCGATTGAAAATGACGGTGCAACAGACGCCGTTGCCGCGAGATCAGTTGAGGGCGGTGCTTCAGAAGCACCGCGTGCTCAAGCCAAGCGTCGAGCCAGGCATGAAGTTGCTCGGCGGTGTTGGCCCGTTGCCGTCGGGGCAACAGCTCGCCAGCTTTTTCCGCACGCCGCGTGCGCGGGTGCTAAAGCTGTATCCCGACTTCAGCGAGGCCGAGGTCGAATCCTTCCTGCGCTCGTTGGGCGACGACGTTCGGGGTGGGCTGACTCGACGTGAAGCCGAATGCGCGACCCTCAAGAAAGAGTTGGATACCTGGGTTCAAACCCGCGTAACGGCAGAGCGCAGCCCCGCTGTAGCAGGGCGGTTTCCGGGGGCGCGCGAGCGTCAGATCGCCAGCAATATCAACCGCTGCTGGCGTCGGCAGACGGGCTCGATACTGAGCATCGACTCGACCGTTGAGCTGCCATCGCTGAGTGCCCGATTCGAGCATGTCGAGACGCTCGCGCTGACCGGTACAGGCGTGCGCAACCTCGATGCGTTTCTCAAGGGGTTCACCGAACTCAAGGCGTTGAGACTGGAGGGCATGTCCCGGCTCAGCGCATTGCCGGAGGCGGTCGGTGAAATGCAGGGTTTGACTCACTTGAGCCTCAGAGGCAGCCGGGTTCGATGGAATGAACACACGGCTACGGTGCTCGGTAAATTGAGTGCGCTTGAGACGCTCGACTTGTTGAAAAACCCGCTGGGTATCGCACCTGACTTCAGCACCATGACTCGACTGAAGAACATCAACCTCAGCGGCACCGGCATCGACCAATGGCCCTTGGGCATGGGGAATCTGCCCGATTTGCAAGTGCTGGACTTGCGCGAGAACCACCTGACCGAAATGCCCCAAGAGATGCTCTCTACGGCAGATGAACAACTGGAAGCCAACGCCAGGGTGAATCGGGTCACGTTGCTTGAGGGTAACCCGTTTACGCGCCAGGCCTGGCAGCAACTCAAGGACTATCGGGAACGTCTGCAAGCGCTAAGGCCTGAGCTCCTGGAGGGAAGCCTGCCAGATGCCTTTAAAGTTCAGGACTCAATGAGTGCCAGGGTTCGTCAACTGTACCCCGGCTTCGACGAGTTCGACGTTGAGGAATTCCTGCAAACCCACGGGCTCGCGGCTGAGCCTGAGCTGGCTCGTCTTGAGCGTGAGTATGAAACGCTGAATCAGCAGCTATCGGCCTGGGCGTTTTCCGGGGGCGGCGCACGTTCGCGCTACGTTCGGGCCGGTCAGATGGCCACCGGTTTGTCTGACCGGGCAGAGCGCTACACAGCCGTCGACCGCATTCGAGAATGCTGGCGGCGGCAATCCCCGCAAAGAAACGCGGTCGACGGTAGCCCCATCGGTTTTGAGCTCGACTTGAGTGGCCAGACGCTAGACAGCGTGCCGGACCTTGAGGCCGATTTCAGTCATGTGGGTTCGCTCAAACTCAGCGGCATGGGCCTGAGCGTTTCGCCAGAGGGTTTTCTTGCGCATTTCAAAGGCGTGCGCTGGCTGGACCTGTCGGACAACCAGCTGACGGCGATACCCCCGGCGCTGGATGACATGCACGGGCTGACGCGTTTGTTTTTGCAGCGCAACCGCATCCGCTTGACTCCGGAAACGGTGGGGATCCTTTCCCGACGGACAACACTCAGGGCGATGAACCTGGCGCAAAACCCGCTGGGCATGGCGCCGGACTTCACTCAGATAACCGATATGCGCTCGCTCAACCTGAATTCGATCGACATTGAGACATGGCTGGTGGGCCTGGGTGCGCAGCCGTTACTGGATGTCATTGATTTGAGAAACAACCGGATCACGACGATCCCGGAGTCGGTGATCGCACCGCCTGCCGAACGGCTGGAACAGGTGGCAGGCCTCAATAACTTTACTCACATCGGTGGCAACCCGTTGTCCGAGGTCACCCAGCAACAGCTGCGCGATTATTGGAGCCGGCTTGAGCGCGAACGTCCGGATTTCTGGGGAGTCAGGCAACCGGGAGCCTTCGAGTATCGAGCCCCGATGGCGTTAGCCGGGCGCGCGACAGGCGGAGGGCAGGAATTGACAACGCTTCAGCGTTGGCTCAAAGACTTGCCCGCTGACCAGGTAACGGCCAGGCAGGCGCAATGGCAATCACTGTCGGCACAGGAGGGCTCCCAAGGGTTTTTCAATGTACTCAACGATCTCGAGAATGCCGGCGCCGGCCATACGGACCTTCAGAGACGTGTATGGGAAGTCGTCGACACCATCACCGAAGGCAACCCCGAATCCGTGGCGCTGCGTCAGGAGATGTTCGAGTGGGCCGGCAGGCCTGCCTGCTGTGATCGTGCCGCGTTGTCATTCAGCAACCTGGAAATCATGGCGCTGGTGTACCGGGCGCGGACGCTGGCCATGGACGGCGAGCAGAGTGCAGCCCTGCTGAAACTGTCCAGAGGCTTGTTCCGGCTGGAGGAACTCGAGAAAATTGCGTTGGCCGATATCGAGCAGCGCACAATCGCGATCAATAACACGCCGGGCTTGTCGGCGGCCCTCAAGACCCAGCAGATCCGCTTTCTGGAAGAGGTCGAGATCAAACTGGCCTACCGTTACGGACTCAAGGACCGGCTCGGATTGCCGGGGCAACCGCGGCAAGTCCGTTTCGCTCACATGGGTAAAGTCACCCCGGCGATGCTTGATCAGGCCTGCGCCAAGGTGCTGGCGCTGGACGACTCGCCTGAAGAATTTCAGTCGCTGGTGGCGAAAGATTTCTGGAAAGACTTCGTCACCAACAAGTACCGCGCGCAGTTCGAAGCGCAGCGCGAACCCTATCAGGATCGCCTGGCCAAGCTGCGTGATCGCCAGCAGGCAGGGGAGTTATCAGAAGCGCAATTCAAGGTGCAATCTGCAGACCTGGATGCTCAGTTGCAGATTGAGGAGGCTGTGATGATCGAGAAGTTCTCTCGCGAGGAGTTGACCGAACACCCGATCTAAACAAACGCTGCTGACCGATGAACAAAGGCCTGGATCTGCGCAAGCATCCAGGCCTTTTCTGTGTGTCGCTCAACCGATCAAAACAGGAAATAGCGCTGCGCCATCGGCAACACATCCGCCGGCTCACACCACAGCAACACACCGTCGGCCTTGACCTGATACGTCTGCGGATCGACATCAATGTTCGGCAGGTAATCGTTGTGGATCAGGTCGGTTTTCTGCACCTCACGGCAACCTTTCACCACCGCGATTTTCTTCTTCAGGCCCAGTGCATCGGGAAGGCCTGCCTCCTGCGCCGCCTGGCTGATGAAGGTCATGCTGGTGGCGTGCAGCGAGCCACCGTAGCTGGCGAACATCGGCCGGTAGTGCACCGGTTGCGGCGTTGGAATCGAGGCGTTGGCGTCGCCCATCAGGCTGGCCGCGATGGCGCCGCCCTTGAGGATCAACGTCGGTTTGACCCCGAAAAACGCCGGGCGCCACAGCACCAGATCGGCCCATTTACCCACTTCCACCGACCCCACTTCATGGCTGATGCCGTGAGTGATCGCCGGGTTGATGGTGTACTTGGCGATGTAGCGTTTGGCGCGGAAGTTGTCGTTGCCCTCGCCATCGCCCGGTAGCGGGCCGCGCTGCTTTTTCATCTTGTCGGCGGTCTGCCAGGTACGGGTGATGACTTCGCCGACGCGGCCCATGGCTTGGCTGTCGGAGCTGATCATCGAGAACGCGCCGAGGTCGTGCAGGATGTCTTCGGCGGCAATCGTCTCGCGGCGGATGCGGCTTTCGGCGAAGGCTACGTCTTCGGCAATGCTCGGGTCCAGGTGGTGGCAGACCATCAGCATGTCGAGGTGTTCGTCGATGGTGTTGCGGGTGAACGGCCGGGTCGGGTTGGTGGAACTCGGCAGCACGTTGGCAAATCCGCAGGCCTTGATGATGTCCGGCGCATGACCGCCGCCCGCGCCTTCGGTGTGGTAGGTGTGGATGGTGCGGCCCTTGAAGGCGGCGAGGGTGGTTTCGACGAAACCGGATTCGTTGAGCGTGTCCGTGTGGATCGCCACCTGCACGTCGTACTGGTCGGCGACGCTCAGGCAGTTGTCGATGCTCGCCGGGGTGGTGCCCCAGTCTTCGTGCAGCTTGAGGCCGATGGCGCCGGCCTTGACCTGCTCGATCAACGGCTCCGGCAGGCTGGCGTTGCCTTTGCCGGTGAGGCCGATGTTCATAGGGAACGCGTCGGCGGCCTGGAGCATGCGCGCCAGGTGCCACGGCCCGGAGGTGCAGGTGGTGGCGTTGGTGCCGGTGGCAGGGCCGGTGCCGCCGCCGATCATGGTGGTGACGCCGCTCATCAATGCTTCTTCGATCTGCTGCGGGCAGATGAAGTGGATATGCGTGTCGATGCCGCCGGCGGTGAGGATCATCCCTTCACCGGCGATGACTTCGGTGCTGGCGCCGATGGCGATGGTCACGTTCGGCTGGACGTCCGGGTTGCCGGCCTTGCCGATGCCGGCGACGCGGCCGTCCTTGAGGCCAACGTCGGCTTTGACGATGCCCCAATGGTCGATGATCAGCGCGTTGGTGATCACCGTGTCGACGACCTCGGCGGCCAACAGCTGGCTCTGGCCCTGGCCATCGCGGATGACTTTGCCGCCGCCGAATTTCACTTCTTCACCGTAGGTGGTGAAGTCTTTTTCGACTTCGATCCACAGCTCGGTGTCGGCCAGGCGAACCTTGTCGCCGACGGTGGGGCCGAACATGTCGGCGTAGGCTTGTCTTGAGATTTTCATGCACTTGCCTTGGGATTCAATTGGATTTGGAACCGCTCGCCTAGCTCGCTATCGCTGGCAAGCCAGCTCCTACAAGGGAATCGCATCCACATGCGATCTCCTGTAGGAGCTGGCTTGCCAGCGAAGGGGTCAATGCACACGACGCACTAATCAGAGGTCACCCATGATCCGCCCGGCAAATCCGAACACCCGCCGATGCCCGGCCAGATCCACCAACTCAACCTCACGACTCTGCCCCGGTTCAAAGCGCACGGCGGTGCCGGCGGGGATGTTCAGGCGCATGCCGCGGCTGGCGGCGCGGTCGAAGGTCAGAGCGTCATTGGTTTCAAAAAAGTGGTAATGCGAGCCGACCTGGATCGGCCGGTCGCCGCTGTTGGCCACTTTCAGGCTGACGGTACGACGACCCGCGTTGAGCTCGATGTCGCCGGGCTGGATCTGGTATTCACCGGGAATCATCAGTGGGCTCCTTGCAGAATCTTGTAGTAGAGCGCGGTGGGTTTATAGCGACCGCTCGGGTCGCAGGCGTAGTCGGGGATTTCCCCCGCCCGGGTGTAACCCTGCGCCTTGTAGAAATCTTCTGCGGGGGAGCCGGCTTCGGTGTCGAGGTAGAGCATGCCGCGCTTGTGCTGGAGAGCGGCCTGTTCCAAAGCGCTCATCAACTGTTGGCCCAGCCCCCGCCGACGTGCATGTTCGCGAACCAGGAGTTTTTGCACTTCGGCGCGGTTCAGGCCATTGGCTTTCTGACACAGGGTCAGTTGCACACTGGCCTGCACTTGTTCGTCCTTGACCACCACCCACAGCAGCACGTTGCCCTTGTTCAGGTTCTCCTGAACGTCATCGAAATAGGCGCGGGCCTGGGTGGCATCAAGATCAGCCATGAACCCGACGCTGGCGCCGTAACCGACTGCGTCGAGCAGCAGATCAATCAAGCCCTGACGGTAGTGTGCAAAGCTTTCAACATTGACGCGGCGTAGCTGGGCGGCGTTCATCCGGAGTTACTCCTTGCGGGCGATTGGCGGCTCCGCGCCAGGATTGAGGGTCAGTTGCATGAAGGTCAGGTCCAGCCAGCGACCGAACTTGGTGCCCACCTGGGGCATTTGCCCGGTGGTGATGAAGCCGGCGCGTTCATGTAGACGAATAGAGGCCGCGTTACCGCTTTCGATGGCCGCGACCATCACGTGTTTGTCGCAGCCTTTGGCGCGTTCGATCAGCACCGTCATCAGTTGCGGGCCGAGTCCATTGCCACGCTGGTCGCTGCGCACATACACCGAGTGCTCAACGGTGTGGCGAAAGCCATCGAACGGCCGCCAGTCACCGAAGGACGCGTAACCCAGCACACTGTCGTCAGCGTCGACTATCACCAGAATCGGGTAGCCCTGAGCTTGCCGGGCACTGAACCAGGCCTGGCGGTTGCCGAGGTCTACGGCTTGTTCGTTCCAGATCGCCGTGGTGTTGAGCACGGCGTCGTTGTAGATGTCGCGGATCGCCGGCAGGTCGGCGTGCGTCGCATCGCGAATGTGGTAAGTCATGGCGGGGCCTCAGGCGATAGGTTGGTGGACGGTGACCAGTTTGGTGCCGTCGGGGAACGTCGCTTCAACCTGGATCTCCGGGATCATTTCCGGGATCCCTTCCATGACTTGTTCGCGGGTCAGCAAGGTCGTGCCGAAGTGCATCAAGTCGGCCACGGTCTGGCCGTCCCGCGCGCCTTCGAGCAGCGCAGCTGAGATGTAGGCCATGGCTTCCGGGTAATTGAGTTTCACGCCGCGCGCCAAACGCCGCTCGGCCACGAGGCCGGCGGTGAAGATCAGCAGCTTGTCTTTTTCGCGTGGGGTCAGGTCCATTGTTGGAGTCCATCTGGGCAGATAAAAAAGTTCGGAACTGTAAACGCATCCCCTGTAGGAGCTGGCTTGCCAGCGAAGCCTTTGGCGTCAGTGAGTACGCCTTCGCTGGCAAGCCAGCTCCTACAGGGGGGCGGTGTTCAGGTGCTCCATATTCTGGGGGGGACGGCTTCGCGACCGAGCAACGCCGGCCGGAGCAATCGCCACACATCAATCAACCAGCCGCGCGCCAGCAGCGCTTCACTGGCCAGGCACCGAGCCACCAACAGCCCCGGTAACTGGGTCAAATCCCCGCGTACATCATTGGGCAGCGAACGACAGGTTTCCAGCAACTCACTGTCGATCTCTCCGGTCACCAGCAATGTCGCAAACACCGGTTGCCCGTCCAGCCCGATGGGCGAATCCAGCAAGCCGTCATTGCCGACAATGCGCTGGCGTTCGTGCCAGAGCAACTGGCCGTCACGGCGGATATCCAGATGCGCCTGAAAATGCCCGAGGTCAAAACGCTCGCCACTGGCCGGTCGACCCAGCGCCACAACGTCCCAGTAGAACAACCGCGCATCGCCTTCCAGCTCAATTGAGGTACTCAATTCGGCCTGCGCATCACTGAAGATAATCGTCTCTTGCGGCAACCATTCCAGTGTCGCGCCCGAAGCCACCCTCAAATCGAGTGTCTGGTAGGCCGGGCCCGCCGCGCGATACCACTTGGCCGCGCCGGGGCTGGTGATTTGTGCCCAGGCGTTGGTGCCGACGCTGGCCGAAATGTCCAACCGATCACCGCCGGCAATCCCTCCGGGCGGGTGAACGATGATGTGCTGGCACACCTCGGGGCCTTCGGCATACAGGTGCTTTTGCACCCGCAGCGGGCCTTTATGGCGACGCTGTACCGGGCGCGTGCTGTCGCCGAAACGGGCGTAGCCCAGCTCCAGCTCGGCGTGCCAGCTCGGCGTAAACAGGACAATAGGGGCAGGTAAATTCATAATTTCTAATTATCGTTAGGACGCTACAGATTAGATCGTAGCCTTAAATCGTTACTAGCCCGCGTACACCCTCGGCTTCCATATTTTCACCGCAACCTTGCTGCACGATCTCGCCCCGGGACATCACCAGGTATTGATCAGCCAGTTCGGCGGCGAAATCGTAGAACTGCTCCACCAGCAAAATCGCCATGTCGCCACGGGCGGCGAGCTTCTTGATCACCGCTCCGATCTCCTTGATCACCGACGGCTGAATGCCTTCGGTAGGCTCGTCGAGAATCAGCAACCGTGGACGGCTGGCCAGAGCCCTGCCGATAGCAAGCTGCTGCTGTTGGCCGCCCGACAAATCACCGCCGCGCCGCTGCTTCATTTGCAGCAGTACCGGGAACAACTCGTAGATGAACGCCGGGACTTCCTTGGCTTCGGAGCCGGGGAAGCGTGAAAGGCCCATCAGCAGGTTTTCTTCGACGGTCAACCGGCCGAAGATTTCCCGACCCTGCGGTACGTACGCGATCCCTGCATGCACCCGTTGATGCGGCTTGAACGTGGTAATCGGTTTGCCTTCCCAGTTCACTGCGCCTTCTTTGGCCGGCAGCAAACCCATCAGGCACTTGAGCAGGGTAGTCTTGCCGACGCCGTTGCGCCCGAGCAGGCAGGTGACTTCACCGACTTTCACGTCAAACGTCAGGCCGCGCAGGATGTGGCTACCGCCGTAGTACTGGTGCAGCTTGTCGACTTGCAGCATGTTCAAATTCCCCTCAAATCCTTGTAGGAGCTGGCTTGCCAGCGAAGAGGCCATCGCATTCAACATCAATGCTGACAGGTCCATCGCTTTCGCTGGCAAGCCAGCTCCTACAGGTTGTTCTTATGCAGGCTCAGCGACCGAGATACACCTCAATCACCCGCTCGTTATCCTGCACCTGTTCCAGCGACCCTTCGGCCAGCACGCTGCCTTGGTGCAACACGGTGACGTGGTCGGCAATCGAACCCACAAACCCCATGTCATGTTCCACCACCATCAGCGAATGCTTGCCCGCCAGGCGCTTGAACAGTTCGGCAGTGAATTCGGTTTCGGCGTCGGTCATGCCCGCCACCGGCTCGTCGAGCAGCAGCAGTTGCGGGTCTTGCATCAGCAGCATGCCGATCTCCAGAAACTGCTTCTGACCGTGGGACAACAACCCCGCCGGGCGATTGACCGACGTCGTCAGGCGAATGGTTTCCAGCACTTCGCTGATGCGATCTTTCTGCTCACCACTCAGGCGCGCCCGCAGGCTGGCCCACACCGACTTGTCGGTTTTCTGCGCCAGCTCCAGGTTCTCGAACACGCTCAAGGCCTCGAACACGGTCGGCTTCTGGAACTTGCGACCGATACCGGCTTGGGCGATTTGCACTTCACTCATCTGCGTCAGATCCAGGGTTTCACCGAACCAGGCTTTACCGTGACTGGGGCGGGTCTTGCCGGTGATCACGTCCATCAGCGTGGTCTTGCCCGCGCCGTTGGGGCCGATGATGCAGCGCAGTTCGCCGACGCCGATGTACAGATTCAAGTCGTTCAGTGCCTTGAAGCCATCGAAGCTGACGCTGATGTCTTCCAGGGTCAGGATCGTGCCGTGGCGGGTATCGAGGCCTGGGCTGACGCGTTGGCCGTGGCTGATGGCGTCGCGGCTGGTGCCGGCGTCCTTGTTCGGTTCCACGGGGAAAAAGGCCGGTTCGAGCATGAATTCAGCCGTCGCAGTCACTCTCATTGCTCACCCCTTTTTTTCAGCAGACCGATCACGCCTTTAGGCAGATACAAGGTCACGACGATGAACAGCGCGCCGAGGAAAAACAGCCAGTATTCCGGGAACGCCACGGTGAACCAGCTCTTCATGCCGTTAACCACGCCGGCGCCCAGCAGCGGGCCGATCAACGTTCCGCGACCACCCAAAGCGACCCACACCGCCGCTTCAATGGAGTTGGTCGGCGACATTTCGCTCGGGTTGATGATCCCGACTTGCGGCACGTACAACGCACCGGCCAACCCACACAACACCGCACTCAACACCCACACAAACAGCTTGAAACCGCGCGGGTCGTAGCCGCAAAACATCAGGCGGTTTTCCGCATCGCGTAGCGCCGTCAGCACTCGACCGAACTTGCTCTGCGCCAGGCGCCAGCCGATGAACAGGCTGGCCACCAGCAACACCACCGTGGCGAAGAACAACACGGCGCGGGTGCCCGGTTCGGTGATGCCGAAACCGAGAATGCTGCGGAAATTGGTGAAGCCGTTGTTGCCACCAAATCCGGTCTCGTTGCGGAAAAACAGCAGCATCCCGGCGAAGGTCAGGGCCTGGGTCATGATCGAGAAATAGACGCCCTTGATCCGCGAACGGAAGGCGAAGAAGCCGAACACCAGCGCCAGCAGTCCCGGGGCCAACACCACCAGACACATGGCCCAGAGGAAGCTGCTGGTGCCGGCCCAGTACCACGGCAATTCGGTCCACGACAGGAACGTCATGAACGCCGGCAAGCCATCGCCCGAGGCCTGGCGCATCAAGTACATGCCCATCGCGTAGCCGCCGAGGGCGAAGAACAGGCCATGGCCGAGGGACAGTAAACCTGCGTATCCCCAGACCAGATCCAGTGCGAGGGCGACGATGGCGTAGCAAAGAATCTTGCCCACCAGCGTCAGCGTGTACGCCGAGACGTGCAACGTGCTGTCCGCCGGCAACAGCGACAGCAGCGGTAATGCCAGCAGCAGAGCGAGAATCACCGCACCGACAGCGATGCTGACTTTGGGGCCGGCTTTTTGTGTAGCGGTCACGAGCAGGGGCTGGTTCATCAGTCGATCACCCGTCCTTTCAGTGCGAAGAGGCCTTGCGGACGCTTCTGGATGAACAGAATGATCAGCGCGAGGATCAGGATTTTGCCGAGTACGGCACCGATCTGCGGTTCGAGAATTTTGTTGGCGATACCGAGGCCGAACGCGGCGAGCACGCTACCGGCCAACTGGCCGACACCGCCGAGCACCACCACCAGGAACGAGTCGATGATGTAGCTCTGGCCGAGGTCCGGGCCGACATTGCCGATCTGGCTCAGCGCCACGCCACCGAGGCCGGCAATGCCCGAGCCGAGTCCGAAGGCGAGCATGTCCACGCGCCCGGTGGGCACGCCGCAGCACTCGGCCATGTTGCGGTTCTGGGTGACGGCGCGCACGTTCAAACCCAGGCGGGTCTTGTTCAGCAGCAGCCAGGTCAGCACCACCACGAACAGTGCAAAGGCGATGATCACGATGCGGTTATACGGCAGCACCAGATTCGGCAGCACTTGAATCCCGCCCGACAACCACGCGGGGTTGGCTACTTCAACGTTCTGCGCGCCGAACAGCAATCGCACCAGCTGAATCAGCATCAAACTGATGCCCCAGGTGGCGAGCAAGGTTTCCAGCGGGCGGCCGTAGAGGTGACGAATCACCGTGCGCTCCAGCGCCATGCCGATGGCGGCGGTGACGAAGAACGCCACCGGCAACGCGATCAGCGGGTAGAACTCGATGGCCTGAGGGGCGTAGCGCTGGAACATCATCTGCACCACAAACGTCGAGTAGGCGCCGAGCATCAGCATCTCGCCGTGGGCCATGTTGATCACACCGAGCAGGCCGAAGGTGATCGCCAGACCGAGGGCGGCGAGCAGCAGGATCGAACCGAGGGACATGCCGCTGAACGCCTGACCGAGCAGCTCACCGATCAGCAGTTTGCGTTTGACTTGAGCGAGGCTGGTTTCGGCAGCGGTGCGCACCGTTGTATCGGCTTCGACACCCGGTGCCAGAAGGCTTTCGAGGCGGGTGCGGGCCAGTGGGTCGCCGGTTTCACCGAGCAAGCGCACAGCAGCGAGACGCACGGCCGGGTCGGTGTCGACCAGTTGCAGATTGGCCAATGCGAGGCTGAGCGCGGCGTGAACGCTTTCGTCTTTTTCGCCCGCCAGTTGCTGGTCGAGGAATTTCAGCTGCGCGGGTTTGGCGTTTTTTTGTAATTGCTGCGCTGCGGCCAGACGGGTTTTGGCGTCGGCGGAGAACAGTTGGTGACTGGCCAAGGCGGTGTCGATCAGACCCCGCAGGCGATTGTTCAGGCGCAGGGTTTTGGGTTGGCCGTCGACGGTCAGTTCGCCTTGTTGCAGGGCGTTGATCAGTTCGATACGGGCCGGATCGGGCTGCGCGGCCCAGGCCTCCAGCAGTTTTGCTTGCTGCATGGGGTTGGCGGCGACGAAGTCTTCGGCGTCGTTGGCGTGGGTGGCCATCGGCAGCAATAGCGCGATGGCGAGAATGAAGCGGTAAAGGGCAGTGGGCATGTCGAACGTCCTGGTCATACGCGGACCGTGTAGGAGCTGGCTTGCCGGCGAAGGCGGTGGGTCAGCTACATTGATGCTGGATGTGCCGCCGTCTTCGCTGGCAAGCCAGCTCCTACAGGTGTTGTGTCGGGTCCCGGGTGAGTGTCCGGGCCCGGCATCGCAGGGCTTAGTTGCTCTTCACCGCATACTCCGGTTTCTTGTCGTTGCCCTGAATGAACGGGCTCCACGGCTGGGCGCGGATCGGCCCTTCGGTCTGCCACACCACGTTGAACTGACCGTCGGCCTGAATCTCGCCGATCATCACGGGTTTGTGCAGGTGGTGGTTGGTCTTGTCCATGGTCAGGGTGTAGCCGGACGGAGCGGCAAAGGTCTGGCCGGCGAGGGCTTCGCGGACTTTGTCGACGTCGGTGGACTTGGCTTTTTCAGCCGCTTGCGCCCACATGTGAATGCCGACGTAGGTGGCTTCCATCGGGTCGTTGGTCACCGCTTTGTCGGCGCCGGGCAGGTTGTGTTTCTTGGCGTAGGCTTTCCAGTCCGCGACGAACTTCTTGTTCTGCGGATTCTCGACCGACTCAAAGTAGTTCCACGCCGCGAGGTTGCCCACCAGCGGTTTGGTGTCGATGCCGCGCAGTTCTTCTTCGCCCACGGAGAATGCCACGACCGGAACGTCGGTGGCTTTCAGACCCTGGTTGGCCAGCTCTTTATAGAAAGGAACGTTGGAGTCGCCGTTGACGGTCGAGATGACGGCAGTCTTGCCACCCGCCGAGAATTTTTTGATGTTGGCGACGATGGTCTGGTAATCGGCGTGACCGAACGGGGTGTAGACCTCTTCGATGTCCTTGTCGGCCACACCTTTAGAATGCAGGAACGAACGCAGGATTTTGTTGGTGGTGCGCGGGTAGACGTAGTCGGTGCCGAGCAGGAAGTAACGCTTGGCGCTGCCGCCTTCTTCGCTCATCAGGTATTCAACGGCGGGGATCGCTTGCTGGTTCGGCGCGGCGCCGGTGTAGAACACGTTTGGCGACATCTCTTCGCCTTCGTATTGCACCGGGTAGAACAGCAAGCCGTTGAGCTCTTCGAACACCGGCAACACCGATTTACGCGACACCGAAGTCCAGCAACCGAACACCACGGCCACCTTGTCCTGAGTCAGCAGCTGACGGCCCTTTTCCGCGAACAGCGGCCAGTTCGACGCCGGGTCCACCACCACTGGCTCCAGCATCATGCCGTTCACGCCGCCCTTGGCGTTGATCTCGTCGATGGTCATCAACGCCATGTCTTTGAGCGATGTTTCGGAGATCGCCATGGTGCCGGACAACGAATGCAGAATACCGACCTTGATGGTTTCGGCAGCCTGGACAGTCCAGGTCATGCCCATCGCGGCAATGCTTGCCGAGAGTGTAAAAGCCTTGATCAAGCTACGACGCTTCATTGTGCGATCTCCATGAACTTATGAATTTTCTTGGTTGGCAGATGCGGATTACTGAAGGCTGTTTTGCAAGGGCTGTGCCCGGTTGGCAAAAGTCGTGGAAATGACGGGTTAGAGCGGTTGTGCGGTTTGGGCAGCGCACCATGAAAGGACGAGGTCGGCGCGGTGGTGCGAGAGGGTGCGCTACATTGGGGCGCAGACCTTGCAGACAACACTGATCAAATGTGGGAGTGCGTCGAGTGCAGGATTTGTGGGCGATGATAAACCCCTGTAGGAGTGAGCCTGCTCGCGATAGCGGTATGTCAGGCAAAGTGATGCTGAATGTGCTGCCGTCTTCGCGAGCAGGCTCGCTCCCACATTTTTTTGCAGTGTTTCTAGGTGGGGACGACGTTATCCACCGCGCGGTTCACGGCCAGTTCCGCGAGCATGATGACCTGTTGAATCGCCATCGCCTTATGGCGTTGCGGGCCTATCAACTCGGTGGCGAAATCGCTGGCCAGGACACTGGCTGATGCCAAGGATTCACAGGCATTGACCAACAGGCTTTCGGTGTCGTTGTTTGGGGCGATCATGAACATGGTGCTGGGGCGGCGGGGTTTTTCGGTGTATGGCGTTGGGGGATCGAGGTAGTAGTCGAGGGCGCGTTTGATGGCGTCGCGATCCCTTAGCAGGTCTTCGTTGTGAGATGTTTCGGGATCGGAGGTGGTGGTGTCGATAGGTGGGTCTGGAACAATCTTCTTATTCATCTTGGGGTCTACTCAATTGAGGCCACCACTTAATCGTTCTCACACGATGAAGGGGTGGCAGCTATGTGCGGAGTGAGAAACCGGTGACCCCAAATCCGGCCGGACCGAAGTCCGCCCGCACACAGCCGCCATAGACATTGCTGGCAGCGGATAAGCTGGCGGCAATTATGGTGGTACTGATGTTGGATTAACAGGGGCTGCCGGGTTCTCACGCCCGATCACTGATGTGCAGTGACAGCCACAGACTAGACAGCCCGCGTCCGACGAACAACCTGAAAAAGTCGTGGGAAACGTCCGGTCATTTCACATCCAGATAAACACACATAAACAACCCCAGAATCACAATCCCTGTAGGAGCTGGCTTGCCAGCGAAAGCGGTATATCAGGCACATCGATGCTGTATGTGCCGCCGTCTTCGCTGGCAAGCCAGCTCCTACAGTTGATCTGTGTCGGACACTGAGTCTGTGAGCGACGATACCCCCCTGTAGGAGCTTGCTTGCCAGCGAAAGCGGTGGGGCAGTCACATCAATGCTGGATGTGTCGCCGTCTTCGCTGGCAAGCCAGCTCCTACATGGTCACAAAGATGAGGCCGATTCAGTCTGTCGGCTGAAACGCGACAACAGCACGCGATCCAGCACCCAGACCACCACCAAGGATGCGCCCACCAGCGGAAACATCACCGCCAGGGCGAACATGATGACCATCGCGGTTTTCCATTTCGGCAGGTCGTGGCGTAGCGGCGGCACACCGAATTTGCCCTGTGGCCGACGCTTCCACCAGATCACCACGCCGCTGACGGCGCTGAGCAGGATCATCAGGCAGATCAGCAACACGATGATCTGATTGAACACACCGAACATCTTGCCTTCGTGCAGCATCACGCCGATTTCCGTGGCGCGGGCGACGGTGCCGTATTGCTCGTAACGCACATCGGCGAGGACGTCGCCGGTGTATTGATCGACGTGCAGTGTGGCGTCGTTGCGCGGGTCGTCGGCGAACACGGCGATGGTGAACACGCCGGTGGCGGTTTTCGGGAAGGTGATGCTGTAACCCGGCTCGACCTTGCGTTGTACGGCGATGTTCTGCACGTCTTGCAGGCTGATGGTCGGCGCGGCCGGGCCGGCCTGTGCGCCGTCGTGGGTCATGTGTTCGGCGTGGTCGCCGGACATCGGCATCGGCGTGTTTTCCATGGCCCAAGGCACGGTCTGGCGAGTGGCGGTGTTGAGGCTGCGGGCCTCGACATCGGATTTGGGCACGTTGTCCCACATGGCGGCCGGGAACACGTTCCAGACGCCTGCGTATTTCTCACCCCAGAAACCAGTCCAGGTCATGCCGCTGAGCAACATCACCAACAGCAGCGATGCGCCCCAGAACCCGGTCACGGCGTGCAGGTCACGCCACAACACGCGACCGCGACTGGTCAGGCGCGGCCACAAAATCCCCGCCGCCTGGCCACGCGGCCACCACAGGAACACCCCGGACACCACCAGGACGACGCCCCAACCGGCGGCCATTTCGATCAGCCGATCGCCCACGGTGCCGATCATCAGCTCGCCGTGAATGGCTCGCGCGATGGCTTGCAGATTCATCTTGGCGTCTTGCTCGCCGAGGATGTCGCCTTGGTAGGGATCAATGAACACGTTCAGCTCGGTGCCGGCATTGACCACGACAAATTGCGCGCTGCGTTCGGCGTTAACCGGTGGCAGGTACTGCTTGATGGTGGCTTGTGGATACGCTTCTTTCACCCGCGTGAGCAAGTCGTCGGCGGGCACGGTGTGGTGGCCGGCAGGGACGTTCAGCAGGCTGCCGTACATCAACGGATCGAGTTGCGGTTTGAACAGGTAAATGATGCCGGTCAGGGCCAGCATCACCATGAAGGGCGCCACGAACAGACCGGCATAGAAATGCCAGCGCCAGGCCAGATTGTAGAAGTTTGGTTTGGGCTGTTTCATCACGTGTGCTCCGCTTTTGGCATGGATCTTTTAGTTGTTTGTTGGCGGTTGCTTTGCAACCGATCGCGAGCAGGCTCGCTCCCACATGGACAGTGGTGTACCTGCTCGCGAAGCTTTTTAGAAACTCATGTCAACCTTGGTCCAGAGCGTTCGCCCCGGTTCTTTAATGGCCTGCGGGTTTTGGGCCGGGTAGCCAAAACCGGCGTTGCCGGCCAGGTTCAAGTGCTCGGCGTAGGCCTTGCCGAACAGGTTGTCGACGCCGGTGCTGACCCTCCAGTGCTGGTTGATCCGGTAGGCACCGTTGAGCGAGAACACGCCAAAGCCCGGGGTCTTGTCGAAGTCTTTGCCGACGACGTTGCCCTTGTTCAGGTCGATGCGGTTTTGCGCGGCGACTACCCGCCACAGCGCCCCGGCACTCCAGTTGTCTTCGCTGTAGGTGAGGCCGAAACGCGCGTCCAGTGGCGGCATTTGTGGCAGTGGGTTGCCGTCGCTGCTGTTCTTGCCCCAGGCGTAGGCCAGGGTCGCGTCGGCTTTCCAGTTGTTGGTCAACCGGTAGGCCGCACCGAGTTCGCCGCCCATGATGCGGGCGTCGATGTTTTTTGCCTGGGAGAGAGTTCCCGTCGGGGTCGGGATGTAGTTGAACAGGATGTAGTCGTGCACTTTCCCGACGTAACCCGAGACCCAGGCATCAAGGTCTTCGGTTCTGTATTGCAGGCCGAAGTCGAGCTGGGTGGTTTTCTCAGGCTTGATCGAATCGAAGGCATTCACCGAACCGACGGGGCCGCTCTTGGGTGAAAACAGCTCCCAGTAATCCGGGAATCGTTCGGTGTGACCGAGGCCTGCGTACAGGGTGGTCGGGCTGTCGGCCAAGTCATGCTCATAACGGGCGAAGCCGCTCGGCAGGGTGTCGGTGCGGGTATCGTCGGCGGTCGGGTTGGGGCGTTTCGTCATCCCTGAACCGATGGTTTGCCGGTAGTCCTTGGCCGAGGCGCGGTCCAGACGCGCGCCGGTAATCAGCCTGTCCTGGTCGGCGGCGTACCAGGTCAGTTCGCTGAAGACACCGTAGTTGTGGAAGTCGGCGTCCTCGGTGTACGGCAGGTCCTTGTAGGTATTGATGCCCGCACTGCCGCGCTGGCGGTGTTCGCTGGTTTGCACGTCGATACCGCTGATCAGCTGCACGACGCCCCAGCGCCAGGTGCCTTTGACCCTGCCGCCGACGGTTCGACGGTCGACATTCGACGCCCTCGGGCCGGACATCATCCCGGTGCCGGACGGCGTGCGCAGGGTGTAGTTGTCCATCACGTGGTCGGCGTAGTTGTAGTAAATCTGGCCTTCGATCTTATCCAGCACGTCGCCGACGTTCGATTTTTCGAAGCGCAGACCCAGGCTTTCGCGCAGGAACTGCGAGCCGTCCATGCCACGCCCGGCGTAACGCGCTTCACCATCGCTTTTGCCAGCGGTCAGCTCTAGCAGGGTGTCGGCGTCCGGGGTCCAGCCGAGTGCGACGTCACCGTTCCACTTGTCGTAGCGCGAGGGCACGGTGTCGTTGTTGCCATCCCGGTAATCGTCGGCGTGTGCAGTGTTGCCGATCACTCGCACGTAGCCCAGCGACCCGCCGGCCGCGGCGTCCACCAGTTTGTCGAAGCGGCCGTTGGAGCCTGCCAGCAAGCTGGCATTCACCCGGGTGCCGAGTTCACCGAAGCTTTCTGGCTCACGGTCGAAGAGGATCGTCCCGGCGGAAGCGCCCGGCCCCCACAGTACGGTTTGCGGGCCTTTGATCACGGTGAGTTTGTCGTAGGTTTCCGGCGAGATGTACGAGGTTGGCGCGTCCATCCGGCCAGGGCAGGCGCCCAGTAATTGGCCGCCGTTGGTGAGGATGTTCATCCGCGAGCCGAACATGCCGCGCAGCACCGGGTCGCCGTTGGTGCCACCGTTGCGCACGAGGGCGAAGCCGGGGATGGTTTTCAAGTAATCGCCGCCGTCGCTGGCCGGCACCGGTTGGCGCGGGTCCTTGGGGTTGGTGACGATGGTCAGCGGAGAGCTGGGGGCGATCGCGGTGATCACCGTCGGGCTCAGCTCTTCGTTGTGGCCGGCGTGTTCATCGGCCAGCGCCATCGGTGTCAGTAGAACGCCACACAGGAATGCGGTGGCGTGCCTGAATCGAACACCGGGTTCGTTCAGGGTTAAAGAAGCTTGGGCAGGGCGCAAGCGTGAGTCAGCAGAAAACCTGGACATGACAATTTCCATCGAACGGCATAAACGACACGGCCGGCAGCCGAGGCAATATCCTTGTGGGAACGAGCCTGCTCGCGAAGGCGGTGTGCCAGACGACATCAATGTTGACTGACACTCCCTCTTCGCGAGCGGGCTCGCTCCCACAGGATTGCGTGGCTGGTTTAACCGTGTGAGATCAGAGGTGGGTGTTTACGCAACGATGGGCGGGGCGCGGGTTCGGGCGCCGGGGAAGAAAGGTTGCCGGGCGTGGCCCAGGCGGGGAGACGGGGTAGTGAATGTGCTGGCGGGCGGGGTGTTGAAGGCTGTGAACGAAACACCGCCGGTCAGCGCCGGGCAATTGAACAGCAGGCTGCAATAGCCGCATTTTTCCCAGATCGCGTGGTGTGAGGCCTTGGGCGGGCAGTGTTCGTCGGCGGGTTGCGCGCCGTGGTCGGCGTGATCCATCGCCGACATGTCCATGCTCATGTCCATGCTCATGTCCATCGACATGTTCATGGTCATTGCAGAGGCGCGTTGATCCATCGGCATCGACTGAGAAATCAGCGGGCCGATAAAGATCATCAACATGGCGAACAGGCTGATCCAGCTGCCGCGCGTCAGGCTCAATGACTGACGACGTGACGCGGATGACCTGGCGCTAAGCGGGCGCATGGCGGCTTCTGCTCAGCGAATTACTGGGTGTGAACGTGCATCTGCGTGTCTTGCGGCGGCTTTTTCTGCACGGCGACTTCGACCGTCACATCGCCGGCTTTCTCGAAATGCATCGTCAGCGGGAAGTGTTTGCCCTCGCTCAGCAGGCTGCGATCTTTCAGCTCCAGCAGCATCACGTGATAGGCCATCGGCGCAAACGTGACGTTGCCGCCGGCGGGGATCTCGACGCTCGGCACGTGTTGCATTTTCATCATATCGTTCTGCATCACGTGCTCGTGTAACTGGGCCTCGCCCGAAATCGGCGAATCGACACTGAGCAGGCGGTCAGCGGTTTTGCCGCTGTTGTGAATCACGAAATAGGCGGCAACGGTTGGCGCGTTGGGCGGAAGCTCTTGCGACCACGGGTGAGCGATTTCCAGCTCGCCGACTTTGTATTCGTGGGCATTGGCAAAGCAGGCAGGCAGCAGCAACGCAGCCAAAACGATGAGTTTGTTCAACATGGCAGTTCTCCGGAACGATTCAAAACGCAGGTCAATTGCGAGAAAGAATCACACCAGAGGGGACGCGCGGGGGTTGAGACTCGGCCATTGCTGGCGCGGTGTGGGGGTGTCGAGTGTGGCGGCGGGCCGGCTTCGATTGCTCTCGAAGTGCGCGAAATACAGCTGCGGCTCATGTCCCGGCAGTGCCACCAAGGGGGCGGAGCCCGAGCAACACCAGCAATGCTGCATGTTGGAATGATCATCACCCTGTGGTGCTTTTTGCCCGATATCGCCCAGGGAAATCGCCACCATCTTGGTGCCGCTGGACGTACAGAAACTGCCCCACAGCAATTGCTCGGCGGGTGATTTCGCCGCCTGCGCCATCGCATTGCTCATCGGCATGGCGAGCATGTTGAACAGCACTGCGAAGCAGGCGATCCAGGCAATTGCAAGCCGATGTCGGGACATGGGACAAATCCGTTTGGGTGGGCGATCAAGCGCGGCTATTTAGCCTGATCAGGGCCGATAAGTAAAAAAGCGGCGTGCGGTGTGGTGTCGCAGTGCCTGAGTTAACAGAAGCAGCATGCTGTGAGCCATTTCCAACTCGCCGTTATGAAAGAGTGTAGCGACTTCGATTCGGATTGCCTGAGCAAAAAGTGGATCACTTTGAATTCGTGCGCGGATGGTGTGTTTGACGTCTCTGAACGCCAAGCGAATGAAACGTCCGTCTCCGGAATCTTCCTCTTCGCTGGCTTGGAGGTAGTTCCACATATCGGCGGGTGTCTGGAGAAACTCCGCGATATCGAAACGAGAGAATTTTTCAGTCATTCGGTACTCCGAGCGCTACATTCATGGAGCCCGGAAACATAGAGGAAGGGTTACGCCCTTACGAGTCAGCCGATTTGGATAGTGCTGTGTGAGCGGTCCGATAGAAATGTAAGACGTTGCGCAATTTCTGTAGCAGCTGCCGAAGGCTGCGTCCGGCTGCGAAGCAGTCGTAAATCCTGCATCCACGGTTAGCCTGAAAGATCGAGGTGCCTGATTTTACGACTGCTGCGCAGCCGGACGCAGGCTTCGCCAGCTGCTACAGGTTTTGTGTCGATCTCTGGGCCAGGGCAGCCAGTACGTCATCCACCGCCCCAAACTCCCGATCAACCCCTGGCAACACCGGCCGCCTCAAAACAATCACCGGCACCCCACGCTCCCGCGCCACTTCCAGCTTCGGCTCCGTCGCCGTGCTGCCGCTGTTCTTACTGATCAGCACATCAATCTGCCGACGCTCAAACAGCTCTCGCTCATCCTCGATCACAAACGGCCCACGCGCGCCGATGACTTCGCAGCGTTCGTTGCCGGGATAAACCTCCAGCGCACGCAAGGTCCAGAATTGCTCTGGCGGAATATCGTGCAGGTGTTGCAACGGTTCGCGGCCGAGGGTGAACAAGGGGCGATGGAAGGGTTTCAGGGTTTCGATCAGTCCGGCCCAGTCGCTGACTTCGCGCCAGTCATCTCCAGACTGAGGTTGCCAGGCCGGCCGTCGTAGCGCCCAGCAGGCAATGCCGGTCAATTGCGCGGCGGTGGCGGCGTTCTGGCTGATTTGTGCAGCGTAGGGATGGGTCGCGTCCAACAGCAGATCGATCCCTTCATCGCGAATGAATTGCGCCAAGCCTTCAGCACCGCCATATCCACCGACGCGCACCTGACAGGTCAAATCCGTCGGCACGCGACCGACACCGGCCAGGCTATAGATGTGTTCTGGCCCCAGCGTGCGAGCGATGGCCAGCGCTTCCGTCACACCACCGAGCAGCAAAACGCGTTTCATTGAAAAACTCCCGCATGGCCGACAATCCCGCCCTGACGGTCAATCGCAAACACTTCGACCTGAACTTGCGCCGGCACTACGCTGCGGGCAAATTCCAGTGCGTGCTGACACACCGCATCACCCAGCGCGATACCCGCCGCACTGGCCATCGCCAAGGCTTGCTGGCTGGTGTTGGCCTCGCGAATGGCCTGTTGCAGCGCCTCATCAGCTCCGACTGCCGCTGCCCATTCGGCCAGTTGCGGCAGGTCGATGCTGGAGTGTCGGCTGTGCAAATCCATGTGCCCGGCCGCCAGTTTGCTGATCTTGCCGAAGCCACCACAGAGGCTGAGTTTATCCACAGGTACTTTGCGCAAGTGTTTGAGCACCGCGCCGACGAAGTCGCCCATTTCGATCAGCGCGATTTCCGGCAGGTTGTAGACCCGGCGCATGGTGTCTTCGCTGGCGTTGCCGGTGCAGGCGGCGATGTGCAGGTAACCATTGGTTTTGGCAACGTCGATGCCCTGGTGGATCGAGGCGATGTAGGCCGCGCAGGAAAACGGCCGGACGATGCCGCTGGTGCCAAGAATCGATAGCCCGCCGAGAATCCCCAAGCGCGGATTCATGGTTTTCAGCGCCAGAGCTTCGCCGTCCTCGACGTTGACGGTGACCTCGAAGCCGCCGTTGTAGCCGAGTTCAGCGGCCAACAACGCCAGGTGATCGGTGATCATTTTGCGCGGCACCGGGTTGATCGCCGGCTCGCCGACGGCCAGCACCAATCCGGGGCGCGTCACCGTGCCGACACCGCGCCCAGCCTTGAAACGAATATCCGGCTCGGCGCACAGGCGCACTTGTGTGTACAGCAGGGCGCCGTGGGTCACGTCAGGGTCATCGCCGGCGTCCTTGAGGGTCCCGGCTTCGGCGCCGTCGTCGGTCAGGCGACAAAATTCCAGGCGCATCTGCACCTGCTTGCCCTTGGGCAAAACGATCTCGACCGCGTCAGCACCAACCCCGGCCAACAGCAGACGCGCCGCCGCCAGGCTGGTGGCGGTGGCGCAGCTGCCCGTCGTCAGGCCGCTGCGCAGCGGGGCGGGTTGTTCGGCGGTTTCGTCACGCATCGCAGGGCTTCGTCACGTCCAGCAAGGTAATGGGCAGCGCCTGGCGCCAGGTGTCGAACTCACCCAACGGCTGCGCCTGGGCAATGTGGATGCGGGTCAGTTCACCGCCGTGGCGTTCGCGCCAGGCCATCAGGGTCATTTCACTTTGCAGCGTGACCGCGTTGGCTATCAATCGGCCTCCGGGTTTGAGTTGCGCCCAGCAGGTGTCGAGCACGCCTTCGCGAGTGACACCGCCACCGATGAAGATCGCGTCCGGGCGTTCGAGTCCGGTCAGTGCCTGTGGTGCGTTACCGCGAATCAGTTGCAGGCCGGGAACGCCGAGGGCGTCGCGGTTGTGTTCGATCAGCAGCTGCCGACCTTCATCGGCTTCAATGGCCAGTGCGCGGCAAGTCGGGTGTGCGCGCATCCACTCGATGCCAATCGAACCGCTGCCAGCACCGACATCCCACAGCAGCTCACCGGGCACCGGCGCGAGGCGCGCCAGGGTGATGGCGCGCACGTCACGCTTGGTCAATTGGCCGTCGTGCCTGAAGGCCGAATCGGGCAACCCGGCCAGTCGTGACAGGCTCGGCGCATTCGGCTCGGCGATGCACTCGATGGCGATAAGGTTCAGATCGGCAACCTGTGGATCATTCCAGTCGTTGGCAACGCCATCGATGCGCCGTTCGGCGATACCGCCCAGATGTTCCAGCACGGTGAGGCGGCTCGGGCCGAAACCGCGTTCGCGCAGCAGTGCGGTAATCGCCGCCGGGGTTTGACCGTCGTTGCTCAGCACCAGCAAACGTACGCCGCTGAACAACTGTGCATTGAGGGCCGCGACCGGCCGGGCAACCACTGAAAGCGTCACCACATCCTGCAACGGCCAGCCCATTCGCGCGGCTGCCAGCGAACAAGAGGAGGGCGCCGGGAGGATCTGCATTTCATCAGCGGGCACTTGCCGTGCCAGGCTGGCGCCCACGCCAAAGAACATCGGATCGCCGCTGGCCAGCACGCACACCGGCTCACCGCGACGGGCCAACAGCGGCTCAAGGGAAAAAGGACTCGGCCACAACTGGCGTTTGCCACGGATGCACACCGGCAGCAAATCCAGTTGCCGCTGACCGCCCATGATCCGCGAAGCGCGCAGCAGGGCATGCCGGGCGTTTCTGCCCAGGCCCTTGAAGCCGTCTTCACCGATTCCCACTACTGTCAGCCAGGGTGACATCTGCAGTCCTTAAAAATAGTCCTCAAACGGACGGTTCCGACGGGCAGGCTTTTCATGCCGCCTGACAAAGCAGGCATAATACCGCGCCTTCGCCCGCGAAGCGCCTTTCCCACACAGCCGGTCGCCCCCTTGAACGAACGCCCGATGTCCACCGCCTTACGCCCCTCGGCTTGCCCGGGGTTGCTGCGTATTGTTCAGGCATTGGACGGTGGCATTTGCCGGATCAAATTGACTGGCGGTTCGATCAATGCCGATCAGGCCGAAGCGGTGGCGGATGCCGCCGAACGCTTCGCCGGGGGCGTGATCGAGGCGACCAACCGCGCTAACCTGCAAATTCGCGGGATCGGCGGTGAACACGCGGCGTTGATCGACAGCCTGATGGCGGTCGGGCTGGGTCCAAGTAGCGCCGCTGGCGATGATGTGCGCAACTTGATGCTCAGCCCGAGCGCCGGGATTGATCGGCAGAGGCTGCTCGACACGCGCCCGTTGGCCGAGCAAATTCTTGCCACGCTGCAAGGCGATGCACGCTTGCACGACCTCAGCGCCAAATTTGCCGTGCAGCTGGATGGCGGCGAAGGCCTGGCGATGCTCGAACATCCGCATGACCTGTGGCTGTCAGCGGTCGAGCGAGACGGCGAACAACGCTGGGCGTTCGGTCTGGCCGGGTGCCCGACAGACGTACCCGCCAGTTCGGTGTCGCTGGATCAAGGCCATGCGCTGGTGGTCGCAGTGCTGGAGTTGTTTCTTGAGTTGGCGCGGCCGGATCAGACCCGCATGCGCCATCTGCTCGCTGAATATTCACTCGACGGGTTTCTCGCTCGACTGGCCGAACGTGTGTCGCTGATCCCCATCGAGGGTTGGCAGCGCAGCGCGGGTCCGGATTTCTTGCACATCGGCGCGCATCCGCAGCGTGACGCCGAACGTGTGTACATCGGCGCAGTGCCGCCACTGGGTCGTCTTGATCCGGCGATGCTGCGGGGTGTCGCAACACTGGCCCGGGAGCAGGGCGACGGCTGCCTGCGTTTCACGCCGTGGCAAAGCCTGTTGCTGCCCGGTGTGCAGGCCGACAATGCAGCGCACGTTATCCACAACCTTGAACAACTCGGCCTGCGCTGCTCGGCCGATGATGCTTTGGCCCAACTGATCGCCTGCACCGGCTCCACCGGTTGCGGCAAAGGCATGGCCGACACCAAGGGCGATGCCCGGCAACTGGCCGCTCTGCTGCAACATCACGGGCTTGCGCTGAACGTTCACCTGTCGGGTTGCTCGCGTTCCTGCGCGGCGGCGCACATCGCGCCAATTACTTTGTTGGCGGTCTCTGTCGGTCATTACGACCTCTATTTTCGCGATGCAGCACAGCCCGGTTTCGGCGCGCTGCACGCACGCAATCTTACTATTGAAGCGGTCGCAGCCTTGCTCGACGACCGCTCACGGAGCTCCCTAGATGCTTGATTACATCCGCGACGGTCAGGAGATCTATCGCAACTCCTTCGCGATCATTCGCGCCGAGGCCAACCTGGCACGGATCCCTGCCGATCTGGAGAAACTCGCAGTGCGGGTGATCCACGCCTGCGGCATGGTCGATGCCATCGACGGCTTGCAGTTTTCCGAAGGCGCGGGCAAGGCCGGGCGCGAGGCGCTGGCCGCCGGTGCGCCGATTTTGTGCGACGCGCGGATGGTCAGCGAAGGCGTGACCCGCACGCGGTTGCCTGCCAACAACGAAGTCATCTGCACACTGCGCGATGACAGCGTCCCGGACCTGGCCCGCGAGTTGGGCAACACACGCTCCGCCGCAGCGCTGGAACTGTGGCGCCCGCACCTGGAAGGCAGCGTAGTGGTGATCGGCAACGCGCCCACCGCGCTGTTCTATCTGCTGGAAATGCTCGACGCCGGTGCGCCGAAACCCGCCCTGATCCTCGGTTTCCCGGTAGGCTTCGTCGGCGCAGCCGAATCCAAGGCTGCGCTCGCCGCCGACAGTCGCGGTGTGCCGTTTGTGATCATGCAAGGCCGGCTCGGCGGTAGCGCCATGGCTGCCGCCGCCGTTAACGCCCTCGCCACGGAGATCGAATGATGCAGCAACCTGGACGCTTGATTGGCCTGGGCGTCGGCCCCGGTGATCCGGAACTGATTACCGTCAAAGCCCTGCGCCTGCTGCGCGAATCCCCGGTGGTGGCGTACTTCGTCGCCAAGGGCAAAAAGGGCAATGCCTTTGGCATCATCGAAGCGCATTTGCAGGACGCGCAAACGTTGCTGCCGCTGGTGTACCCGGTGACCACCGAAGCACTGCCGGCACCGCTGTCGTATGAGCAAGTGATCAGCGATTTCTATGATGCGGCCGGCGAAGAACTCGCCGCGCATCTGGACGCGGGTCGTGACGTGGCGGTGATCTGCGAAGGCGATCCGTTCTTCTACGGTTCTTACATGTACCTGCATGATCGTCTGGCCGAACGCTATGAAGCCGAAGTCGTGCCGGGCGTGTGCTCGATGCTCGGCGGTGCTTCGGTGCTGGGCGCGCCGCTGGTGTATCGCAATCAGAGTTTGTCGGTGCTGTCTGGCGTGCTGCCTCACGACGAGCTCAAGCGTCGACTGGCCGATGCCGATGCGGCGGTGATCATGAAGCTGGGGCGCAATTTCCCCAAAGTCCGTCAGGTGCTCGAAGAGCTCGGTCTGGCGGAGCGCGCGCTGTATGTCGAGCGCGCGACCATGGCCAATCAGAAAATAGTGCCGCTCAATGAGGTCGAGCCAATGTCCTCGCCGTACTTCTCGTTGATCATCGTTCCGGGCGAAAGGTGGCAAGGCTGATGGCCCGTCCAGTTCCGGCGATTGTCATTCTGGGCAACGGCAGCCTCGCGACCGCGCGCAAGATTCAGCAGTTGTACCCCGGCGCGATGATCCATGGCCTGGCCGAACGGGTTGAAGGTGCGGACCTTGCCTATCACGAGTTCGGTGCCACCCTGCGTGAGCTCTATCAGCAGGACACACCGATCATCGCGCTGTGTGCGGCCGGCATTGTTATCCGCACGCTGGCGCCGTTGTTGCTGGAAAAAGGCGCCGAGCCGCCGGTGCTGGCCGTGGCCGAAGACGGCAGCGCCGTGGTGCCGCTGCTCGGCGGGCTGGGTGGCGTGAACGTCATGGCTCGGGAAATTGCTGCCGGTCTTGAGGTCGCTGCGGCGATCACCACCAGCGGTGAATTGCGCTTTGGCACCTGCCTGCTTAATCCGCCGAGTGGATACGGACTCGCTGATCTGGAGTTGGGTAAGCGCTTTGTCTCGGATTTGCTCGCCGGTCAAAGCGTGCGGATAGAAGGCGCGGCACCGTGGCTGGCGCAGGCTCAGTTGCCGGAAGATCCCGAGGCGCAATTGTCGATCCATGTCGGCAGTGCTGAACGCACGCCAGCGGCCAATGAGTTGCTGATTTACCCGCGCAGTGTGTTGGTGGCGGTGAATGCCGATGTGGCGGAACTGCCGAATGCGATTCGCGCGGCGCTGCATCAGGCCAAAATCGCCGTGCAATCGGTGGCGTGCCTGTTGGCCAGCGATCTGCACATGACTACCCCGGCCTTGCGCGAAGCGGCGCTTGAGCTGGGTGTGCCGCTGCGGTTTGCGTCGGATTGCGGCGGCGTCAGTGAACTTGCCCGTCACACCGTGCCGGAGGCTACCGTCGTTTCGGCGGACACCGTTCTTGCCATTGCCGTGGCCAGCCAACCGTTGGACCTTGCCCGGATCGGTCGTGCGCGTGGTCGCCTGGCGGTGATCGGCCTGGGCCCTGGCGCTGCCGAGCTGATGGTGCCGGCGGTCAAGGCCGAGCTGGCGCGCGCCAATGATGTACTCGGTTACGAAACCTACGTGCGCATGGCCGGGCCGTTCCGCGACGATCAAGTGATGCACTGCACCGACAATCGCGAGGAAATGCAGCGCGCTCGCCATGCGTTCGAACTGGCTGCCCAAGGGCGCTCGGTGGTGGTCGTGTCGTCCGGCGATCCCGGCGTGTTCGCCATGGCGGCCGCGGTGCTGGAAGCATTACACGAATCGAGTGAGCCGCTGTGGCACAGCGTTGATCTGGAGATCCTTCCGGGCGTTTCTGCGTCCCTGGCAACCGCGGCTCAGGCCGGTGCGCCGTTGGGGCACGACTTCTGCGTGATGTCCCTGTCGGACAACCTCAAACCTTGGGCAATCATCGAGAAACGTCTGGATCTGGCGTCTCAGGCTGACCTGGCGCTGGCGTTCTACAATCCGATCTCGCGTTCGCGTCCCTGGCAGTTGGGGCGGGCACTGGAGATTGTCGCGCAACACCGCACCGCAGAAACGCCCGTGGTGCTGGGGCGGGACATTGGGCGCCCGGGCCAGACCTTGCGTGTCACCACACTGGGGCAGTTGACCCCGGATCAGGTGGACATGCGCACCATGGTGCTGATCGGCTCCTCTACCACCTGTGTGTTCCCGCGTGCCGAGGGTGGCGAGTGGGTCTATACGCCGCGCTGGTATGGCGACAAGCCAACTTCCTGATAGTCAGCGGCCTCGTACTGAGGCCGCTCTACATCTGTCGCTATTTAATTAATATCAAATTTTTGCAGCGATATTTTTACATGTGTTGATGTAAGTTGATGCTTTAGTGGTTGAGCGTATCTGGTCGTTTTTGGTGTTCTTGCATTTCTGAATGTTTTGTAGGTAATTAATTGTCTGTTTTATTTTTTGAGGCTGAAAATCAATTCGGTTAGTGTTGATTTGGCGCTTTAATTTAATCGTCAATTGTTACTCTACAGGGAAGTGTATTTATGCATGAGCAAGATAAGAATCGTACTGGTGGGTATGTAAGTTTTATCGATCTTTTCAAGTTGTCTGATCTTGAGCAGGCGTTACATGAGCATAAAGGCACCGATGAATACGACGCGGTGTTTCGGTATTACTTCGGTTGTATTGGTCAGCTCGGTTTTCCACAGATACGAGTGCCRCTCGGGTTGCTGTTCCAGGCACTTGGATCTTTCCTGGATCCCTCAAGGCGACGTCGGCGTTCGGCGGAAGTGAAGGTGCTGGCCGAACCGGGTGAAGGTCAGTCCCCCACCCTGACGGATATTCTCGACCGGGTTGAAGCTTTTCAGACGCGCTTGTCCAACAGTGTTGAACAGTTAACGGTCGCCCCCACCGAAATACCGAAAATCCTGCACTTTGTATGGCTTGGCGGTGGCGTCGGGGATATCCAGCGCGATTACATCAATGTCTGGAAACAGGTTCTCGCGGGGGAAGGTTATAACCTCAAACTCTGGTACGACAGCGACGCGTTGCTGGCCTACGAAACCAACCGGATCATTGTCGAGGCGGCCAAGGCTGATGCGATGATCAACGGTGGGGCGACCAGCAAGACAGCGATTGAACTGGGCGACAAGTACGAAGAGCGAGACATTGTCCTCAAGCAGCAGATGAGCGCGCATATCACTAGCGCGGTAAAACGCGGCGAAAAAGCCGACGATGCACGAATTGATCTTCTGGTCCGCGCTTATGGGCAGAACGAAGCGCACTTGAAAGCCTTGAAGGTAAAAAACCGCGAGAGCCTTTCTGCATTGGCCGAGGGCGCTCTTGAACTTCGTGATCTGGCCAGTAATGGCACGCCGCTACGCTTGCAGGCTATTTACGAACGAGAAATCAGTCTGCGCGGCAACTTTGCCGCCGCCTCGGATGTGGTACGTGTCGAAGCCTTGATCACTGAAGGAGGCAGTTACGCGGATGTCGATAACCTGCCGCCGCTTCTGGAAGAGCTGGGCGAAGTGAGCATCAGCCAATTTGGCACCGATGCGCGCCTGGGCGTGCTGCAGTTGTTGCTGGATCACAATCCCGAATGGATGCCCGGCCGCCAGGCGCTTCGCAGCAAGTACACCAACTATGTTGACGTGATCCCCCAGGAGCATCGTCCGGCGCTCGAACGTTTTGCCAAAAGTCGTCCAGCGTTGAACAGTGTTTTTCGCCCGCCCACCGAGCGCCTCGTTCGTCCGGACGGGCTGCGAGCTGTCGCCGAACAAAGCAGTCTGAGTAATGCGTTCCTGATGGCTCATCCCGGCTCGGCGATGCTGGACGCAGTCATCGAACGTTTCAGGCTCAACTATGACATTGTCGATGCCACGGCCCGGTTGGCCCTGCAGAGAAAGGTGGCGTTGATCGATGCCGAGGCCATGAGCGGTCTTGCGCAAGAGGTCGTCGAGAAAAGATTCGGTCCCTTGCGCGAACTGCCGGTGGAAGAAAACCTGTCGCTCGGTTTTCTGATTGAAGCGGCAGCCACCTATTACAGCGATGGAATTCGCCCCCAGAGCGAAGTGACGATCTACCTGACCGGGCCTGCGGCGATGCGTGATGCCATCGCGGCTTACGTCAGAATGCACTTCACCCCTCAGGCAGCTGACGCCTGGCGTGAGGACGTCACTATTGCCCCCATTGCAACCGTCAACCGGGCGACCGAGGAGGAGCTGGATCACTCCTGGAAGGAAAACACGAGTGACACCTCCCAATGGCTGGCCAGTGAGCAAAAGCGCTGGCAAGAAGGGAAATTCAAAAACCGTTTCATGGGTGACATGGCGCAGCTGCTGAAGTACCAAAGCATTGATTTCGAGGAAGGCTGGCCGGTCATCGAAGGGCGCCATGTGTTGTCGACCGGTCTGTTGCAGCACTTGGCCGATGAACTCGGTGAGCCGTTTCTGCAGGCGATGAATGAACAGCGCAGCGATACGGTGACGTTTGAAAAGGCGGTGCCTTTGAGCTTTGATGACCGGAAATCGATCAACGCCCAGGACCCAAAAGCGCTGCCTCCCGCTTCGCTGAGCGACACGTTGAGCCAACGTCTGTCAGTCGATGAAATCTTGACCGGATTCGCCAGCGGCTCGTTCCTGACGACGCAATTGAGCCCCGCTCAGCGCCTGTTGCTCGGTGCTTTGTTGGGGGCCAAGGCATTGGATAACCGCAGCTTCGAGGCGGTGAGTGCCGAGCTGGATAACCTGGTCAACACCCTTAGCGATCTGGGCGTTTCGGGGCGGTATGCGGCGATTGAACGTCAGCTCTTCAAACACAATGCGCCGGCTTTTGTGGCTGGAGTGGACGGTCCGCCCGGCGAACCGCCAGCGTTCTCCGAGCACGCACTGGAACTCAAGAAAAACGCCCTCACGCATCCGTTGACCTTGCGTCAATGGGGGCAGCATGTCGCCCGCATCCAACAGGTCGCCAAGCTTGAGTACCGTGACCGGGTTGTCGAGCGGGTGGGCATTGTTCTGGACAGCTTCCATGCGGGTACGACGAAACTGGTACCACAGGACTTGCTGCTACAGGGGGCCGGCGAGCGGGTGGGTGGCCGCTGTTATCCGTTGACGCTGGCGATGGCCGCGGCGCTGGTACACGGTCCTGCCGCCGCCAATACCCTGCGGGAACGTTTCTACCTCGGGGTGATTGACCATGAGGAAAACGACTCCGCGGTCTTTCTGCACGCCGTGGAAGAAATGCGCGGCGTGCAGCTCAACGAAATGGGCACCGCCCTCGCTCGCTCCGATGTGGCGCAGGTGGTGGCGGTACTGGAAGCCAAGACTTCCACCAGTACCTTGATGCTCAACTCCAACAACCACTCGATGCTGGTGGCGAAAACCTTTGTCGGCGAGCGCAGCCTCTATCACTTTTACGATCCGAACTTCGGTGTGTTCGAGTTTGAGCAACCGCTGCTGTTTCGCGAAGCGTTGGAGCAGTTCTTTCTGCAACATGAAATGGCCAAACAATACGCCGCCTATGGCGAAGCATCCCAACCAACGTTTGACCTGATCGAACTGGACGGTACTCGTCTGTCTGCAACGTTGTTGCCTTCCGGTATTCGTGTGTCGGAGTTGCTGCAACCAGGCCCGTTGAAGGAACAGTCACTGCCTGCGGTCAGGCAGCGTCTGACCAGTGCTTACGGCGAGTCGCTGATGAGCAATCCGCGGCTGGGCAGCAGCCTGCTGGAGCTCGACAGCTATGGGTGGAGCCAGCAGATACACGAGGCAACCACTGAGCTCCTGGAAAAAAACCAGCTGCCGCATGAGCTTGTCCCGTTGTTCGAGACACTGGAGGTGACCCCGGTCGGTGAGTATCGCCTGAGCCTGATCGATCCCAAGAAACCTGAACAACTGGTGCAGGTCATCACCAACGATCAGCGCTTCCTGCGCATCAAAACCTATCTGTCAGAGCAATTCTCTGCGCTGGCCACAAAACCCCGGTCGCCGGTCAATGAACCGGATCCGACAGGCGCCGGCAGCGTTCATACCTTGAGCGCGGGGTTCACCATCCAGGCGCTGATGAACGCGTTGCGCAATCAGGAAGGTGCCGGGAGACCATTGACGATGGCCGTTCGGTTGCACGCCTACGTCAATTACGCGCAGTTGGTGCATGGCAACGTGGTCGATGTGCTGGGGCTGGTCAAACTGGTGCGACAAGCACTGGCTGAAGAAAAGGTGATCGCTCAAACCTGTGCGCCGGTGGTGACCGAAGCGTTGGGCCATGTCGCCAATGAAGGCGTGGGTACGGTATTAGGCCTGGCTAACGCAGGTTTCGATATTTACCAATTGTCCACCGCCGACAACGACGTTGAGCGTGCGCAGTACGGTACTCAGCTGGCATTCGATTCCGCCAGCGTGTTGTTGGCAGGGGCCGGGATCGGTGCCGGTGTGGTGGGGGCGAGCACCGCGGCCGCGGTGCTGGGTGGTGCGGGTGTGATTCTGGGAGGCCTGGCGATTGGTGCGGCAGCGCTCGCTCAGGGTTTTGCTGTCATTGCCGAAGAGGTCAAACAGGTCGGGTTGTTTTTTGACGGGCTGGAACGAGCCCTTCGCGACGGTGGCTATCGGTTCGATGAAGCCGCCAGTGCGTGGTTGCCTCAATCGGTTCTGGTGTTCCAGACGCTGGATCTGAAGGCGCGAACCCTGGCCTTCGGCAGCCCTGAACTGTTCCCCCTGCGTGATCATCTCGGGGTCCCCGATTTTGATGTGGATTACGCGCGAGCGATTGATGTTCGCCGCGAACTCGGTTTGCCAGGGCGCGCCGCGTTTGCACCTGTTGCGGGTCAGACCATCGTGCTGCCTTGCACACCTAAAACGATTTACGGCTATGAATACAAATGGCTGCCCTTTTCGACGCTGCGCCACGACGTCGGGTTTGATACGGCGCGTCGCCTGGAGAAGAGGAAAGCGAATGGCCAGCGTCAGTTTCTGTTTTCGTTCTATTCGTTTCCCGGTGACTACATTGTCTATCGCCTGAGCCCGGTCTATCAGCCGACGGTGATCAATGTTCGGCTGGACGCCATTGCGCGCACGCTGGTGGTGCCCGCTCTGCCGAAATCGTGGCACGACAAGATCACTTATAAAATCGAGGGCGCCGGTGCGAACTGTTCACTCGTGCTCAATCCCGGGGTGAGGATCGAACTGGAGTCGCCGAGCCAGGAGACCTCGCATTGGTTGCTGCAAGCCTCGTGGGCCAAGGAAAGCGATATTCGAGTGGAGCCTTTTGGCGGACTCTTCATCGGCGCCATCAAAGTGGAGTTGAGCGGCAGGGGGCGCCATGAGGTCTTGATAAAGGTCGGCAAGAATCAAGTCTTCAAGGTCGATTTTGCCAAGACGACATTGACGGTTATCGAGCAGGACGCGACCCCGGGCATGGATGCCCAGGCGTTGCAGGATCACTTCAAGACGTTGGCCCGAGCGCATCGCCTAGGCATGCCCTACACGCCGGTTCATCAGTTTCCGGTCCCGTTCGAAAAACCGGATGAACCGAGGTTCACGACCGCCTGGTACGACTCGGCTGTCGATCGCTTTCTATACATCCGCGACGATGAGCGGGGGGAAGCCGATGAGGCGTTGTTGGGCGCAGTGGTAGACGGTTATGCGTACTTTTATCACCCGCGAAATTACTTTGTCTGGCAAGTTGACGCAGTGACTGGCCTGCTCAAGCGGCGTTATCGGCTATTGCTCACTGAGGTAGCCGATAGCCTCATTACCCACTGCAAAGAGACGACGCATGGGGTGATAACCATCGTGCAGAAGGTCACTCGTAAAGACCAGACAGTGGATGAGTTTGTCTATCAGCTGCATGAGAACGAACTGTACTTGAGCTCGATGACTCGAGACCTGGACCCGGCGCTGGAAGCGATCGTGAGCAAAAACGAGGCACTCGGCGACTGGGCTCAGGTATTGGGTGAGCATGTTGTATTTGCGCCTACGCCGGTAAACGGTGTTGTGACCACTGTCGACTGGCAGCCTGCGGTGTACGTCTCGATTTGCTGGAAGGTGGATTCGACGCTGCGCGACCTGGCCTGGATTCGCCGCAGTGACCGCCTGATTGTCCGCCCCACCGCGCTGCGACACCGGGAGCGAGGCTGGCCGGACTCCATCAAGAATCTGCAAGAACTCACACTTGTCCCGCCGGCGAACAATGAGGGTGAGGTGTTCGTCGTCTACGACAAGGTTGCCAAGCGACTGTCTCGGCAGCAACGAATCAACGGGACCTGGTCCATTGAACAGATTGAGCCTGCAGGGCTGGTGAATGTGGTTGCCGTTGAAGAGGAATATCTGGCGCTGACAGATAAAGGCCTGTTCTTCAATGTAACCGCCGAAGGTCGCCTGCAGTTGGGTGGCCTGACGGATGACTGGCTCAAGGATCGGGCACATTGGTGGTTGGCGCTCGACACTGTGGCGAGCCAATACCCGGTCACGAGTTTTGCCATTGTGGGATTGACCCATGTGCACGGTCATCTGCGGTTAAGTGCCTGGTACGTGAACAATCGGTTGCTGTTATCCGATCTGGGGCGTGGTGAGGAAGTGCGCTTGCTGAGCGTTACGCCGGACAACACTGCAGCCTGGTTGCTGGAACTTTCAACCGGTGAAATCTACCGCCAGGCCTTTATCGATCCTGCGCAACTCGCCAGTGCATTTGGCCAGGGCTCACGATTGTTGCAGGCCGACGCGATACCGGCACCTGTGCGTGAGTGGGCGCCCTGGCGGTTTACCGATGTCACAGCAGAAGGCGCAGGACTTCGTGCAACAACGCTTGAGGGGATCAACGTGGAGTTGCGTCATCAGGAGTCGGCGTTGATCACCGGGGTCGATAGCCAATGGGTGACTGTTCAGACCGGCCCGTTGCAGGATGGCCTCAAGCAGTTGGTCGAGAACCACCGGCACGCGGCGTTCCTTTCGGTTGACGAGCCCGACAGCCTGCAATGGTATGTGACTGAAACCGGACGATTGATTCGGGTTTCGAAAGCGTCGATCACCGACGACTTCGAACTCTTGGGTACCCAGCAGCAAACCAATGTGTTGCTTCATGAAAACAAAGACGGGCTGTTGCATACCTACCCGGGCATGGAGCAGGCCGGGCCCGTGCGTTATGTTCAGCGCAATGCTGAAGTGCTGACAATTGAAGGGCAGATGACAATCAGTGACCTGATGCCGTTGATTCCTGACGATGTGAACACGTTGATCCTTCGACTGGGGCAGGGTGCCGTTACTTACCGTTTATCGAAGGCCGCCTGGTTCAGGTTGGAGTCGGTCATTGTCGACTGCCGACCGATACCGAGACGTGAGGTGTCAATTCCCGGCAAGTTGATCTGGGCGCTGGACACCTCGGAAAAGCTGGTGCTGAGCAAGGTTCAGGACCACTTGGTCATTGTCGATACTGACTGTGGGCACAGCCTGATCCTTCGCGACGTGTTCTCGGCGGACGTCACCATACGGGGTGAAATGTTCCTCGCCGTAGAAGGGTATCGATCCTTTGCCGTGTCCACGTTGGTGAACGCTTTGCTGATCAAGCAAGGAAACAAGGACAACATCTTGCTGAGCGAGCTTGTACCGGCGCAGCGCATCGAGATTGCGACCGCAGAGGAGGTTTTCGACAATGGGGATAGCTGAGTCCGGTTGACACAAGGCCACAGGTTTTTTCAGATCTGCGGCCTTGAATGTCAGGGAACCAGATAGCCCTTCACGCCCGTAAAGATGATCTGCGCCGCCAAGGCGCAGACGAACAACCCCATCAAACGGCTGACAATCTGCAAGCCCTGGTCGCCGAGAATACGCTCGATGTGGTTGGCCAGATAAAGCACGACGCCCACGGTGAAACTCGCCAGGGCAATACTGAGTATGGCCGTGAGCTTGTCGTCCCAATGCGGCTGGCCTATGCCCATCACCAGCAATGCGCCAATGGTACCGGGGCCGACTGTCAGGGGAATGGTCAGCGGGACGATGGTCACGTCCTGCTGCACGTTGTCGGTTTGCACTGCCGACTTGCCTTGGGCCATGCCCAGCGCCGAGATGAACAGTACGCTGCCGGCGCCGATGCGGAACGCATCCACAGTAATACCGAATACGCTGAAAATCACTCGTCCGAACAGGTACAGCAAGACGCTGGACACCAGCGTGGCGACTGCCACTTTCCAGGCCAGGCGTCGTTGTTCCTTGCGCGAGTAGCCGCGGGTCAAGCTGATGAAGCAGGACAACACGAAGAACGGGCTGTAGAGCACCAGCATCTTCAGGTAAACGCTGAATAACACTTGGAGCATGGTTTCGGCTCGCTTCAAAAGAGGGGTGAGGCGAAGTCTATCAGTCGATCAATCGCGTGTGGGAGTCGGCTTTCAAAGATCGGCCTGTTGTTCGTCTTTATTTGAGTGTTTTCAACTAAGTGTTTGGTGTTGGTTGTTATAGATTGGCGGATATGATGTTACATATTTTGGTTTGTTAGTGTTCGCTTGTTTGGTTATTGTTTTTCCGGCGAGTTCATGAGGAGCTTGCTTTAATGTAAATAAGGAATTTGAAATGAATAACCTAGTAGTTAGTGATCAATATATTGCTGCCTGCGTTAAAAGTCTGAATGAATATGAGCTTGGTGATGCAGTAGCTATTCGCCCTCGTAGTATTTTTACGCTAGGTGATACCGTTGAAGAGCCGTCGAAAGGCTCTATTGTCGGTGAAGGTATATTGTCTTTCAGCGGTGGCCTCAGTGGTGTGAATCGCTCGGATGCGCAGAATGCTTTTCTCTTTGCGAGCCTTGTTGCGAACAAAGCATTTCCGGAGGAGTCCCAGGGTAAAGAGTGGTATGCGGAGTTTCGGGACGTCATGAGAAAGGCGGGCTGGACGCATATCAAAAGCTACTACAACGACTTGCACATCAGCGGAACTAGTGTCCGCATGGATAAACTGGTGTTGGAGATTCTTGGCTCGGTGGTCGCGGGCATTGCGCTGCCTGGTCCGACTACTGCATTGATGCTGAAAGTGGCGGGGGAGGCGATTGCAGCCCTGCAAAAGCGTGAGACGGAACTAACTGTTTATGAGCGAAATCTGTTGGCGCAAGGCGTAGGCGGAATAGCGGCCGGTGCGTGCACTGAACATAATGGCGTAACCATTATGGCCCTCGGTGCGGTGCGGTTTTTACGCACTAACACGTCGACCAAAGTACTGTTTGTGGATGTGGATACTCGGGATGTGAAGCTGTATCGCGGTGAAACTTTCTTTGAAAAAAATGATTTGGTCGCTGCCGCTACTCGTGAGGTTATTGCAAGTAAACTAATCGCGCACGCCGGCAAAATTGCTGACTATGATATTTAATTGAATCTTGCAGGGCGGTCGAGTATCGACTGCCCTTTTCTATGAGCGAGTAAATGATATGAGTTGCGATTACTTAGTGTCGGTGGTGGGGGCTGCTGTCGTGATTGTTCCTGAATCTGATGGGTGGGTAGCTCATGATGATTTGGTCAATTCTGTATTGCTGGCGCAACTGGTTGCCAATAAAGAGATGGAGAAAAAGCCGGAGATTAATTGGTACAACGCTTATGTGAAAGTTTTAGATGACTTCTGGCTGCGGCAAACAAAGGCGCAAGAGGAAAGGCTCATTACCGAAAACTGCGGCGAGTCTGCGATCGAATGGGTTGTGGCTGCGATGTCCAAAGGTGCTCCAGACGAAGGGCAAGCTACTGCCGCAACATTGGCACGGGTGGCGAGTGTGTCGGGCACTGAACCTGCAATGAGCTTGCTGCGCAGCCATGTGCAAAAAACGTCCGCAGATGAATCGACTGAAGTACCTGCGCCAGCCAGGATTGTGCGTTTGCTTGTAATTCTGGCGCGAACTCCGACCTCGGTCACAAGCGTGTACCTGGAGTTTAAAACCCGTCAAGAGATAAGCCTCAATCCTTTGGCACAGCTCTTTCAGGCCGAAAATGTACAAGGCACTGTCAGCATGCGTTACGCCCGGGTCAATCTGTCCGAAACCCTATACGGTCCCGCGCGTGATGCTATCGCCTGGAAGGTCAGGGAAAGGCTCGAGGGTAATGTTGCGCTGTTAAGCCTGACCGACAGCTGTTCTGGTGTGCAGGTTCCTGAGGAAATTGAATCATGACGCAATTGATTGCTCCACCGGCTGCGGTTGTTGGCGGCAGCGTCGTGGCGTTTGCCAGTGGTTTGCCTGCGTCCCACCGAGAAGACATTTACATGAGCACGGCTTTTGCGCAAAACGCTACCCGTGCTGCGTTTAACGATGGATTGTCGGGTGACTGGTTTGAGTACTACCGCAATCAACTGAAGTTTCTCGGATGGGATGTTCCAGAACCTGAAATATTATTGCCCCTACAGGACAGCCTGATGGGCAGGCAGGCAATGCGAAGTATCGCAACACGTCTCGGCGAGACATTCTCCCAGCCTATGAGTCGGGCTTTGGCACAGATGGAGCACAACGCATTGGCGCTCGAGGTCTTCGACTCGACGAGCCTTGGCTCCGATGGCGGTTACTTCCAGATGATTCCTTGCGTGATGAACGGTCCGAACAAAGTTGATATGGGGATTTATCACCGACAGTTTCAAATTCGTCGAAATGTCTCTCGATTCCTGTTTGTCGAGGATCAAACGCTCGTGCACAACAGCATCGAACAGATGGCTGTGATTACCTTCAACACACTTCACTATGCCCAGTTTCGGGACAAGGTGAAGCAGTCGGTCATATCCCAGTCTCTGAAATACCTGATCGATCTGGAACTCTGACAAGCTCGCTGCACAAGGTTGCTCAGAATGTCGACGCTGTACGACTTTGCTGATCACGCTGAGCCACCCAATGCTCGATCAGGTCACGCAACTGCGACAGCTCCACCGGCTTGGCCATGTGCCCGTCCATGCCAGCCTGACGTGCTCGCTCTTTGTGCTCGGCTAGGATGTGCGCGGTCAAGGCAACCACCGGTGTTCGGGTGCGCTGGTTGCCGACTTCCCAGGCGCGTAACTGCTGGGTGGCAGAGAAGCCATCGAGGATCGGCATTTCGCAGTCCATCAACACCAGGTCGTAGCGTTGGGCTTTCATCGCCAGCAAGGCTTCTTCGCCATTGCTGGCGGTGTCCGGTTGCAGGTTGAGTTTGCCGAGCATGCCGCGAATCACTTTGGTCGAGATCGTGTTGTCTTCGGCCACCAGGATGCGGAAGTCGCTTGGGACCTTGACCGGAAGCGTCGGGCCAGTGGGCAGATGATGCGAAACGGCCGGGCCTCTGTTGCGCTGATTCAACTCGTCCGCGAGGGTGGTCTTGAGGGTGTAGCCGGCCACGGGTTTGGCGAGGATGCGTTTGATCCCGCAGTTGCGCGCAATGATCTTGCTCGGCGCATTGCTGATGCCGGTCAGCATGATCAGCAGTATGTCGTGATTGAGGCTCGGGTCTTCCTTGATCTTGGCCGCCAGTTGCATGCCGGTCATGCCCGGCATGTTCTGGTCCAGCAAGACCACATCAAAGTAATCGCGCAAATGAGCCTTGGTGCGCAACAACGCCAGGGCTTCCTTGCCGGAAGGCACGGCGCTGACGTTCAGGCCCCAAGCGCTGCATTGTTGCACCAGCACTTTGCGGCAGGTGTCGTTATCGTCCACCACCAGGACGCGAGCACCTTGCAGCGGACCATCGAGGTCGCAAGTCGGGTGCTCAAGCTGGGCCGGGTCCAGTGGCAACGTCAGCCACAGCGTGCTGCCCTGGTTGGCGCCGGTCTTGATGCCGAACTCGCCGTGCATCAAACGGATCAGCTGACGAGCGATCACCAGCCCGAGATTACCGCCCAGACTCGTTGCCGAGAGGAAATGCTTGCTGTGCAGTTCGGCGTGCATCAGGGCATCGCGCTCTTCGGCCTCCATCGGCACACCGCTGTCTTGCACGGCAATGCGCAGCCGCGGTTTTGCACTGCGTTCATCGAGGGCGACGACGATCAGAATTTCGCCTTCGTCGGTTTTCTTCAGCGCGTTTTCCAGCAGGCTCAGCAGGGTCTGGCGCAGGCGTGTAGGGTCACCGCCGATGACGCGCGGCACTTGCGGCTGGATGAAGCTGATCAGTTCGACATTCTGCTGCTCGGCTTTGGCGCGGAAGATACTCAGGCAGTCTTCGATCAAGGCGTTGAGGTCGAACTGTACGTCATCCAGTTCGATCTGCCCTGACTCGAGCTTGGAGATGTCGAGAATCTCGTTGATCAGTGTCAGCAGTTCGTTGCCGGCGCTGTGGATGGTTTGCACGTAATCGCGTTGTTTGACCGACAGGGGAGTGCCCAACAGCAGCTCGGTCATGCCCAGAACGCCATTCATGGGTGTACGGATTTCATGGCTGATTTTCGCCAGGAATTCAGCCTTGGCGTTGATCTCGGCGTTGCTGGCGGCCAGGTCGCGACTGACACTGAAACGATCTTCAGTGATGCTGCGCTGACGTTCGCTCAGGGCGATGCTCATCAGCAGGCCGCTGATGCAGGTGAACACCAGAAGCGTAGTGATCAGACCTTGCGGCGCGACCAGGGTCAGTCCCAACAGGGCGGGCAGGATGATCAGGGTGCCAATGTTGAACACCACCATCGCAGCGACGAAAAACCGAGCCGGGCGATAGCCTTTTTGCCAGTGATAGGCGCTGACGAACAACATGCTCAGGCCTGCCAGAGCAACTAGGGCGTAGGTAATGATGTTCAGCGGCAAGGTGTTGACGAACAACAACAGCAGGCCGCAGGCGACGATGAGCAGAATGTCCGCCAGCAGCAGTTTGTTCAGCGGGTGCGGGCCGAGCGGGGCGAAGAAGCGAATGGCAAGCATCAGGCCGCTCGGCGCAGTCAGCAATAACGCGAGGTAGGCGCCCGGCGCCTGGATGGCGTGCCAGTTCGGCAACCATGGCCCGGCCAGGTTCAGCAGCAATAGCAAACTGAGCATCAACAACCCTTCACACCAGGCCAGCCAAAGGCTGCTGCGCGAACGTGTGTAGGCGTAGCGCACGAAGCTGTACAGGATCAGCATGCCGAGGCAACCGAACAGCAGGCCGTAGATCAATGTCTGGTTCTGATCGGCCGCGGTCGTGATCGCCGATTGCAGGGTGATGTAAGGCCGCAACTGATGGTTGGAGACCAGACGCAGGTAAACGTCGAGGGGGTTGTCACTTTGCGGCAGCGGCAACATGAAGTCGCTGCTGGGCAGGGGGCGGTCAATCTGGGGCTGCCTGGTACCGGTGTTCAAATGATCGATCAGCGTGTCGCCGTCGAGTACATACAGGTTGAGCGCCGACAGATCGGGTGCGAACACCCGCAGCAATTGTTCATGCTTGCCGGGGGCCAGCCTGAAACGCAGCCACAACGCGCCATCGGGCTCGGCCGCCGTGAGGCGATCGAGTTCGATGGGACTGAATTGATTGGTGTAGCGAGCGGAACGGATGTCGCTGAGCTGCAGGTCGCCCTGTTCATCAAGCAATACCGCCCAGCCACTACCTTGCGCGGCCTGGGCCGGGAGCATGCAGAGCAAGGTCAGCAGAGTGACGGTGAGGCTTATGGCAATCCTGAGCCAGCGCACGGCGAAATCCCTTCGTAGGTTGATGCCAGATTATAACTATGCGCGGTGCCGGAATAGTCCGGCAAGGACCAGCGGCCCTTGCCTCGCCGAATGAATGGCCTTATTCCTGGCTCTCGCCACGCTCACGGGCAATGGCACGGTAGCCAATGTCATTGCGGTAGAAACAGCCTTCCCAATCAATCTTGGCCGCCAGCTTGTAAGCCTGCTGCTGAGCCGCATCGACGCTGGCGCCCATGGCGGTGGCGCAAAGTACACGGCCACCGGCCGTCACCACTTGACCGTCCTTGAGCGCAGTGCCCGCGTGGAAGACTTTGCCTTCCAGCGCGGCGGCTGCATCCAGACCGTTGATGGCCACACCTTTGGCGTAGTCACCCGGGTAACCACCAGCGGCCAGCACGATACCGACGCTCGGACGTGGATCCCATTGCGCTTCGACTTTGTCCAGCGCTTGAGCCAGAGCGGCTTCGACCAGCAAGACCAGGCTCGACTGCAAACGCAGCATCACCGGTTGGGTCTCAGGATCGCCGAAACGGCAGTTGAACTCGATGACTTTTGGGTTACCAGCCTTGTCGATCATCAGGCCTGCGTACAGGAAGCCAGTGTAGACGTTGCCTTCCTCGGCCATGCCGCGAACGGTTGGCCAGATCACCAGGTCCATGGCCCGCTGGTGCACTTCTGCAGTGACGACCGGGGCAGGGGAGTAAGCGCCCATGCCGCCGGTGTTCGGGCCGGTGTCGCCGTCGCCGACGCGTTTGTGATCCTGGCTGGTGGCCATTGGCAGCACGTTCTTGCCGTCGACCATGACGATAAAGCTGGCTTCTTCGCCGTCCAGGAACTCTTCGATGACCACGCGCGAACCGGCGTCGCCGAACGCGTTGCCCGCGAGCATGTCGCGCACGGCGTCTTCGGCTTCTGCCAGGGTCATGGCAACGATCACACCTTTGCCGGCGGCCAGGCCATCGGCCTTGATCACGATCGGTGCGCCTTTTTCACGCAGATAAGCCAGGGCAGGCTCGATCTCGGTGAAGTTCTGGTAGTCGGCGGTCGGGATCTTGTGGCGCGCCAGGAAGTCCTTGGTGAAGGCTTTCGAACCTTCCAGCTGGGCAGCGCCAGCGGTCGGACCGAAGCAGTCCAGGCCACGGCTGCGGAACAGATCGACCACGCCTGCAACCAGCGGCACTTCCGGACCGACGATGGTCAGGGAAACGTTTTTCTCGGCAAAGTCGGCCAGCTGCTCAAGGGCCAGCACGTCGATAGCGACGTTCTCGCACTTGGCTTCGATGGCGGTGCCGGCGTTGCCGGGGGCCACGAATACTTTCTGCACGCGCGGATCCTGAGCCACTTTCCAGGCCAGTGCGTGTTCACGGCCACCGCTGCCAATGATCAAAACATTCATTTCAAAAACCTCGGTTGTGGGAGCAAGGCTTGCCCGCGATGACAGTCTCGAGGACGCCATCGCGGGCAAGCCTTGCTCCTACAGGTCTGCGCATTGCAGGCCTGATGATATTAGTGACGGAAGTGGCGCATGCCGGTGAATACCATAGCGATGCCGGCTTCGTCGGCTGCAGCAATCACTTCGTTATCACGCATCGAGCCGCCTGGCTGGATCACCGCCGTGATGCCGACCTTGGCCGCGTTGTCGATGCCGTCGCGGAACGGGAAGAAGGCGTCCGATGCCATGACTGCACCCTGTACCTGCAAGCCGGCGTGTTCAGCCTTGATCGCAGCGATACGGGCGGAGTTCACACGGCTCATCTGGCCTGCGCCGACACCGATGGTCTGACGGTTCTTGGCGTAGACGATGGCGTTGGACTTAACGTACTTGGCCACTTTCCAGGCGAAGATCAGGTCGTTGATTTCCTGTTCGGTCGGTGCGCGCTTGGTCACGACTTTCAGGTCATCGGCGCCGATCATGCCGATATCACGGCTCTGCACCAGCAGGCCACCGTTGACGCGTTTGTAGTCCCAGGCAGCGGCGCGATCAGCCGACCATTCGCCGCAGGCCAGCAGGCGCACATTGGCTTTTGCCGCCACGATGGCACGGGCTTCTTCGCTGACGCTCGGGGCGATGATCACTTCGACGAACTGACGCTCGACGATGGCTTTGGCGGTTTCAGCATCCAGTTCGCGGTTGAAGGCGATGATGCCGCCGAAGGCCGATTCGGTGTCGGTGGCATAAGCCAGTTCGTAGGCCTGGCGAATACCGCCTTCGGCGTCCGGGCTCACGGCTACGCCGCACGGGTTGGCGTGTTTGACGATCACGCAGGCCGGCTTGACGAAGCTCTTCACGCATTCCAGCGCGGCGTCGGTGTCGGCCACGTTGTTGTACGACAGTTCTTTGCCCTGCAACTGGGTTGCGGTGGCGATGCCGACTTCGGCAGGCTTGGCTTCCACGTAGAACGCCGCGCTTTGGTGCGGGTTCTCGCCGTAGCGCATTTCTTGAGCCTTGACGAACTGGCTGTTGAAGGTGCGCGGGAACTCGCTGCGACCTTCAGTGCTGAGTGTTTCAGCAGCCTGGTTCACGGTGCCCATGTAGTTGGCGATCATGCCGTCGTAGGCGGCGGTGTGTTCGAAGGCCTTGAGCATCAGGTCGAAACGCTGAGCGTAAGTCAGGCCGCCGGCCTTGAGGCCTTCCAGAACGCTGGCGTAATCGCTGGCGTTGACCACGATGGCCACGTCTTTGTGGTTCTTGGCCGCCGAGCGGACCATGGTCGGGCCACCGATGTCGATGTTCTCGATCGCGGTCGGCAGGTCGCAGCCAGGCTTGTTGATGGTGGCTTCGAACGGGTACAGGTTGACCGCGACCAGGTCGATCGGCTTGATGCCGTGCTCGCTCATGATGGCGTCATCGATACCGCGACGACCGAGGATCCCGCCGTGGATTTTCGGGTGCAGGGTTTTCACCCGACCGTCCATCATTTCTGCGAAACCGGTGTAATCCGCGACTTCCACTGCGGCAACGCCGTTGTCGCTCAGCAGCTTGAACGTCCCGCCGGTAGAGAGGATCTCGACGCCCAGGGCTTCAAGCTCTTTGGCGAATTCGAGGATCCCGGTCTTGTCGGAAACGCTGATCAAGGCGCGGCGGATCGGCAGGCGGGTAGTCTGGTCGGTCATTTCAATTTCCATCAAAAGCAAAGGAGTCAGCAAAAAAGGCGACCGGTTTTACGCGGGCGCCTTTCTGGTTTGATTGAATGCTTACAGCAAATCGTACTGCTTGAGTTTCTTGCGCAGCGTGCCTCGGTTGAGCCCTAGCAGCTCGCTGGCCTTGGTCTGGTTGCCCTTGACGTAGTTCATCACGCACTCGAGCAGGGGAGCCTCGACTTCGGAGAGCACCAGGTTGTACACATCCGTGACGGCAGCGCCCTCAAGGTGGGCGAAATAATTGTGCAGCGCCTTCTCGACACTCCCGCGAAGGGTCTGACCTTCTTCGCTGGGCGTATTGAGGTGCTGTTTCAAATTTACGTTGTCGCTCACGGGTGTTGTTCCACTCACTAAAGTCTCGGTCATCATCGTCATGCGGCCACCCCTTCTCCGTCCCCTGTCAGGCTCTTGTAACGTTCGGCAAAGAAGCCCTGAACGTTGGCGCATTGTGCTTCCGTATCTTCCAAACGATTGAAGTGGGCGCGAAACTCCCTGGCGCCCGGCAAGGTTGCGAGATACCAGCCCACATGCTTTCGAGCGATACGGACACCCATCACGTCTCCATAGAAAACGTGCAGGGCGGCCAGATGCTCTAGCAGAATGCGTTCCACCTCGATCAATTCCAGCGCCGGGAGTTTTTCGCCGGTACGCAGGAAATGCTCGATCTCACGAAAAATCCATGGCCGCCCCTGGGCAGCCCGGCCTACCAACAAACCATCGGCACCGGTCGCATCGAGCACGTACCGGGCCTTCTCGGGTGAATCGATATCGCCATTGGCAAAGACCGGCATCGACACCGCCTGCTTGATCGCGGCAATGGTGTCGTACTCGGCTTCACCGGTGTACAGATCGGCACGGGTGCGGCCATGGACCGCCAACGCCGTAATGCCTGCCTGCTCGGCGATCTTTGCCACCGTCAAACCATTCTTGTTGTCCCGGTCCCAGCCGGTACGGATCTTCAGGGTCACCGGCACATCAACCGCAGCCACCACGGCCTGCAGGATCTCGGTGACCAATGCTTCATCCTTCAACAGCGCGGAACCGGCAGCCTTGTTGCAGACCTTCTTCGCCGGACAACCCATGTTGATATCAATAATCTGCGCGCCCAGTTCGACGTTGGCCCGGGCCGCGTCCGCCAGCATCTGTGCATCACCACCGGCGATCTGGACCGAGCGTGGCTCGGGATCACCTTCGTGGATCATGCGCATCCGCGACTTGCGGGTGTTCCACAAACTCATGTCACTGGTGACCATTTCCGAGACAACCAGCCCCGCGCCCAATCGCTTGCACAGCTGACGAAAGGGTTGGTCGGTGACTCCCGCCATCGGGGCGAGAATCAAGCCGTTTTGCAATGTATATGGACCGATGCGTACCGCCGACATAGGACTTCCCTGTTGTGGGGCCGGATCATTAGAGTTCGAAAAAGGGTTGGCATGATACCCGCTCTCGATGACTGGATAAAGGCTGAATTGAACAAAATCTGAACAGTTATGCTGTTATTACCAGCAGTCAGGTATGGACGGTACCAGTCAGAAATCTTCCGCCAAGCCTGTAACGGTAAAGCGTTTCACTCGGGGGAGTGGAAGCTCAGGCTGTAGTTCACCGCTTTGGCGCCCGGGTCGAGAATATCCAGTGCGATGTGGATTGGCGTTTGCGGTGGCATTTCCGCCATGCCTTCGAGGTCGCCATTGAGGTACTCGCCGGGTTTGAAGCGACGGCTGGCAATCAAATGGCCATTAAGGTCGGCAAAGCGCAGTTCCAGCAACGGGAAAGGCTGGGAGAACGCGGCGCGGTTGTAGATGATCGCATCGACCACCAGGGCACCACTGAATTCCGGGTGGCTTCGGACCACCAGATTGCTGCTTTTGATTTTGGCAATGTCGACTTTGGACGGCACGGTGCAGCCGATTTTCGGGCACAGTTGCTGGAACCAGGGGCGGTACTGGTCCTGGCGGGCCAGCTCGTCGAATTGGTAGGCAATGTATTGGCCCGCGAGCGCGGCGGCGCCAAGCAAGACCAGGAGCAACCAGAACAATCGCCGGCCCCAGGGGGATCGTCGCTTTTGCCAATCCAGTTGCAGTGGGTCGTCGGTCAGGTCCTGCAGTGCCTCGGCGCGCACGCCCGGTTCACTGCGCTCGCGACGTTTGCGCAACGGTTCGATGGATGGCAGGTTGTCGTCGAGTTCTTCGGTCGCTGATAGGCGCTCGTGGTTGAGGGGGGCGTCGAGTGGGTCGTTTAGGCGCAGATGGGGCACCTGGGGCTCTTCGTCCAGATCAACCGGCTCCAGCGAAAACGAAGGCTCGGTTCGCGAGTGCTTGCTCGGTTCAGGTTCTGATTCCGGCTGTTCGGTTTCTGCTGACTGGGCGCGGTCGGCGGCCGACTCGCTGAAGAGGCTATCGGACCACGGCTCTTCGTCGTGCTCGATAGAGTCGCGACGAGCACTGAGTCCGTCTTCGCGGTGCCGGCCAAACTCTGTGGTTGGCTGGATTTCCCGCTGTTCGAGTCGGGCGAGCTCTTCGTCCAGGTCCAGGCTGTCCAGATCCAGTTCGGAGGCGGTCCACTGCTTTTGGCTGATAGCGCGTTGCACCGGCGGTTCAGCGATGGCCGGGGCAACCGGTTTGACGGCTTCTTTACCGGCCCGTTGTTCCAGCAATTGTTTGGCGGCGTTGAATACCTGCAAGCAGGAGCCGCAACGAACCACTCCACGGGCCACGCTCAACTGGGCATGGCTGACGCGGAAGCTGGTTTGGCAATGCGGGCACTGGGTGACGAAGCTATCGGTCATGCGGCGATCCGGTTTATGCAGGCGTTCATTCTAGCGCCGACGGCCGGTAATGCGCACCCAGCCATCGCGATTGGCAATCGGATCCAGATCGAAGTCTTGAGCATAGGCGGCGGCAACGTCTTCACCTTGTTCGGCGAGGATACCGGACAACGCCAGGCGTCCACCCGGTTTCACCAGGCTGGACAGTTGCGGGGCCAGGGAAACCAACGGCCCGGCAAGGATGTTGGCGACCAGCACGTCCGCTTTGACCGGCGGCAGATCTTCCGGCAGATACAGCGGGAAGAGTGCTTCGGCAATGTTATTGCGCCCGGCGTTGTCGCGCGAGGCTTCCAGTGCCTGGACGTCGATGTCGGTGCCGACGGCTTCCTTGGCGCCCAGCAGCAGGGCGGCAATCGCCAGAATCCCCGAACCGCAGCCAAAATCCAGCACGTTGCAGTCTTTCAGGTCCTGGCCATCGAGCCATTCCAGGCACAGCGCGGTGGTCGGGTGGGTGCCGGTGCCAAACGCCAGGCCCGGGTCAAGCAACAGATTCACGGCGTCAGGCTCGGGCGCGGCGTGCCAGCTCGGGACGATCCACAGGCGCTGACCGAAACGCATCGGCTGGAAGCCGTCCATCCAGCTGCGCTCCCAATCCTGGTCTTCGATGACTTCGCTGTGATGCTCGGGCAGCGGGCTGCCGGTCAGCAGCTCAAGGTGGGCCAATACGCTGGCGGCTTCGGTACCGCCTTCGAACAGGGCCAGCAGGTGCGTGTGCGACCACAGCGGTGTGGTATTGAGTTCTGGCTCGAAGATTGGCTGATCTTCGGCGTCCATGAAGGTCACCGATACGGCGCCCACTTCAAGGAACGCGTCTTCGTAGGTTTCGGCTTGTTCTGGGCTGATGGCGAGACGGACTTGCAGCCAAGGCATGGCGGGCACCTTTGAAAAATATTGATTGCAGCCTAGCGGGCTGCGAGAAGCGCGCAAGTTTACGCGAGCGCGGAGGTTTTGTGGGAGTCGCTTGCCCTTGCAGTTCCTTGTGGGAGCGAGCCTGCTCGCGAAAGCGGTGTGTCAGTCATTTCAATATTGGATGGGACATAGCCTTCGCGAGCAGGCTCGCTCCCACAAGGGGGCATGGCAATAGGTGAGATGAAATATCCAGAAACAACAAAGCCGCCCGAAGGCGGCTTTGTTGATTGGGTCGAAACTTAGTGCTTCTCACCAGCGAGCTTGTGCTCAAGGTAGTGGATGTTGACTCCACCTTTGCAGAAGCCTTCATCACGGACCAGATCGCGGTGCAGCGGGATGTTGGTCTTGATCCCGTCGACAACGATTTCGTCCAGCGCATTGCGCATGCGCGCCATGGCTTCTTCACGGGTTGCGCCGTAGGTGATCAGCTTGCCGATCAACGAATCGTAGTTCGGCGGAACGGCATAACCACTGTACAGGTGCGAATCGACGCGAACGCCGTTGCCGCCTGGTGCGTGGAAATGCTTGACCGTGCCTGGGCTCGGCATGAAGGTTTTCGGGTCTTCGGCGTTGATTCGGCATTCCAGGGCGTGACCGCGGATCACCACGTCGTCCTGGGTGTACGACAACTTGTTGCCAGCGGCGATGCTGAGCATCTCCTTGACGATGTCGATGCCGGTAACCATTTCCGAAACCGGGTGCTCTACCTGGACACGAGTGTTCATCTCGATGAAGTAGAAGTGGCCGTTCTCGTAAAGGAACTCGAAAGTGCCGGCGCCACGGTAACCGATGTCGATGCAGGCCTTGACGCAGCGAGCGAGGACTTCCTGGCGTGCTTTCTCGTCGATGCCCGGTGCCGGCGCTTCTTCGAGAACCTTCTGGTGACGACGTTGCAGCGAGCAATCGCGGTCGCCCAGATGGATGGCGTGGCCCTGGCCGTCGGAAAGTACCTGGACTTCCACGTGGCGTGGGTTGGTCAGGAATTTTTCCAGATAGACCATCGGGTTGCCAAACGCCGCGCCAGCTTCGGAGCGGGTCAGTTTCGCAGAAGAGATCAGGTCTTCTTCGTTATGCACAACGCGCATGCCGCGACCACCACCGCCGCCAGCGGCCTTGATGATCACCGGGTAACCGACTTCGCGACCGATGCGCAGAGCGGTTTCTTCGTCTTCAGGCAGTGGGCCGTCGGAACCCGGAACGGTTGGAACGCCCGCAGCGATCATGGCGTGCTTGGCCGATACCTTGTCGCCCATCAGGCGAATGGTGTCGGCTTTGGGGCCAATGAAGGCGAAGCCGGAGTTCTCGACCTGTTCAGCGAAATCAGCGTTTTCCGCAAGGAAACCGTAGCCTGGGTGAATGGCGGTAGCGCCGGTCACTTCAGCTGCGGCGATGATTGCCGGGATGTGCAGGTAAGAGTGCGCGGCCGAGGCCGGACCGATGCAGACGGATTCGTCTGCCAGGCCCAGGTGCATCAGTTCTTTGTCGGCCTTGGAGTAAACGGCGACAGTCTTGATGCCCATCTCTTTGCAGGCACGCAGGATCCGCAGGGCAATCTCACCGCGGTTGGCGATCAGAACTTTTTCCAACTTCGCAGTCATCAAAGTTTCTCCGCGGTTCAAACGATGGTGAACAGCGGTTGGTCGTACTCAACCGGCTGGCCGTCTTCGACGAGGATGGATTCGATCACGCCGCTGGTTTCAGCTTCGATGTGGTTCATCATCTTCATGGCTTCGACGATGCACAGGGTGTCGCCTTTTTTCACGGTCTGGCCGACTTCAACGAACGAAGGCGAGGATGGCGAAGATTTGCGATAGAACGTACCGACCATCGGCGAACGGGCAACGGTGCCGTTCAGAACAGGTGCGGCCGGAGCAGCAGGTGCAGCGGCAGCGGCAACCGGAGCAGCAACAGGCGCTGGTGCCGGAGCGTGCATTGGAGCCGGTGCGTAGTACTGCTGAGCCGGGGTTTTGCTATGACGGCTGATGCGTACGGACTCTTCGCCTTCCTTGATCTCGAGCTCGTCGATGCCGGACTCTTCCAGCAGTTCGATCAGTTTCTTAACTTTACGGATATCCATGAATCATCAACTCCCAAGGGTCGGTCAGGGGCGTTTAACGCTTGTAGTTCAAGCCGTTGCCTGTGTTTCAAGCTGTTCTAGTGCGGCCTCCAGGGCCAGTCGATAACCGCTGGCGCCAAGGCCGCAGATCACTCCCACCGCTACGTCGGAGAAGTAAGAGTGATGGCGGAAAGGTTCGCGTTTGTGCACGTTAGACAAATGCACTTCGATGAATGGGATGCTCACTGCCAGCAGCGCGTCACGTAATGCGACACTTGTGTGCGTAAAAGCTGCTGGATTGATCAAAATGAAGTCCACACCTTCGCCGCGAGCGGCATGGATGCGGTCGATCAATTCGTACTCGGCGTTGCTTTGCAGGTGCAGCAAATGGTGGCCGGCTTCACGGGCGCGGCGTTCCAGGTCCTGGTTGATCTGCGCCAGTGTCGTAGCGCCGTAGGTGCCCGGTTCGCGGGTGCCGAGCAAGTTCAGGTTGGGGCCGTGCAGCACCAATAGGGTCGCCATCTGCTGTTCCTTGTTATCTGTGGGCAAGTGTCAGAACCCGGCGACTATGCCGCAAAGCCTTTGTGACTGTCCAGTTCTATGCAATAGCCAGCACGATAGCCGATGTTTGCGCGAAATATGTGACCGGGTGTTTAAGTCTGGTCATTTGCTTTCGCAACACGTTCAACGAAGTCTTTGGCGTTGATCTCGCCGATCACTCGCACATCGGTGCGTTCAACACCGTCCTTGCCGAAAAACATCAAGGCCGGAGGACCGAACAGCTTGTAACGGTCGAGCAGGGCGCGTTGTTCGGCATTGCTGGCGGTGATATCGAAACGAACCAGTCGATAACCTTGCAGGCGTTCCACGACTGTGGCGTCGTTGAGCACTTCGTGTTCGATGACTTTGCAGCTGATGCACCAGTCGGCGTACCAGTCGAGCAGCAGCGGGGTGCCGGAGGATTGAGCATCGGCGAGCACGCGATCCAACTCTGAGGGCGTGCTGATTGTTTGCCAGGTTCCGGTGTTTTGCGGTGGTTCGTTACCCGCAATCACGCGCGATTGACCAATCGGGTTGAACGGATCGGTCTGACCGCTGAACGCCCCGAACCAGCACGCCAGTGCGTAAAACACCAGGAACATCCCCAGCAGCTGACCCAGGCGTTTTCGAGGGGGCTTGTAGACGAACTCCAGTGCGCCCATGAACAAGCCGACACCGCCGGCCAGTAAGCCGATCAGCAGCAAGGTGATCTGGCCCGGCAGTACCCGGCTGAGCAGTCCGATCGCCAATCCCAGCAACAGCACCCCAATGGCGTTTTTCACATACACCAGCCACGGCCCGCTTTTCGGCAGCCAGGCCGCACCACCGGTGGCCACCAGCAACAGCGGCGCGCCCATGCCGAGGCCTAGCATGAACAGTTTCAGTCCACCGCCCAGCGCATCGCCGCTGGCACTGATGTACAGCAGCGCGCCGGCCAGGGGCGCGGAAACGCAGGGCGAAACCAACAGGCTGGACACCACGCCCAACACCGCGGCGCCCCACAGTGAACCTCCTTCAGTGCGGCCGGCGATGCGATCCAGGCGACTGCTGATGGCCTGCGGCAGCTTGAGTTCGAATACGCCGAACATCGCCAGCGCAAACAGCGCAAAAAACATCGCAAACGGCACCAGTACCCAGGCCGATTGCAGGCGTGCCTGAAGGTTGAGCTGCGCGCCGAACATCCCCATCAGCGCACCGAGCAGGGCGAAGCAGGCGGCCATCGGCAGCACGTAGGCCAAAGACAGATTGAAGCCGCGCCAACCACCGACCTGCCCACGCAGCACCACACCGGACAGGATGGGCAGCATCGGCAGCACGCAAGGGGTGAACGTCAGGCCCAAGCCGGCGAGGAGGAACAGTGCAAGCTCGCGCCAGCCAACGCTTTGCGCTGAGGTCGGGGTGCCGATGCCTTCAATGCTCAGGCGCTCGGTTTCCGGTGGATAGCACAGGCCTTTGTCGGCGCAGCCCTGATACGTCACGGCCAGTGTGAAGGCACGTTGATCGGTGCGCGGTATTTCTACGTCAACAACGCCGTGATAAACCTCGACATCGCCGAAGTACTCATCGTGCTTCTGCTCGCCCTTGGGCAGTATTGCTGCGCCCAGACTTATATCGGCCGGGTCAGCCCGAAATTGGAAACGATGGCGATAGAGGTAATACCCTTCGGTCGCGACGAAACGCAGCTTGATCAACTGCGGCGTGCTGTCTATCAGGCTCAATTGAAAGGCTTCGCGCACCGGCAGAAAGTCAGCGCTGTTGTTGATCACGCCCAGAGTGGAACTGGGCCGGGTGTCCGGCAACCCGGCGGCGGTGGCCGGCAGGGCGAGCACTAAAAGCAGCAGGCAGAGCAAACGGCGCATGACAATCTCGCGTATCGGAATTGGGGGCATGATAGCGGACAGCGGGCGGGTGTGCAGGGTGGGGCGTTGTGCGGTGATTGTTCTGGCGCTATCGCGAGAAGACTCGCTCCCACAGGGGAAAGCGTACCCTTGTGGGAGCGAGCCTGCTCGCGATAGCGATCTATCAGACGCGAAAGGCCTGAACGGCCGTACGCAGCCGCCCGCCCAGCACCAAAAGGTTCTCCCCTTGCTCACGCCCTTCACCAATGCGCAGCAAGTTATCCCCACCCAATTGGTGAATTCGCTCGCTGTGGTCACGAATCTCGCTGACCGCGCCGCTCTGCTGGGCGGTGACATCGGCAATGCGCACGGCAGTGTCGGAAATGGTCTGGATAGCCCCGACGATTCTATCCAGCGCCCCGTCGGCCGCTTGCGCCTGATTGGCCGTGGCTTCGGCATGTTCAACCTGCGCGCGCATGCCCTCCACCGATTGACGCGCGGCGGTTTGCAGGCCGGCAATCAGCGTCTGAATTTCTGCGGTGGCCCCTGCTGTGCGTTGCGCCAGCGAGCGAACCTCTTCCGCCACCACCGCAAACCCTCGACCCATTTCGCCGGCGCGAGCTGCCTCGATGGCGGCGTTCAGGGCCAGCAGGTTGGTCTGGTCGGCAATCGAGCGGATCACCGTCAGCACGCCGCCGATGGTCGCCGATTCTTCGGCAAGGTGTTCGATCATCTGCGCGTTACCCTGCACTTCACCCACTAACGCATGCAGGCCGGTAAGGCTCAGGCCGATGACTTTCTGGCCGTGCGCAACTGCCAGGCCGGCATGACGACTGGCGTCGGCTGCCTGGCTGGCATCGCCGGCGACCTGTTGAATCGTCGCCTCCAGTTCACCGAGCGAATCGCGGATCAGTGCGGTGTCGCCTGCCTGATGTTCGGCACCGCTGTGCAGGTCATTACTCAAATCGGCCAGGGTTCGGCTGCTGCCGGCGACTTGCTCGGCGTTGAGACGAATGGTCCCGACCAGATCCACCAGATAAGCGCGCAAGCGATTGAGCGACGCTTGAATGTCGTGCAATTCGCGGTTGGTATTGCCCAGTTCGATGTCCCGGCTGAAGTCGCCTTCTGCCCACGTAGACAGGGCCGGCGCCAGGTTGGTCAGGGTTCGGGCCAGGCGTCGTTGCAGGGTATCGATGAGTAAGGCGATCAGCAGGATCAGCCCGATCATCACACCCTGCATCAACCGTACTTCGCCCTGGATCTGGCCGTGCTGGGCGCGGACCACGGGCTCGAGTCCGGCAATCGCTTGCTGCACTGCGGCGATTTTCAGGTGCGTGGCGGCGCTCAGATCGGTGCGCTTCTGGATCTGATCGCGGGTGCGCGACAGTTCGGCCGGGTAGCGCGAGAGCAGGCTGTTGAGTTCACGCTTGAGGCCGACCCCCGCGTCTTCGGCGGCAGCTTTCTCGGTGTTCTCCAGGCCCATCATCGACGCGAAATCATCGGTGTTCGATTCACTCTTGGCGGTGACGCCGAGCAGCGGCAAGCTGCCCAGCAGTTCCGCCTGAGTGCGGATGTTGGCCACTTCGCGTTCGACGTCGGCGGCCAATTCGCTGCGGCCACTGCTCACCAGTTTGTCCCGTGCCAGAGACAGCCTGCCCAAGTGTTGCGAGGCGGCGAGCAGCGGCGTCAGGTAGGCCGCGTTCGCACTGGCGTATTGGCTGAGTTGGTCGAGGCTGGCGCCGAGTTCGCGTTCGGCTTGCAGCAGCAGCGCTTGCGGGTCGCCCGCGAGTTTGCCAGCGGCCAACAGATCGGTTTTGCTGAACTCATCCAGGTTCGACAGGCTCGGGCGCAAGGTGTCGGCGAGCGCCGGTGGCAGCTCACCGAGCTCCTTTTGCAAGACGTCAATGGCCTGGCTGGCGCTGCTGAGGCGCAGTGCATCGCCACTGGCGAGGTAGTCCTCGATGTTGCGCGCGACCTCATTCTGAAACTGCCGGGACAGGCCTAGATAACGCTCCATCAAAAGATAAGGGCGCTCCAGGGCCTTTTGCGACCACCACAGTGTGGCGCCAAGGGCTACACACACGGCGACTAAAAGGAGGGTGTTGAGATTGGTCAGCAACTTCAGGCGCATAGCGTGTCTACCAAGGGCAGAATGGTAAGCGCCTGAATTTATTGCGTTTGTGTTACAGCGTTATGACCGAATCGGTGGATTTCGATAAAAAAGTGGCACTTTGCCGTGATGTTCGCGCCGCCTGAACACGGTTGCGTCCGGCATCCTTGGCGCGGTACAGCGCCTCGTCCGCCTGACTGGCCATCATCAGGCCGTCGGAGTGTTCGCACAGCTCCACCACGCCGGCACTGAATGTGCACCGAAGGTCTTGAGGCTGGGCGGGATAGTGAATTTCGGCAAAGCGCTGACGAATTTCATTCAGCACTGAGTAAGCCGATTGGAGGTCGGTGTCCGGCATGACGATCGCGAACTCTTCGCCGCCATAGCGGCCGATGAAGTCGGTCTTGCGCAAGCGTTGCTTCAAGAACAGCGCCAGGCTCTTGATTACCCGGTCGCCCATGGGGTGGCCGTGGCTGTCATTGACGCGTTTGAAGTGGTCGATGTCGAGCATCGCAAAGCACAGCGGCTTGCTCTCGCGGCGGGAGCGGAAACTGCAGTCTTCAAGCAATTGCAAAATGTGCGTGTGGTTATACAGGCCGGTAAGGCTGTCGCGGACCATCCGGGCTTTCAGATTTCGTGCCCGTGCCGCGCGGTTGCGCACGGTGGTGATCAGGTGGCGCGGCTTGATCGGCTTGGTCAGGAAGTCGTCGCCGCCTTCGCTCATGGCGTCGAGTTGCTTGTCCAGATCGTCTTCGGCCGACAGGTAAATGATCGGCACGCTGACATAACGGTCGTTGTGACGGATCACCTTGGCCAGTTCAGTACCGGTGCAGGTCGGCATGTACATGTCGAGGATGATCAGGTCAGGTTGAAAGTCCGAGAGTTCGGCCATGGCCTGAATCGGATCGATCAACGTGCGCGTGACGATCCCGGCGCTGTTCAACAGGCGTTCGGTGTGCAGGGCCTGGGCGCGGGAGTCGTCGATGATCAGCACTTTATAAGGTTCGTACTGAGCGACACAGGTCAGGACTTCGATTTTCTCCAGCAGACTCGAAGCTTCCAGGGTGCCGGTGAGAAACTCCTGGCCACCGGCACGCACGGCGGCGAGGCGGGTCGGGGTGTCGGTTTCGTGCAGGCTGAAGAACAACAGCGGCAATTGATGATCAAGGCCTTCCTGGGCTTCGGCGGCCAGTCTCAAGCCGATGCCGGCACCACTGAAGTCCACGTCCATGACGATCGCCGCGGGCAAGCGCTCGACCATCGAAGAACGGAACGCCGCAACGCTGTCGAGGGCTTGAGCGCTGAGCCCAAAAAACTCCAGCTGCTTGGCCAGACGCTCGGCGCGGTCGTAATCCTGCAGCATCACGTAGATCGGCTTGCGCAGTGGCGGCAGGAAGGTTTGTTCAAGTTGATCGCCATGGCGCAGGCCGGTGCGTGACAAGCGTTGCATCAAGCGATTGAGATCGGTGATCAGCCCGCTGCTCAGGCGTCCGCGATTGGCGTCGACAGCCTCCAGCGACTGACCGATGTGGCGCGCCAGTTGCGTATGTTCCGGTTGCTCGAAACGCTCGGCAAACCGCAGCAGGCGCAGGTTGGCCTCGCTCAGCTCCGATAAGTCGGCGGTGGACCACTCACTGCGTTGCAGGCGCTGCCAGATCTCAAGAATTTGACGTGCCTGATGAATCACCCGCTGGGCAAAGTGGTGCTTGAGGCGCTCACGGCTGGGGTCTTCTGGCTCGGTCATATCCTGACTACTAGTTAGGGTAAATGCTGAGATCGACTGGTGGCTCTATGCTAGCACCTCTTTTCAGTGGGATGAGAGTCGTGCGGCAATTATCTGTAATGCAGCGTCATTCAGTTTGTGACCGGTCGGTCTTGTTTGGGGGGCTGCGTTATGCCGGCCCCCGCATTCAGGCGGTTTCAGGAGATTTCCTTTTCGCTTCAGGGCCACTTCCTTCGCTGCGGCGAGCCTCGTCTGTCAGGGAATTCTGATTTTGCGTCGGCATGATTCGCCCGGGATTTTCGGCTGTTAGGGTTCAGGGATTCCCTTGGTAGCCAACCGAAACTCATGACTCAGTGTTTTGAACAACATTCCAGCGATGACCAGCGCCTGAATCACAACAGCACCCCCGTTGCTGACTGTGAGTGTAAAGAGGAGCGGCTTTATGGCAGCAAGACCTTGGTCACTGACGTGCCGATCCTCACGTGCTCCTGCCTTTGGCGTACGTATCAGCGCGAGGCGGAGGAGATCGTCGCCCCGAAGGGCGTATTGATTGCCGACCCGGTGGCGCGCAATCGAGCGATCAACGCGGCCTATGCCCGGCTGTGGTTGCATGACCCAAGGTTTCAGTGGGCCGGTCTGGCGGCGTTTGCCTCCAAGCAGGTGGGTTGTGGGTTGCTGCATGCAACGGACAGTGTTGAACGTATTCGTGAGGAGTGGGAGGCACGGCAGCGTTTGCAAGACGGCCGCCGTGAGTCCGGGCTTTTGACTCCGGGCAGGATGTCGGAACAGGCGGATGCCTTGCGTGACTATAAAGAAGCGGATGCGCGCAATCCTGTGCCCTCAGTGGATATCCGTTTTGCCGGGGAAGACTTGTCCTTGGTACAGCAGCAGTTCCTGCATGTGCACGACATGATGGCGCTGGGGAATACCACGCTGTTTCTGGATGTTTTTCCATTGCATGAGTTTTATGCGAAGCGTGGATTGGTGGAATTGAAGAAGTGCCTGAAGGCCCGCGAGGGCATCTCTGGACATCCGAAATTTCCAGTGCTTTGGCCGGTGGACCAGAGAAAGCTCCCTTTCGGGCTGAGTTACATTGAGGTTTTGCAAGCCTTTGAGGCTATAGAGGCAGGTGATATAGCTACTAGCGTGGAACGTTTGGCTTGGCATGAGCAGAGCAACATTCTCCAGCCCACGATTTACAAGGATCGCCAATTGGTGGCGTTGCTGCGTGGCAACCATGTTTCCTACGTGACAGGTTTTCCATCCGGCGTGGCCCGGGCAATCGAGTTGACGCTCACCAGCCAGTGCCAGCGCGTAGAGGATGGTCGCACCATTGGCTTTGATAGCAACCCGCTGGCGGACTTGTCGGACATCAATCAACGAATGCCATTTGTGCTGCAGGCCGCGGCTCGCTTTGACGAGATGTTACAGGACGACAACCGGTCGGCAATGGAGCAATCCATTCGGGAAATCGCCGTGGGGGGCGGGCAGTCATGATCCTATCGTGGCGAGCGGTTCGCGGCTGGCGGCAGGCATTGATGATTATTTTGAGTGTGCTGGCCGTGATTTGGGCAATCGGACTACTTTCGGACGAACCAGAAATTGCTCTGGAAATGGGCGGTACTTATGAAGACATGCACAAGCGCTCGTCCGCTTCGTTTAGCCCCTTGATACGCGGTCATATCTGGCTCGGTCTTCCCAAGACCGATGCGCGATTGCGATTCATCGACCCGCAGTACGAATTCGTTACGCCTCAGGCGCGTTTTTTTACCATCACCTTTGACGACAACGTGAGTACAAGTATCCGCATGTCCCCTCAAGTCGAGCCGCTGCTGCTCGATGACGCCCTGAAGGTAGCTCTGAGTTTGCAAGATCAGTGGCGCGCGGGCGGATGGAGGGTGGCCGGCAGAAAACACTATCCACCCTTTGCCGATACGCCTGAATGGCGAGCGCAATTGCGAGATGTGAATAAAGGAGGAACGGTCTACTGGAAGGCTGGCAAAAAATACCAAGTCATGATGCACATGCATCGATTCAAGTACGACAAGCGCCCAACTGAAGAGCGCTATCTGATCACCCTCTCGATCGGCAAGCCGTGGACGCCTTTCGAGGAAGATGGAGATGAAGAAGCTCTTATCGAATTGGATCAATCCAATCCGGTCACCCCCTTATTTCCCACAAAAACCAAAGGAACCCCGTCATGCCAACCCCTGCATTCATGACCCTCAAAGGCGAACGACAAGGCCTGATCAGCGCGGGCGCCTTCACCGAGGCGTCAGTGGGTAACGTCTACCAACTGGGTCGTGAGGACCAGATCATGATTCAGGCACTGAGCCATGGCATTTTCGTGCCCAAAGGCTCGGGAGCGGGGCGCCGGATGCACAAGCCCTTGATCATCACCAAGACCATCGACAAATCGTCGCCCCTGATCAATATCGCCTTGTGTTCCGGCGAGTTGCTCAGCAAGTGCCGCGTCGAGTGGTATCGCACCTCGGCTCAGGGAATGCAGGAGCATTTCTACACGATGGAGCTTGATGACGCGGTGATCATCGGCGCCGAGGTGCTGTTGCCCCACTGCCAAGACGCGGGCACTGCGCACATCACCCAGTTGGAGAAGGTTCACTTCAGCTACCGACGCATTTACTGGAGACATGAAATCAGTCGAACCATGGGCTCCGACGAGTGGAACACCGAGACGTTGGCATGAGGCTGGTCCATGACTTTCATCTGACCGCGTGGGAGCGCCAGCATGCTTGTCCCGGCGAGGAAGCGATGGATCATGTGCGCCAGGCGTTGAACGATCGGCAACCCATTGAAGGCCTGAGCGAGTTGCGCGCCGGTTTGCTGATCGATATCGACAGCGAAGTGCTCGACCGGATTGAGCGGGGCGAGTGGTGGTTGGTCAGGGCTGAAGCCGACTACGGTGACTGGCCGATTGCGGAGCAGGCCTTTGACTGCAAGGTCATGGGGTTGATGAACAATCCGCCGCCCCAGCCCTCTCGAACACCCAGGATTTTCCGCCTGATCGACAGCGTCACGGGTGAGCCGCTGGTGCAGCGCAGCTACATCGCGACCGTGGACGGGGAGACTGTCCAGCGCACAACAGACGGCGAAGGCATCGCCCATCTTTTCATGCCGGCCGAGGTGCAGCAGGTTTCAATGATGGTCAGGGGCTATTAAAGCGGGCATGCACGCTTGAGTTCATTGGCAAGGGAGGCTGGTTTTTCTACGCCAAATTTCGGGATAGGTCCAACGACGGGTGCCGGCCAAAGGCTCGTTGTTGTATGGTTGTGGTCGAACCGATGAACTCAAGTGATTGAAAGGATATCGCCATGCTGGACTGGAAGAACCGCGCGGGCAGCGCACCTGAACGTGCCGCTGAACCTAAATCGGCCACCCGCAGTTACTTTGGCGGCCTGCTGTTCAGTCGGGCGCTGGCCACGCTGATCGGCCTTTATCTGCTGGTTACGATTGCCCTGGGTTGGTATTGGAGTGCAGAACCTGCGCTGTTCCCGGTCCAGCAAAATGCCCAGATCGCTGCCGAAAAAGAAGGCAAGCAGATGGTCATCGGCTACACCACGGTGGAAACCCTCAAGACCGTCGCCGGGACGTTGCTGAGCAAACCGGGTGGCTATATTTCCAACGACCGTTTCCCGCCGGGCCTATGGATGGACAACATGCCGAGCTGGGAATATGGCGTGCTGGTCCAGGTCCGCGACCTGAGCCGTGCGCTGCGTAAAGACTTCGCCCGCTCACAGTCGCAGTCGGCCGAAGACGCCGATCTGGCCAAGGCTGAACCGCGTTTCAACTTCGACAACAAAAGCTGGGTGCTGCCTTCCAGTGAGTCCGAGTATCAGGAAGGCATCAATTCCCTGAGCCGCTATCAGGCACGTCTGTCCGATCCGAACCAGAAAAGCGCGCTGTTCTATGCCCGCGCCGACAACCTGAACAACTGGCTGGGTGACGTGGGCACCCGACTGGGTTCGCTGTCACAACGCCTGTCGGCCAGTGTCGGCCGGGTCAAACTCAACACCTCGCTGAAAACCGAAGTCCTCGCGCCGGGCCAAGTGCCACAGGTCGACGAAGAAATCATCGAGACCCCGTGGATGCAGATCGACAACGTGTTCTACGAAGCCCGTGGTCAGGCCTGGGCACTGTCCCATCTGTTGCGCGCCATCGAAGTCGACTTCGCCGATGTATTGGCCAAGAAAAACGCCACGGTCAGCGTGCGTCAGATCATTCGTGAGCTGGAAGCCTCGCAAGAGCCGGTCTGGAGTCCGATGATCCTCAATGGCAGCGGCTTCGGCGTGCTGGCTAACCACTCGCTGGTCATGGCCAATTACATTTCCCGAGCCAACGCCGCAGTGATCGATCTGCGTCAATTGCTCAATCAAGGCTGATTTATGGTCGACGACGCCAAAGAGGCCGCCCATCGCGCGGCCTCGGATGCCGAACAGATCGCCTGGGTCGACGAACAGGACAACCTGCTCGGCGCCCTGGTCCGTTCCGATTTGCGTGAGCGCGGGCTGATCGGGCGCGGCACCTACATCATGCTGTTCAACTCGGCTGGTGAACTGTGCGTACACCGGCGAACCCTGAGCAAAGCCATTTATCCGGGGTATTGGGATGTGGCGGCGGGAGGCATGGTGCTCGCCAGCGAAACCTACACCGAGTCGGCCGCCCGCGAACTCGAAGAAGAGCTGGGTGTGAGCGGTGTGGAACTGACCGCCCATGATCACTTCTTCTTTGAAGACACCGGCAACCGGCTCTGGTGTTCGGCGTTTTCGGCGGTGTGGGACGGGCCATTGATCCTGCAGCCGGAAGAGGTGCTCGAAGCACGTTTTATCCCCATCGATCAGGTCATGCTGGAAATCCAGCAAAAGCCTTATTGCCCGGACTCTCTGGCCGCATTGAAGCGCTATCTGCGCGCTCAACAGGATGACGTCGCAAAAGAGCTATAAATTGGCGCCGATTGGCTCTTAGCAAGTCGGCTTTTTGCCGTTACACTGCGCGACCTTTTCAAACTGAACCAGCGTGCCCGGTTCAGTAGCGCTGCCCCTGCCTGAGTGGGGCTTCGCGGTCGATGGCCACTTCCCAAGTTGCCGCGACCAGTCTTTGTCCTCCCAAGAGGATTGCCGGTGGCCAAAAAAGCCGCATCCTTCGCCGCCCTTGGTGGCTTGGTATTTTCCACCGACGCAGGTCGTCATTGCCCGGAATGCAGTAAACCGGTGGACGCCTGTATCTGCAAACAGACCGTTATCCCGGCCGGCGACGGCATCGCTCGCGTGCGTCGCGAAAGCAAAGGTCGTGGCGGCAAGACGGTGACCACCATCACCGGCGTGCCGTTGGCCGAAGACGCGCTCAAGGACCTGGCCACCACGTTGAAGAAACGTTGCGGCACAGGCGGGGCGTTGAAAGACGGGATCATCGAAATCCAGGGCGATCATGTCGAGCTACTCTTGGGTGAGCTGATCAAACTCGGTTTCAAAGCGAAGAAGTCCGGCGGCTAGCAGCCTCTGTGAAAACCACCCTCGGCTTGATCCAGTCCTGACAACAGGTCTGGCGTCGTCTACATGGTTTTCACAGAGCCTGTTCTGACCGGTTTCTAAACTCAAACCTGAATGTGAGGTCTATCGCCCTTGCATGCAGGCTAATCGTCATTTTCATTCTTTAGACTGCGCCGGCCTGAACCCAGGCGACGCTCTATGACTTCTTTATAGGGGACTTCAATGTCCGTACGACGCACACGCAAAGACGATGGCAGCCAATGGACAGTTGCGGACAGCCGCAGTGTTTACGGGATTCGCCATTGGGGGGCCGGGTATTTCGCGATCAACGACGCCGGTCGCGTCGAAGTTCGTCCGAACGGTCCGACCAGTTCGCCTATTGATCTGTTCGAGCAAGTCGACCAACTGCGCAAAAGCGGTTTGTCCTTGCCATTGCTGGTGCGTTTCCCGGATATCTTGCAAGACCGCGTGCGTCAGCTGACTGGCGCCTTCGATGCGAACATCGAGCGTCTGGAATACCAGAGCAAGTACACCGCGCTGTACCCGATCAAGGTTAACCAGCAAGAAGCAGTGATTGAAAACATCATCGCCACTCAGGACGTTTCCATCGGTCTGGAAGCCGGCTCCAAGCCTGAGCTGCTGGCCGTGTTGGCCCTGGCGCCGAAGGGCGGCACCATCGTCTGCAACGGTTACAAGGACCGCGAGTTCATTCGTCTGGCGCTGATGGGCCAGAAGCTGGGTCACAACGTCTTTATCGTGATCGAGAAAGAATCCGAAGTCGGCCTGGTGATCGAAGAAGCGGCGTCGCTGAAGGTCAAGCCTCAAGTCGGCTTGCGCGTGCGTCTGTCGTCCCTGGCCTCGTCCAAGTGGGCGGACACCGGTGGCGAGAAATCCAAATTCGGTCTGTCGGCGGCGCAATTGCTGTCGGTGGTCGAGCGTTTCCGCGCGGCCGGCCTGGATCAGGGCATTCGCCTGCTGCACTTCCACATGGGCTCGCAAATCGCCAACCTGGCGGACTACCAGCACGGTTTCAAGGAAGCGATTCGTTACTACGGCGAACTGCGCAACCTCGGCCTGCCGGTGGATCACATCGATGTCGGCGGCGGTTTGGGCGTGGACTACGATGGTACGCATTCGCGTAACGCCAGTTCGATCAACTACGACATGGACGATTACGCCGGTGTCGTGGTCGGGATGCTCAAAGAGTTCTGCGACGCGCAGAACCTGCCGCACCCGAACATTTTCTCCGAAAGCGGCCGCTCCCTGACCGCTCACCACGCCATGCTGGTGGTGCAAGTCACCGACGTCGAGAAACACAACGACGACGTGCCGAAGATCGACAACAAGGAAGAGCTGCCGGAAACCGTGCAATGGCTGGTTGACCTGCTGGGCCCGACCGACATCGAGATGGTCACCGAAACGTACTGGCGCGCGACGCACTACATGAGCGACGTGGCTTCCCAGTACGCCGATGGCAAGCTGACCCTGGCTCAAAAAGCCCTGGCCGAGCAATGCTACTTCGCCGTGTGCCGTCGCCTGCACAACTCGTTGAAAGCCCGTCAGCGTTCGCACCGTCAGGTGCTCGACGAACTCAACGACAAACTGGCCGACAAGTACATCTGCAACTTCTCGGTGTTCCAGAGCCTGCCGGACACCTGGGCCATCGGCCAGGTCCTGCCGATCCTGCCGCTGCACCGTCTCGACGAAGAGCCGCTGCGCCGTGCAGTGCTGCAAGACCTGACCTGCGACTCCGACGGCAAGATCAAGCAATACGTCGACGAGCAGAGCATCGAAACCAGCCTGCCGGTACACGCGCTGAACGACGGTGAAGACTACCTGCTGGGGATCTTTCTGGTGGGCGCCTACCAGGAAATTCTTGGCGACATGCACAACCTGTTCGGTGACACCGACTCGGTGAACATCTACCAGAACGCTGACGGCAGCGTGTACCACGCCGGTATCGAAACCCACGACACCATCGAGGACATGCTGCGCTACGTGCACTTGTCGCCGGAAGAGTTGATGACCCACTACCGCGACAAGTGCGCCAGTGCCCGCATCACCGCTGCCGAGCGCACCCAGTTCCTCGACGCGCTGCGCCTGGGCCTGACCCGTTCGTCTTACCTGTCTTCGTAAGGTAAGGCACGGCTCTCATCAGGTTGTCTGAAAATGTTCCGCACGTTGCGGAAATTTCAGAGGGCCTGGTGAGACGCGTCTTTGTTTTCCAGCGAAATGACTCACATCCACGTCTATCCATGCGATGTGGTCTTCTTTTCGCGTAGGCCGTTTCCTAAGTTGTATTTCGGCACTCTACTCGGCCAACTCTCTCGGAGAGAATCCCCGGCCGCCCCTCCTGTAGAGAATCGCCGATGTTCGATCCAGTCAACGAGCCGTCATTTCGTCTGGATATAGCGGGTCTGCCCGATCCCTTTGAGGTCTTGGCCTTTACTGGCAGTGAAGCGATCAGCGAACCCTTTGAGTTCAACGTGGATGTGCTGATCGATGATCCGACGCTGGACTTGGCAAGCCTGTTGTACCGTCCGTGCTTTTTGCATTTCGGGCCAGCGGGGAGTGGTATTCACGGGCAGTTGCATGAACTCGTCCAGACCGGACATGGCACAACATACAGACTTTGTCGTGTAAGCCTGAGGCCGAAACTCGCGTGCCTGGCGCTGCGGTCCAGCCGGCGAATGTTCAGTGACCGTTCGGTGCCGGACATCCTCGCCCAAGTGCTCAAGGAGCATGGCATTGCGGGCAAGGATCGGCGTTTCGAGTTGACCGGCGATTACCTTCCTCGGGATTTCTGCACGCAGCACCAGGAGTCGGATCTGCAATTTTTCCAGCGACTGTGTGCGCAAGAAAGACTTCATTATTACTTCGAGCACCGCTGGGGCGGTCACTGTCTGGTCATAGGTGACGGGCAGGGGCACGATCGGTGCGGCGCAGAGATGATCTTTGCGTCCGACACCGGGCAACCTGGCGTGCATCAGTTCACGCTCCATGGTCGCGCGCAGGCTGCCGAAGGCCATACGAATCTTGCGACACTGCGCAGTGGCCAGCGCGTTCCGATGACGGGTCATCCGTGTGCCGACTGGAATCGTCCTTGGTTGCTGACCCATGTCGAGCATCAGGGGGAGCAGCTGCCGGAGTTTACGTACGGCAACCAGATCCGCGCGGTGGCGGCCGCGTCGCCTTATGTGCCGGCGGGTTTGGCCACTGCTCCCAGGATGCACAGCCTGCAGCGGGCCTGGGTGGTCGAGGTCGCTGAGCCTCAACCCGAGGCGTCCCGGCCCGTCGCCGTGCAATTTGACTGGCTCTATCAGGGCGAAGGCGCGGCATCCAGCCACTGCTGGTTGTCGATAGCACCTGAATTGCGTGGCACGCTCGACCTGCCTTTGAGTGAAGGAATTGAGGTGCTGGTGAGCTTTGTCGAAGGTGATCCCGATCAACCGCTGATCACTGGGTTTCTTCCCGGTGCGCCCGATATCCAGGCGCCAGGCTCGCCCGAGCTTCAACCGGCTGCGGTGGCAGACGACAATGTGTCGGTCGAGGGATTGTTGCGCTTGTTGCACTCCAGCGAGCCGTTGGTGTTGCTGTGCCTGCTGCCCGGCGGGGGCAGTTTTACTCATTGCACGCAAAACCTTTGCATTTGCCGGGCCGCGACGCAGCTTGGCCAGAGCGGTGCGGCATGATTGCCGTCCTGGCTCCCGAAGCAACCTCGCCATGGTTGTTGCTCGATGTACCGGGTGAACCTGGGGCCGGTGCAGCACTGCGGCAGCAGTTTGCCCATGCCCGACAATTCTGGTTATTTGAGAACACCGAATGGCATCCGCTGAGGGAGAGCGGGCCGGTGTTGGTCGACCTCAACGGATGCCCTGAGCTGGCCGAGCAGTGCCACCGCGAACCCCATCTCTGGAGCGGGCTGTGGCTGGTCAGTGAGGCGTCGCCGTCGCAGTTGCTCGAACATTTGCGTCGCATGCTCACCGTCACTGTTGGCCTGCATCAACGCGCCTTGTTGAGTTACTACAATCCCCACACGGCCAGTTACTTTTTCGATGCGTGCGATGCCCAGGAGTTAAGTCGCTGGCTCGGTCCGATCAGCCAGCTGCGCTGGTTCGGCGGAACCTGGGCTGACCGGGCTATCGGCTGTCAGGGCTGGCAGCAGTTGTTCAATCCGGGGCTGGCGGTCAAACCGCTAGGCATTGAGGAAGACCTCAGTGCGCGTCAGCGTGACGCTTTGCAAACCTGCCTGCTTGAACAACACGCCTGGCGCTGGAGCCAATCCACCGCGAGCGATTACACCCGCCTGTGGTCCCATCTGCTGGAGGGATTGGCGCTGGGTTTCAGCGAGCGGCCGGTCCTCGATGGCTGGTTATGGCTACGCTTGCAGTACCCCGGCGCTATACCCGAGCAGCCTATACCGGGAATCACTCAACAGGAACGTCTCGATAGCCTGCGCAACCAGTGGCAAAACGATCAGTCCTGAACCTGCGCAAGACCCTGACCTCCCATCATCCAGCGAACCAGCCGTCGTTCTTGCGCAAGTACCAGGCGAACGCGCCGAGGGTCAGGCTGCGCAACACCATGAACAGCAAAAACGTGATCCACAACCCATGGTTGCCCTGGCCCTGCAGTGCCCAGGCGAAGGGCAGCAGGAGAACCACGGTCAGCAGCATGCCGTTGCGCATTTCCCGGGCACGAGTGGCGCCGATAAACAGCCCGTCGAGCAGGTAGCTCCACACTGCAATCAGCGGCAACGAAGCGAGGTAGGGCAGGTAGATGAACGCGGTGTCGCGCACGCTCTGGATGTCAGTCTGCATTTCGATAAACAGGTGCCCGACGAACGCAAACAACACGGCGAAACCCAGGCTCGCCAGCAATGACCAGCCGCAGGCGACCACCAGTGAGCGCCGCAACGCCACTCGATCACGCGCGCCGATGGCATGCCCGCACAAGGCTTCCACGGCATGCGCCAAACCGTCCAGTGCGTGTGCCGTCAACAGCAGGCCGTTAAGTAGAAGTGCGTTAGCGGCAACGGTGGCATCACCGAGTCGCGCGCCCTGCACGGTGATCAGGAAAAACACTGATTGCAGCGCCAGGCTTCGGATGAAAATGTCGCGATTGACCGCCAGCAATGGGCGCCAACTCTGCCACAACGCCAACGCGGCCCAGACGATATGCCCTGGGTAGGCACGCAAGGCATTGCGCGTCAGCAGCAGGCCAATCAGCGCACCGGTCCATTCGGCAATCACCGACGCCCGGGCCGCACCGACCACGCCCCATTCCAGCCCCAGGACGAACCACAGGTTCAGCGCGATGTTCACCAGATTGGTGCTCAGCAGAATCGCCAGCGGTGCCCGCGCGTTTTGGGTGCCGAGGAACCAGCCGACCAGTGCATAACTGGCCAGCGCCGCCGGTAGACCGAACAACCGCGTGTGGAAAAAATCGCGGGTCAGTTGATCCAGCTCGGCCGAAGGTTGCATGAAGTGCAACGCGACATTGCTCAAGGGAACGCCCATGGCACCGAGGACAATCGCCAGGCCCATGGCCAACAACAAACCTTGCAGCAAAATCTGCCGCAACCCCGCGCCATCCCCACGTCCGGCGGCCTGCGCCGCGAAACCGGTGGAGCCCATGCGCAGAAAACCCATGGCCCAGGCCAGGAACGTATACAAACTGGCCCCGACCGCGACGGCGCCCAACTGATGGGCGTGGGGCAGGTGGCCGATGACCGTACTGTCGACCAGCGCCACCAGCGGTACGGAAATGTTCGACAGAATCATTGGCGCTGCCAGCGCCCAGACCCGACGATGGGTCGGGCGGTCACGCCAGTCGGCAATCAGGTTGGACATGCAGGCTCCTTGGCGAAGCCGGCATTGTAGCGGGAGGCGAGCGCATAGCCAGTGTGGGAGCGAGCCGCCCGGAGCCGGCTCGCTCCCACTGGGTTTTAGGTGTTAGTGAATAATCCAGCTCAACAACCACAGCCCCAGCATCAACCAGATGATCCCCATGATGACCGACGCATTCATGAATGCCCGAATCGCCGACCACAACAGCATCAAGCCCAGAATCAGCGCGATGATGCTGATGATCGAAGCATCCATCCCCAACGCCATGGACAAGCCTTCGACAAAGTTGCCGCCGGCATTGCTCAGTAGATTGAACAAGCCACTGAGGCCGTCAACGATAAAGCGGATGACTGAGCCGAGCGCCTGGCCGAGCCATTCGAAAAAACCTTCTACCTGCATGTCGTTATCGTCCTGATGAAAGTGGTTGAGCCTTGGGCCATTGATCGCATTGGCGAGTTCCCTGCAAGCATAGTGGTTTTGCGGCGCGTGCCGCTTGCCTTCACACATCATCCCCCCGAAGCTATACGCCTTCAGGAGAGCCCGATGAACCTTGTTGAACTGACCGAACGCCTGCACGCCATCCGTGATCGCAACGACTGGCGGCAATTTCACAGCCCGAAAAACCTGGCCATGGCCGCCAGTGTGGAAATGTCCGAACTGGTGGAGATTTTCCAGTGGCTGACCGAAGACCAGTCGCGTCAGCTGCCGGCCGACAAGCTTGCCCACGCCGGGCAGGAAATCGGCGATATCGTGCTCTATTTATTGCTGCTGTGCAGCGAGTTGGGGTTGGACATGAATGAAGTCGTGCGCAGCAAACTCGCGGACAGCGAAAAGAGGTTCAGCTGATGAGCGATCGTCATTTCGATCAACTGGCGACACGCTTCGCCGAAAAAATCTACGGCGGGGCCAAAGGCGCGATCCGGCTGGCGGTGCTTCAGGCCGATCTGGCTGAAACCCTGCCGGACCGGCCGCTGCGTGTACTCGACATCGGCGCCGGTCTGGGCCACATGTCGTTGTGGCTGGCCCAGCGTGGTCATGACGTTACGCTGGCCGAGCCCGCCGAGCCGATGCTCGAAGGCGCCCGCCAACGCTTTGCCGAGGCCGGGCAGAACGCGACATTCATTCAGGCGCCGTGGCAGGAACTGCTCGGTCAGCTCACCGAACCCTACGATCTGGTGCTGTGCCATGCCGTGCTGGAATGGCTGGCCGAACCGCATGCGATTTTGCCGGTTTTGCATCAACTGACGAAAAAAGACGGTTGGTTATCCCTGGCCTTCTACAACCGCGATGCGCTGATTTACCGCAACCTGCTCAAGGGCCACTTTCGCAAGATGCGCAAGAACGACATGGCCGGCGAGAAGCAGAGCCTGACCCCGCAACAGCCACTGGATCCGCGCGAGCTGGCGGCGCAACTTGAAGGCTTGTGGCAGGTCGAAACCCAGAGTGGCGTGCGGGTTTTTCACGACTACATGCCTGTGGAATTCCAGGCCCGCGCCGAGCTGGTGGACTTGCTGGAAATGGAGCTGGCGCACCGTCGTCACCCAAGTTTTGCCGGGCTTGGGCGCTATCTGCACTGGATCTGTCGGCCGATCTGAGCGGAGCACTCAATGAAAAGGCGTTCAGGGTTACTGCTGATCTGTCTCGGGCTGGCGGCTTGTGAAGGCAGTAACCCGTATGTGGCATCGTCCAATCCGATACCGCCGGCGCCACCAGGCGCCGCCACCACCTTCGATCACAGCGCCTACCCGGCGCCACCGCGTGACTACGGGCGTTATCGCAGCTGGGCGTGGCTCGACGGTCATCTGCCACCGGGCACCACTTGGGCAGACTCGGCGCAGGTGGCCGAAGTGGTCAGCAATGCGCTCGATCAGCGCGGCTTGCGGCCGATGCGCGATAACCGTCCGGCCGACCTGTTTGTCAGTGCCAACCTGCACCTGGAAACCCGCATGCGGCAGGTGCAGGACGACTACGGTTATTACGGCGCCGGCTATGGCGGATACAACCACTACGGCAGCGGTTACGGCATGTACGGCAGCGTGCCGATCCTGCGCACCTATCAGGAACAGGTCGTGGTGGTGCAGGTGGACATGTTCGATGCGGGCACCGGTCAGCCGGTGTGGAGCGCCAGCGCTGAAACCAGCGATAAGGGCAGCCAGAGCGAGCAAGTCGATGCCATTCGCAAGGCTGTAGAAAAGGCAATGTCGGCGTATCCTCCTAGTTAGCTTCTGTAGATAAGAAGCATTCCGCACGTTTTGCCTGCAACTGGAGAACCATCATGTTCCGCCGTTTCGCTGTACTGGCTGTGGCCGCGTTGCTCAGTGCCTGCGCCGCCAACCAGGTCAATCATGACTTCGATGCCAGCCGCGATTTTGCCGCCTACCGCAGCTGGAGCTGGAAAGAACCCGCCCTGCAATATCGCCCCGATGATCCACGGATCAAGAGTGACCTGACTGAACAACGCATCCGCCAGTCCGTTGCCGATCAACTGGACCAGCGAGGCTTGCGTCCGGCCGCCGCCGGCACCAAGGGCGACTTGAACATACAAACTTATCTGATCGTCGAAGAGCGCCAGCAACAAGTCACCACCAATTATGGCGGCGGTTGGGGCAACCCCTGGAACGGTTACTGGGGCGCGCCGATGTACAACGAAACCCGAAACGTCAGCTATAAGGTGGCGACCATCCAGATCGACATGCTCGACGGCAAGGACGGCAAACTGGTGTGGCGCGGTAGCGACGAACAGCTGCTCAGCGGCTCGCCGAACCCGACGGATCGTAGCAATGCGATACATGAAACCGTTGTACGCATCCTGGCCAACTACCCACCTAAATTGGCCCACTAACCCCACATTGGCTCGCTCTCACATTTGATTTGCGCATCAACACAAATCCCCTGTGGGAGTGACGGTGCGACGATTCGACCTGCTCGCGATAGCAATCTCAAGCACTCCAAAGATTCCACTGTCAGCCATCAGGCCATCAGGCCACCGGCCGCCAATGCCCGACCACGTGCTCAAGATCCCCGGCACCCACCAACTGAAAGTCCCCATTGGATCCCGCCGCGCTCGCCAGCAATGTCACTTCACTGGGCAACCGCACCGGTTTGCGAAACTGCACGGCAATTTCGATGTTCGCCGTTGGCAGGTGATCGGCCAGCGCCGCCAGCGTGCGCGCCTTGTTCCACAACCCATGGGCAATGGCCGTCGGGAAACCGAAGAGTCTGGCGCTGGCGGCGCTCAGGTGAATCGGGTTGTAGTCGCCGGACACCTTGGCGTACTGGCGGCCAATGTCTGTCGGCGCTTTCCAGAGGGTGACTTCCATCATCTCCAGAGTGGATGCCAGCACGTCCTCGACGGGTTCCCCGTCCAGTTTGACGCCCCGGCACAGCATCTGGCTTCGCGCTTCCCAGAGCGTCCCCAATTGATCGTCCAGCGTGGTTACCAGATCGAACGTCGCACCCTTGGCATGGGGTTGAAGATTCTGCACCTGCACGCTGACGCGTACCCGGTGCACGCCGCCCATGGGCCGCAGAACTCGGATGCGGTTGCTCAGGTGAATCAACCCCAGCAGGGGAAAAGGGAATTCTTTGGCGGTGAGCAATTGCATTTGCAAGGCAAACGCGAGGATGTGCGGATAGGTTGGCGGCAGCAGTCCGTTGTCGGCAAACCCGCAGACCTTGCGATACGCCGCCAGGCGCTTGGGATCGACCTCGACCCAGCAGTGCAAACCCGTGTCGGGCAACGTGGTGCCGGTGATTTTGCGCCGCGTCGCTGCTCGCACATACAACGCCGACAGGCTCGGTTCGCGGTTGAGTGTGTGCCAATCGGTGATCATCGCTAGGCCCCCAAGACGCTTTGTCCACAGACCCGCAGCGCTTGCCCGGTAAACGCGCCGGTGCCCGGTTGCGCCAGCCAGGCCACGGCTTCGGCGACGTCTTGCGGTAAGCCGCCCTGGCCGAGTGAACTCATGCGTCGGCCCGCTTCACGCAAGCCGAACGGAATGTGCGCGGTCATCTGCGTTTCAATAAACCCCGGCGCCACCGCGTTGATGCTGATCCCGCGCTGATCCAGCAACGGCGCCCAGGCTTGTGCCAGCCCGATCAGCCCGGCCTTGCTCGCGGCGTAGTTGGTTTGCCCGCGATTGCCGGCGATGCCGCTGATGGATGCAAGCAAAATCACCCGTCCGTTGTCGTGCAGGGTGCCGCTGTCGAGCAGAGCCTTGGTCAGCACTTGCGGGGCATTGAGGTTGACCGCGAGTACCGCGTCCCAGAATTCCGGGGTCATGTTGGCCAGGGTTTTGTCGCGTGTGATCCCTGCGTTGTGCACCACGATATCGACGCCGTCGGGCAGTTGTTCGACCAACTGTGTGGCGGCGTCTTCGGCGCAAATGTCCAGGGTGATGCTGCGCCCGCCGAGGCGCGCGGCGAGGGCGTCGAGATCGGTTTTGGCCGATGGCACGTCGAGCAGAATCACCTCGGCGCCGTCACGGGCCAGCGTCTCGGCGATCGAGGCGCCAATGCCACGTGCTGCGCCGGTCACCAGCGCCTTGCGTCCTGCCAGTGGCCGCGTCCAGTCCTGAACTGGCGTGGCGCACGCCTTCAACCGAATCACTTGCCCGGATACAAACGCACTTTTAGGCGAGAGGAAAAACCTCAGCGGTCCCTCCAACTGATCTTCCGCACCGTCGCCGACATAGATCAACTGCAAGGTGCCACCGCTGCGCAGTTCCTTGGCCAGCGAACGGCTGAAACCTTCCAGTGCGCGCTGGGCGCTGGCGGCGAAGGGGTCGCTCAAGGTTTCCGGGGCACGGCCCAGAATCACCAGGTGCGCGCTGTGATCGAGGTTTTTCATCAGCGGCTGGAAGAACTCGCGCAGCTGTTTGAGCTGCCCGGTTTGCTCCAGGTTACTGGCATCGAACACCACGGCTTTGAGTTTCGGACCGTGGCCGGGAATCCAAGCGGTGGCCAATGAAGGTTCGGTGCCGTAGCTGTAAATCGCGTCGGTCAGGCGATTGGCGAACGCACTGACTTTCTCGGCCAACGGGCCACCGCCAATCAACAGCGCCCCTTCGACAGGCCGCAGCCGGCCTGCCTGCCAGCGCTCCAGGCGGACCGGCGACGGCAAACCCATGGCCCCGACCAGGCGATGGCCGATGGACGAATTGGCGAAGTCGATATAACGGTCAGACATGGAACGTGCTCCGGCAGCTGGGGTTCAAAGTGTGGACCACGATTGGCAATCAGTCGTTCGATCCACGAGATAAGGCCTACGCTTGAACATTGCAGAGTAGTTCGTAGCGGGAATGTCAGGGCGACCGCAACCCAGAATTGGAATACAGAACCTGAAATGGAATGCAGACCCCTGTGGGAGCGAGCCTGCTCGCGATGGCGGTGTGTCAGCCAACATTGATGCGACTGACATACCGCCATCGCGAGCAGGCTCGCTCCCACAGTGGACCGCGTTCAGATTTTATTTTTCACAAGGAGCTTTTCATGACTCAGCTGCGCCGCGTCGCGATTATCGGCGGTAACCGTATTCCTTTCGCCCGTTCCAACGGGGCGTATGCCACCGCCAGTAACCAGGCGATGCTCACCGCAGCGCTCGAAGGCTTGATCGAACGCTACAACCTGCACGGCCTGCGCATGGGCGAAGTGGTCGCGGGGGCGGTGCTCAAATTGTCGCGGGACATGAACCTGACGCGCGAGTGCGTGCTCGGGTCGCGGCTGTCGCCCGAAACGCCGGCCTATGACATCCAGCAGGCGTGCGGCACCGGGCTGGAAGCGGCGTTGCTGGTGGCGAACAAGATCGCCCTGGGGCAGATCGATTGCGGCATTGCCGGCGGTGTCGATACCACCTCGGATGCGCCGATCAGTGTCAGTGAGGGCCTGCGCAGGATCTTGCTGCAAGCCAATCGCGCCAAGACCACCGGGGACAAACTGAAAACGTTCCTGCAATTGCGGCCCCGACACCTGATCCCGGAATTTCCGCGCAACGGCGAACCCCGCACCGGTTTGTCCATGGGCGAACATTGCGAGCTGATGGCGCAGACCTGGAACATCCCCCGCGAAGCTCAGGATCAACTGGCGCTGGAAAGCCATCGCCATCTGGCCGCGTCCTACGCCGAAGGCTGGCACAACGACCTGATGACGCCATTCCTCGGCCTGACCCGCGACAACAACCTGCGCCCGGACCTGACCCTGGAGCAGCTCGCCAAGCTGAAACCGGCCTTCGAGAAAAGCGCCAAGGGCACGATGACGGCGGGCAACTCCACGCCACTCACCGACGGTGCGTCGCTGGTGTTGCTGGGCAGTGAAGAATGGGCCAAGGAGCGTGGCCTGCCGATCCTCGCGTACCTGCGTGACGGCGAAGCGGCAGCGGTGGATTTCGTCAATGGTGCCGAAGGCCTGTTGATGGCGCCGGTGTACGCGGTGCCGCGATTGCTGGCGCGCAATGGCCTGACCTTGCAGGACTTCGACTACTACGAAATCCACGAAGCCTTCGCCGCGCAGGTGCTCTGCACATTGAAGGCGTGGGAAGACCCTGACTATTGCAAAACCCGTCTCGGACTTGATGCGCCGCTGGGCTCCATTGACCGCAGCCGTCTTAACGTCAAAGGCAGTTCACTGGCGGCCGGACATCCGTTTGCGGCGACTGGCGGACGTATTGTCGCCAACCTGGCGAAGTTGCTGGACGCGGCGGGCAAGGGCCGGGGTTTGATCTCGATCTGCGCCGCCGGCGGTCAAGGCGTCACCGCCATAATCGAGCGCTGAAGAAACACCGTAACCTGTAGGAGTGAGCCTGCTCGCGAACATTAACGTGTCTGATACACCGCTATCGCGAGCAGGCTCACTCCTACAAGGATTCTCTGCATCAAATGGATTTGTATGGATCCGTGACTTAGCCTAACGTCGGCCTGATCAGTCACCTTGCGACATAAGGCAATTCAATGTCGACTAACGGACACCTTTCCCTCGAGCGGATCATTCCGACGTTGTCAGCGTTACCGCGTCCACTATTCGCCCGGGTAGAAAGCCTGAACGCTGGATCCTGGACGCCGCCGCACCGCCACGATTGGGTACAGTTTTCCTACGCCATCAGCGGCGTCCTCGGCGTGCACACTGCCGAGGGCAGTTTCTTTGCGCCGCCGCAGTGGGGCATCTGGATTCCGGCGGACCTGGAGCATCAGGTCGTGACCTCGATGCGTGCCGAAATGCGCAGCCTGTATGTGCGTCGCGAAGATTGTGAGTGGGCGGACGGGCGCTGCCGGGTACTGGAAGTCACACCGCTGGCGCGGGAGCTGATCAAGAGTTTTTGCTTGCTGCCAGTGGAATATCCGCAGGGCGACAGCCAGGAAGCGCGGTTGGTGAGTGTGTTGCTGGATCAGTTGGCGAACTTGCCCGAGGTGGGGTTTTCCCTGCCGTTGCCACGGCATGAGCGGCTGCTGGGATTGTGCAACGAGTTGATTGAACGTCCCGAGCAGAACGTGACATTGCAGCTATGGGCGGAGCGCTTGGGTACGTCGGAAAAGACCCTGATGCGCCTGTTTCAGCGCGAGACCGGGTTGAGCTTTCGCGGTTGGCGACAGCGGATGCGGTTGTTGTCTTCGTTGAGTCTTCTGGAGGAGGGCGACAGCGTGACCAATGCCGCGCTGGCGTGTGGCTATGACTCGACGTCGGCGTTTATTGCTGCGTTCAAAAGCCTGTTCGGGTTTACCCCCGGCGAACTCTTCAAGCAATAACACCACCTGACCCTTGTGGGAGCGAGCCTGCTCGCGAAGAGGCCGTCACATTCAATATCTATGTTGAATGTAAGTCCGCTTTCGCGAGCAGGCTCGCTCCCACAGTGGATGTGCGGTGTTTCTGAAGGTCAGGTTCTAAAGCGTCGAACCAACCCGTCCAGTTCGCTCGAAAGCCCGGCCAGGCTTTGTGAATCCAGGCGCGCCGAGTTGGCCAGTTCCGCGACCAATTGCGCATCTCCATGGATCTGGCTGATGTGCCGGTTGATGTCTTCGGCCACGGAATGCTGTTCTTCTGCCGCCGTCGCAATTTGCGTGTTCATATCGCGGATCACGTCCACCGACTCGCGAATCAACCCAAAGCTGTTGCGTGCTTCGCCGATTCGGCTCACCGACTGCTGCGACACTTCCAGGCTCGCATGCATCTGTTGAGTCACCTGGCTGGTGCGCTTGGCAAGGTTGCCGAGAAGACCGTCTATCTCTGCCGTGGAGTCAGCGGTGCGTTTGGCCAGTGCCCGCACTTCGTCGGCCACGACCGCAAACCCGCGCCCTTGCTCACCGGCCCGTGCCGCTTCAATGGCCGCGTTCAGCGCCAGCAGGTTGGTCTGCTCGGCGATCGAGCGAATGGTCCCCAGAATCGACTGGATGTCGTTGCTGTCGCGCTCGAGTTGCTGCATCGATTGCGCCGACTGTTCGATTTCCTGGCTCAAGCGATCAACGCTGCTCACCGCCGCATCAATTTGCTGTTGACCTTCACGAGCCTGACGCTGGCCGTTATCGGCAGAGTCCGCCGCCTGGCTGCAAGAACGCGCGACTTCGTTGGCGGTGGCGACCATTTCGTGGAACGCCGTGGACACCATGTCCACCGCTTCACGCTGGCGCCCGGCGGCTTCGGCCATATCGCTGGAGACCTGGGTCGAGCTCTTGGAGGTGGCTAGGATGTTGGTCGCAGCGCCTCCGATGCTTTGAATCAGGTTTCGAATCGCCGTCAAGAACTGGTTGAACCAACTGGCCAATTGCGCGGTTTCGTCGCTGCCACGGATTTCCAGGTTCTTGGTCAGATCGCCTTCGCCTTGAGCGATGCCTTCCAGACCGCTGGCCACGCTGCGGATCGGGCGCACGATGACGCTGGCGAAACTCGCGCCGAGGATGGCGAAGAACATGGCCAGCACGGCCGCGATGAGTGCGATCAGCCAGGTCAGTTGGGTGGCCGAGCTCATCACGTCGTTTTGCTTGATCAGGCCGATGAAGGTCCAGCCCAGTTGCTCAGACGGCCAGACGTTGGCCATGTAGCGTTCGCCGTTCAGCTCGACTTCCACCAGGCCTTTGCCAGCCTTGGCCAATTGCGCGTAACCCTCACCGAGGCTGCTTAGTGGCTTGAAGTTGTGCTCCGGTTGTTTCGGGTCCACCAGGACCATGCCGGTGTTTTCCAGCAGCATCAGGTAGCCGGTTTCACCGAGCTTGATCTGTTTGACGATTTCGGTGAGCCCCTTGAGCGTCACGTCGATGCTGACCACGCCGCCATTGCTGCCCAACTGGTTGTCAATGGTGCGCACGGTACTGACATAAGTCGCGTCGTCCTGGGCCCAGTAGTAGGCCTCGGTGCGGAACGGCTTTCCCGGTTTGGCTTGGGCCGCTTTGTACCAAGGACGCTGGCGCGGGTCGTAATTGCTCAGCTTTGCATCGTCCGGCCAGGACACATAGCCACCGGCCGCAGTGCCGAGAATGGCATAGGCGTAGGAGGGGTGACTTTTGCCCAGGTCCTGGAGGAGGCTGAAGACTTTTTTATCCATCTCGCCTTGCGGAATGCTCTCGGCGTTGGCGCTCATGTAGGTCTTGAGGCTGTCGTCGGAGTTCTTGATCAGGGGCTGGTTGGCCAGGTAGTCGACGTTTTGGCTGATGCCGTCGAAAAACAGTTGCATGGCATTGCTGACCTGACGAATTTCGCGGCCGCTGCCGTCGACGAAACTCTCTTTGGCATCACTGCGCAAATTCAGCACAACGAGGGTGGCGACCAGCACCACGGGCAAGCTGGCGATGATTGCAAACGCCCAGGTCAACTTCTGTTTGATGTTCATCCACGCTCCAGATTTTCTTGTAGGCCCACGCAGTGCTGATGACTCGCGGAATATTGGCAGCTGAAAACGTTGTTTTTCATCTCGGGTCCGTGAGTGCGCCGTCGTTTTCTCTAGGAAAGTTTGTCGGACAATTGCCTTTGTCTTTGAGGACTTCGGCCGCAGGAGGGGGAAATTGAGCCGGGATTGGAAAAATCCTACTGAAAGGTATGAATAAAGATTTCAGTTTCTGTCGTAAATACCCTCAGAACCTTTCGCCTACGTGTGTCGTTGTCTCAGCTATGATCTCGGGCGGTCATTGACGACCGGCGGCGGATGAGTGATTAATCCGCCACATTGCGTGCATCGCGACGTTCATAGGTCGGCAACCCCTCCCCCGAACGACTGGATTGCCGTATAACGAATGACTTTCGCGTGTTTGGTAATAAAGGACCCACAATAAAAGCTGATGAAGACTCCAAAACGCATTGAACCCCTGATCGAGGACGGTCTGGTTGACGAGGTGCTGCGCCCACTCATGAGTGGTAAAGAAGCAGCTGTTTATGTGGTGCGCTGCGGCAACGAGTTACGTTGCGCGAAGGTCTACAAGGAGGCGAATAAACGCAGTTTCCGTCAGGCGGCCGAGTATCAGGAAGGCCGCAAGGTGCGCAACAGCCGACAGGCTCGTGCGATGGCCAAGGGCTCCAAGTTTGGCAAGAAAGAAACCGAAGACGCGTGGCAGAACGCCGAAGTGGCGGCTTTGTTCCGTCTGGCCGGTGCCGGTGTCCGGGTACCCAAGCCGTATGACTTCCTCGAAGGCGTACTGCTCATGGAACTGGTGGCCGATGAATACGGCGATGCCGCGCCGCGTCTGAACGACGTGGTGCTGGAGCCGGACCAGGCGCGCGAATATCACGCGTTCCTGATTTCGCAGATCGTGCTGATGTTGTGTACCGGTCTGGTTCACGGTGACTTGTCCGAGTTCAATGTGCTGTTGACCCCGGACGGTCCGGTCATCATCGACTTGCCTCAGGCAGTGGATGCGGCGGGTAACAACCACGCGTTCAACATGCTGGAGCGCGACGTGGGCAACATGGCGTCTTACTTCGGGCGATTTGCGCCGGAGTTGAAAAAGACCAAATACGCCAAGGAAATGTGGGCGTTGTACGAAGCCGGCACCTTGCACCCGGCCAGTGTCTTGACCGGGGAATTCGACGAGCCGGAAGAGTTGGCCGACGTCGGCGGGATCATGCGCGAAATCGAGGCTGCGCGGTTGGACGAAGAGCGTAAGCAAGCGATCCGCGCTGCTGACGACGCGCCACCAAGCAAAGCCGAAGAGCCGCCTCCGCCCTGGATGCAGTGATGTGCTAAACAAAAAACCGGCTTCGGCCGGGTTTTTTGTAGAGGCCGGCCCTGAATTGTCCAAACACTGATGACTACTGTAGGAGTGAGCCTGCTCGCGATAGCGGACTGCCAGGCGACGATGATGTTGAATGTGATGGCCTCCTCGCGAGCAGGCTCACTCCTACACTGGATTTCCGATGTAGCTGAGTTTTGAGTTTCCCGGACTTCCCACACTCAAGGATTGAATGTGAATACCTCCACCCGCAACGCCCGACTGATCATCGCCGCCCGTCTGATTTCTGACTTTGGCGCTTTCCTCAACATGGTCGCCCTGGCCACTTACGTTTATCTGCTCAGCAACAGTGCCATGAGTGTCGGCATCTTCCTCGCCAGTCGCGTCGGCGGAGGGATTTTCGCCAGTCTGATCGGCACCACGTTCTACCGCCGCTGGGTCGGATGTATGCCGCTGATCGTCTTCGACCTGTTGCGAGCAGGATTGCTCGGCTTGCTGCTGGTGCTGCCGGTTGATCAACAGGCGCTGCTGCTCCCCGTCATCGCGTTCGGTCTGGGCTTTGGTAACTCGATGTTTGCCATTGGCCTGAACAGTCAGCTGCCGCACTTGATCGATGGCGAACACCTGCTCAAGACCAATGCCTGGATCACCTCTGCTTCATCGGCCGCGATGGTCGGTGGCAGTCTGGTTGCCGGAGTGCTGGTGGCGGCATTTGGTTTTGAGATGGTGTTTGCGCTAAACGTGGTGACGTATCTGTTGGCCGCGTTGCTCATCTTGCCGCTGCGCTTTTCCATGCTGGCGGCCCGAGACGAATTCCCCCGCGATCAGGGCGAATGGTCGGCCCTGCGCCAAGGGTTGCGTAGCGCACCGGTGGTGGCCGCGATGCTCGCCGTTACCATGGCCGACACCCTTGGCAGTGCCGCGCACAACGTGGGTTTGCCAATAGTTTCCAAGCTACTGACCCCCGAGTCGGCCAGCACCACGCTGGGCCTGATGCTGGCGGTCTGGGCTAGCGGAAAATTGATCGGTGCGCGAATCGCCAGTCGCCTGAAAGGCTCGGACAACGTCAATCTGGAGCGGCGATTTTTCTTCGGGGTGCTGCTGATGTCCTGCGGCTTCATCCTGATGTTTCAGCAGCAGACCCTTTACGGATTGCTGCTGTTCTCGTTGCCGGCCGGGTTGGGCGACGGTTTCTCGGAAGTCGGCCTGATGTCACGTCTGCAACGTGAGCCGGATAACCTGCGGCTACCCATTTTCAGCTTCCTCACCCTGCTGCAAATGACCGGCTTCGGCGTCGGCATGTTGATCGCCGCGCCGTTTTACTCGTGGTGGACACCGGGCTCCGTGGTGCTGCTGTTCCACGGCATTCCCCTCACCGCGTTGCTGGTGGTGAAGGGCCTGGCAATCAGGAGCGAACAGGTTCGGCGCAGCAGCCCGACGCCAGGTTCTTGAGGATCGGGCAGTCGGGGCGATGGTCGCCCTGGCAGTGCTCGACCAGGTCTTGCAGGGTGTCGCGCAGTTGGCCGAGTTCGCGGATCTTCTGGTTCAGTTCGTCGATGTGCTGACGGGCCAGAGCCTTCACATCAGCGCTGGCGCGTTGGCGGTCCTGCCAGAGGGTCAGCAGTTTGCCGACCTCTTCCAGTGAAAACCCCAGGTCCCGGGAACGCTTGATGAAGGCCAGTGTATGCAGGTCATCGTCGCCATAAACGCGGTAGCCGCTGTCGGTGCGATGGGCGGCCTTGAGCAGACCGATGGACTCGTAGTAACGGATCATCTTCGCGCTCAGGCCGCTTTGGCGGGCTGCTTGACCGATGTTCATCGATTGTCCTCCAGGTCCTTGGGCTTCCAGGTTTTCAACAGTAACGCATTGCTCACCACACTGACGCTCGACAACGCCATGGCCGCACCGGCCAGCACCGGGTTGAGGAAGCCGAACGCGGCCAGCGGAATGCCGATCAGGTTATAGACGAAGGCCCAGAACAGGTTCTGCCGGATCTTCGCGTAGGTCTTGCGGCTGATCTCCAGCGCCGCCGGTACCAGTCGTGGATCGCCACGCATCAGGGTGATCCCGGCCGCGTGCATCGCCACGTCGGTGCCGCCGCCCATGGCGATGCCGATGTCCGCCGCAGCCAGGGCCGGGGCGTCGTTGATGCCGTCGCCGACCATCGCCACCACGCCGGTCTTTTTCAGGTCGGCAACGGTGGCGGCTTTGTCGGCGGGCAGCACTTCGGCATGCACATCGGTGATGCCCAGCGCCTCGGCGACGACTTTGGCGCTGCCACGGTTGTCACCGGTCAGCAGGTGGCTGCTGATGTTCCGCGCGCTGAGCTGTTGCACGGCTTGCAGGGCGCCGGGCTTGAGGGTGTCGCCAAAGGCGAAGAGGCCGAGCACTTTCGATTCGGGGCTTTGCTCGATCAGCCAGGACAGCGTCCGGCCTTCGGTTTCCCAGGCTGTTGCCGAGTCGGCCAACGACCCCGCATTTAAACCACTTTCTTCCAATAGACGACGATTGCCTAATGCCAGTCGAAGACCCTCAAGCGTGCCGGCAATGCCACGCCCTGTCAGCGATTGACTGTCGCTGACATCGGCCACGGTCAATCCGCGCTCGGTGCAAGCGTCCAGCACCGCCTTGGCCAGCGGATGTTCGCTACCCCGCTGCAGCGCGCCGGCGATTTGCAGCAGGGCGGCTTCGTCACCGTCGATTGCCGTCAAATGAGCAATGCGCGGTGCGCCCGACGTCAGCGTGCCAGTCTTGTCGAACACCACTGCACTGACTTCATGGGCGCGTTCCAGCGCTTCGGCGTCTTTGATCAGAATCCCGTAACGTGCCGCCACGCCAGTCCCGGCCATAATGGCTGTCGGAGTCGCCAGCCCCAAGGCGCACGGGCAAGCAATCACCAACACGGCGACGGCATTGATCAAGGCGGTTTCAATCGGTGCACCGTACAACCACCAACCGATGAAGGTCGCAAACGCGATCAACAGGACAGTGGGCACGAAGACCTGGCTGACTTTATCCACCAGTTTCTGGATCGGTGCTTTGGCAGCCTGGGCATCTTCAACCAGACGAATGATTCGTGCCAACACGGTTTCCGCGCCCAAGGCCTGGGTGCGAACCAACAATCGGCCTTCACCGTTGATCGCGCCCCCGGTGACCTTGTCCCCCGGTTGCTTGGGCACCGGCAGGCTTTCACCGCTGATCAGCGCTTCGTCGGCGTGGCTTTGGCCTTCGACCACTTCGCCGTCCACCGGGAAGCGTTCGCCGGGTTTGACCATGACCAGATCATTGAGACGCAATGCGCTGATGGCGACGTCTTGTTCGCGACCATCGATCACCTGAATTGCTCGCTCCGGACGCAGGGCTTCCAGGGCTCGAATGGCACTGGCGGTCTGGCGTTTGGCGCGGCTTTCCAGGTACTTGCCCAGCAGTACCAACGCAATCACGACTGCCGAAGCCTCGAAATACAGGTGCGGCATGTGCCCGGCGGCGGTGGCCCATTCGTAAACACTCAGGCCGTAACCGGCGCTGGTGCCCAGGGCGACCAGCAAATCCATGTTCCCGGCCCCGGCGCGCACGGCTTTCCAGGCGGCGACATAAAAGCGCGCACCGAAGATGAATTGCACCGGCGTTGCCAACAAAAATTGCACCCAGGCAGGAAGCATCCAGTGCACGCCGAACGGTTGCAGCAGCATCGGCAGCACCAGCGGCAAAGCGAGAATAAGGGCCATGATCAACGCCCAGCGCTCACGATGCAGGCGCTGTTGTTGAGTGTCGGTTAGCGGGTGTTCGACTTCCCAGACGCTGGCGGAGTAACCCGCTTTGGTCACGGCAGCGATCAAGCTTTGCGGATCGATGTGGCCGAGCAGTTCGAGGTGGGCGCGTTCGTTGGCCAGGTTGACGCTGACGCTCTTGACCCCCGGCACCTTGGCCAGCGCACGCTCGACCCGGCCGACGCACGAAGCGCAGGTCATGCCGTCGATGCTCAGTTCCAGATTGTGCCGGGGCACGCTGTAACCGGCCTGCTCAACAGCGTCCATCAACGCGTTCAAGCTGTCCCTGGGCGCCTGGACGCGGGCCTGTTCGGTGGCCAGGTTGACGCTGACGGCTGAGGCGCCGATGACTTTGCTCAAGGCTCGCTCGACACGCCCGGCGCAACTGGCGCAGGTCATGCCAGCAATCGGCAGATCGAACGTGGTGGATTCGGACATCGGTCGCACTCCCTGTAGTAGATGCCTACAGGATCAACCTTGCCATGCTGGCAAGGTCAAGCACCAATCTAAAACTGTAGGAGTGAGACCGGCTTGCCGGCGATAGCGGAGTGTCATTCAATATCTGTTTAGCTGACACACCGCTTTCGCGAGCAGGCTCGCTCCCACATTGGTTTTGCGTCAGTAGTCGAGGACGGCGGGCTTGAGGTACATCCCTTCCTGCGACATCGCAATCCGGTACTTCAACACATCCCCTGCCTTGAGCACGATGTTCTGCGCGCCCGGTACGAGCATGCCCGGGTTGCAACCCGGCACTTGGCCCGGCAACAGTTTGAGGCGCAAGGACACATTGCCCGGCGGCAGGTTGAACGACGTGCTTTGTTCCTGGAACAGTCGTGCAGCCAGTTCATCCTGGATGTACACACCGATCTCGCAGGAGGTTGAAACTTCCAGGCGCTCGCGGGAAATGATCAGTACGCCATAGTTCTCCCCGGCGGCGTGAACCGAAGGTATCGCGGCAAAGAGGCTGAGGAAGCCAAACAGGCTGAGAGCTGACCAGCGCATGGCTGAATCTCCTGAATTCGAGTCATTGATGCCCGCAGCTTGGCCGAGCGTGACGCCGATTGCCAGCCCGGCAGTTTGATCAAGAACTTGACCTTGCCATGGTGGCAAGCTCGAGACTGCCCGCAACCTCATGAAAGGAGCCACACCATGCAAGTGTTCAACGTTCAAGGCATGTCCTGCGGTCACTGTGTCAAAGCCATTACTCAGGCGCTGCAAGCCAAAGATCCGGCGGCCAGCGTGCGGGTCGATCTGGCCGCCAGGGAAGTCGGGGTTGAAAGCGCGTTGACAGTCGAGCAAGTGATCGCCGCGATCACCGAAGAAGGCTACGAAGCCAAAATCGCCTGACCCCGCACAATCCCCCTGTGCGGAGTGTCATTCAAAATTGCTGTCGACTGACACACCGCTATCGCGAGCAGGCTCACTCCTACATGGATTCTGCATTCACTCGGTGAGTTTTTAATAGTTAGCGAGCTATCGGAATGTTCAAGACGTTCATGCACGGCTAGACTGTTGGCCTGACGACTCATGTCCAACTGGATGCCTGATGAACTTCCGTACCATTTTGATTCTTGGCGCCCTGAGCGCTTTCGGTCCGCTGGCGATCGATTTCTATCTGCCGGCCTTCCCGGCGATGGCGCTCGCCTTTGGCACTGATGAAAAACACGTGCAACTGACACTGGCGGCGTATTTCCTCGGTTTGTCGATTGGTCAACTGTTCTACGGCCCGGTTGCCGATCGTTTCGGGCGGCGTATTCCGTTGCTGACCGGCGTCGGTTTATTCACCCTTGCTTCGCTGGCCTGCGCGTATGCGCCAAACCTTGAATGGTTGATCGGCGCACGTTTTGTCCAAGCGTTAGGCGGTTGCGCGGGGATGGTGATTTCCCGTGCGGTGGTCAGCGATAAATGCGATGCCGTGGGTTCTGCGAAGGTCTATTCGCAACTCATGCTGGTCATGGGGCTGGCGCCGATTCTCGCGCCGATGCTCGGCGGCTTGTTGGTCAACACCACGGGTTGGCAGTCGATTTTTCTGGCGTTGACCGGTTTCAGTGCCTTGGCCGCATTGGCCGTGTCGCTCGGGTTGCCGGAAAGTCTGCCCGCGCATGTACCGCGTCAGCCGTTGTCGGGCGCTTTCAGGCAGTACGGTCGCCTGTTGTCGGATCGGGTCTATCTCGGCCACGCCCTGACGGGTGGCATCGCCATCGCCGGGATGTTTGCCTACATCGCCGGCTCACCGTTCGTGTTCATCAAGCTCTACGGTGTACCGGCCGAGCACTTCGGCTGGCTGTTCGGCACCAATGCGGCGGGGTTCATTCTGGTGGCGCAAGTCAACGCACGATTGCTCGCCAAGCGTGGCCCGGCGTTCTTGCTGGCACGTGCCGTGTGGGTTTACCTGGCCGCAGGCCTGACACTGCTCGCCGTCAGTGCGCTACGCCCCGAGCAACTATGGCCGTTGCTGATTCCGCTGTTTATTTGTATCTCCAGTCTCGGCTGCATCCTCCCCAACGCGTCAGCATGTGCCATGAACGGGCAGGGCGCTCGCGCCGGCAGTGCATCGGCGATGCTCGGCTGCCTGCAATTCACCGTCGCGGCCGGTGCCGCTTCGCTGGTCGGTGTTTTACACGATGGCAGCGCCATGCCGATGGCGATGGTCATCAGCTTGTGCGGAGTGTTGGTGGTGAGCATGGCGATGCTCACCCGGCGCTTGCAAACTGCCCGGACGTTGGCGCAAGCCCGGGTCTGAGGGCGGGCTCAGCCAGCAGCGCGCTGCTGGTGACCGGGAATTTGATGGGGGGCGTACAGACGTGCTTCGAGGGTTCGGGTAAAGGCCAGTGCTTCGGCTTCGCTGCGGAATGTCACGGCAAGTTGGTCCAGACGGACTTGCCATTGTGATTTAGCCACTTCTTTTATCAGGATCTTCATTGCTGATCTCTCCTCTCGTAAACGCTGCTACGTAAAGAATATTCCGCAGAGGATTCGATTGTAGACCCGAATTCGATCGCTATTATGACGGAGGTCAACTCTCGGACTGACGGTGTCGTCCCCGTCAGGACGACACTGTTTCATCTTGTTTCAGAACCCTTCCAGCACAATTTTGCCCTTGGCTTTGCCACTCTCCAGTAGCGTATGCGCACGGCGCAGGTTGGCCGCGTTGATGGTGCCGAAGTGCTCGCCGACCGTGGTTTTCAGTGTGCCGGCGTCGATCAGCCCGGCGATGCGGTTGAGCAAATGGTGTTGCTCAATCATGTCTGCGGTTTCGAACAGCGAGCGGGTGTACATGAACTCCCAGTGCAGTGACAGGCTCTTGCGTTTGAGCTTGGTCACGTCCAGCGACTTGGGATCATCGATCAACGCCAGTTTGCCTTGCGGTGCCAGCGCCTCGACCAATTGGTCCAGGTGATGATCGGTTTGGGTCAGGCTGGCGACATGGGTCACGTAATCCACACCGGCACGCTTGAGCTCCTCGCTCAGCGGTTGGCTGTGATCGATCACCAGGTCGGCGCCCAGTTCACGTACCCAACTCTGGGTTTGCGGACGGGAGGCGGTGCCGATGACGTTCAGCCCGGTGAGCTGACTGGCCAATTGCGTGAGGATTGAACCCACACCACCGGCCGCGCCGACGATCAGCAGGCGCTGGCCTTCATCGGTGTTGCCTTCGCGCACTTGCAGGCGTTCAAAGAGCAACTCCCAGGCGGTAATAGCGGTCAGCGGCAGCGCGGCGGCTTCGGCGAAACCGAGGGTTTTGGGCATGTGGCCAACGATCCGCTCATCCACCACATGGCGTTCGCTGTTACCCCCTGCGCGGGCGATGGAGCCTGCGTAAAAGACCTTGTCGCCGACCTTGAACAAGGTCACTTCGCTACCGACGGCCTTGACCACACCGGCCACGTCCCAACCCAGCACTTTGGCCACGCCCTCTTCAGGCTGGACGTTCTGGCGAACCTTGGTGTCCACCGGGTTGACCGAGATGGCTTTGACGTCCACCAACAGGTCGCGCGGACCGGCAACCGGTTCTGGCAGCTCGATGTCTTGCAGGGATTGTTCGTCGCTGATCGGTAACGAACTGTAGTAAGCAATGGCTTTCATCTAAGGAACTCCGAAAGGTAATAAAAGAAGAGGTCAGGGCTAATGCCGATCAGTCAAGAAAACCACCCAATCCGTAGCAGCTGGCGAAGCCTGCGTCCGGCTGCGTAGCAGTCGTAAATCCTGTACGCGCGGATTTCCTGAAACACCGCATCGTCTGATTTCACGACTGCTACGCAGCCGGACGCAGGCTTCGCCAGCTGCTACAGAGTGCGGCTTGGCTCAACGGATCGGCATTAGGAGTCAGGCCACGGTACGCAGGCGCTTGAGGTCGAAATGTTCGAGAAAGTCGCCGGCCTTGGCCCGGAAATTCTGGATGTGGGCGCTGGCGTCATGCGCTTGCAGGGCTTCGTCGCTGCTCCACTGCTCGATCATGTAAAAGGCCTGCGGGTTGGCGAGGTCCTGGTGCAGATCGTATTGGCGGCAACCGGCCTCGGCGCGGGTCGGTTCGACCAAGGCACGCAGGTGCTGTTCAAGAGCGTCTTGCTGGCCGGCTTTGGCGATGAGGGTGGCAATGGCGGTAAAAGGCTGGGACATGGACGACTCCGGGAGCGTGATGAATTTGATGGGGCAGATGATTGGCTATTTCGCAGCAAGATAAAACCCGCTAAAAGAGCAGTCTCTTTCAATATTTTTTTGATAATCGAGGCTGAAGATGCTGCGTTTCGATGACTTGCAGCTGTTCGTCCGGGCTGCGGACCTGGGGAGCCTGTCGGCGGCGGCGCGGGTGATGGACATGTCGGCTGCGGTGGCCAGTGCGGCCTTGAAGCGCATCGAACAGCAACTCGGCGCGCGTTTGCTCGCACGCTCCACCCGCAGCCTGCGCCTGACGGCCGAAGGCGAGGGCTTTCTGGAATATGCCCGGGCAGCCCTGAGCAATCTGGATGAAGGGCGCCGATTGCTGGCCAGTGGTCAGGATCAGGTCAGCGGGATTCTGCAGCTTTCGGCACCGTCGGACTTTGGCCGCAACCTGTTGCTGCCGTGGCTGGACGAGTTTCAGCGTGAGCATCCGAAACTGACCGTCCGGCTTCTGCTGGGTGACCGCATTGCCGACCTGTTCCGCCAACCGGTCGACATCGCCCTGCGCTATGGCGAACCGGAAGACTCAAGCCTGGTAGCGCTGCCCATCGCCCCGCAGAACCACCGGGTACTGTGCGCCGCGCCGAGTTACCTCGCCAGACAGGGCGAGCCACGGCAGCTGGAACAACTGGCTCAGCACAATTGTTTATTGTTCATGCTCGGCGGCCGGGTCCACGATCACTGGAGCTTCCATGACGGCAAGCGCGAAGTCGGCCTGACCGTCAGCGGAGACCGATTCAGTGACGATGCCGATGTGGTGCGGTTGTGGGCCGTTGCAGGCGCAGGGATCGCTTACAAGTCCTGGCTCGATGTTGCCGCCGATGTGCTCGCCGGGCGGCTGAAAGTGCTGATGCCAGAACTGCTCTGTGAGCGCGCACCTCTGAATTTGCTGTGCGCCCATCGCGCACAATTGAGTAAGCCTGTGAACCTGTTACGGGAAATGCTTGCCAGCCGATGCGCTCATTTAAGCAGCCAATTTCCGACGATATCGGGCATCGATCATTAGTCGCAGGTAAATAGCGAAATTTCTGTCAGCAACTATCAGCACCCACGGTTTCTCAAGGGCAGGATCCGGCGGTCAACCCGCTTATACTAGCGCCCGCCTCATGTACGCACCGTCGATCTCGCGATGGCGAGTCCGCGTTCCAGTCGGCATGGCCCTCGCTCAATCACCCGACCTTCGCCCTGGCTGCGAAGCCTTGGCATAGGGGCGTGGAGGGCTTTGCCCGACTTATGGCGGTTTCCGCGGCTTGGCCGACAACACATTACTGGTCAAGATGTCTCTGAGCAGCAGACGAAACGATTCAACAGGGAGTGAATACATGGAACATGCACCTTGCATCAGCCAGATCGCCACGTTGCTGGCTGACCCAAAGCGCAGCGCAATGATGTGGGCCTTGATGGACGGCACGGCGCGGCAAACCGAAGAGCTGGCATTGTTGGCCGGCCTGTCACCCTCTTCGGCCAGCGCACACCTGGGACGATTGTCCGCAGGCGGTCTGTTGAGAGTTGAAATCCGTGGGCGAAAGCGATTTTTCCGCTTGGCGGCCCCCGAAGTCGGCGCGGCTATCGAAGCATTGGCCAGTGCGACCCTGGCCAGTACACCCCGAGAGGTCCCGGATGTTTTCAAGCGCCCCAACCCCATCGCCAAACCTCAGACGGCGCCTTCGTCACTGCTGCGAGCCAGACTGTGCGACGACCATCTGGGGGGCACCCTGGCCGCCGACCTTTACCAGCGGTTGCTGGATGCAGGCTGGATCGAACAGATTGATCAGCGGGTCATGATTACCCACAAGGGTTCCACCCAATTGGCGACACGAGGCGTGTTCATCCAGGCGCTGGCACATCGCAACAGCCGGGTGGCCTGTGCCTGTCCCGACTGGAGCGAAAGACGCCCGCACATGGGCGGCTCACTGGGCGCGGCGCTGTTGCAACTGTTCATGCAGTCAGGCTGGTTGAGCCTGCCCAACGAATCCCGCGCCTTGCAGATCACTGCCGCTGGGCAGCGTGAAATCCATCGCTTCGCCAAGGAAACCGAGCTGGAAATGGCGCTTTAGGGATGAAGCAACATCCAATTGACAATGTGGGAGCGAGCCTGCTCGCGATGACGGAGTGTCAGTCGACATTGATAGTGTCTGACACACAGCTATCGCGAGCAGGCTTGCTCCCACAGTGGGGATGCGGTGTGGCTTATGGCTTGACCAATCTGGCATCCAGGCTGTTTTGCGCCAGGCGCTTGGCCTGATCCTGGGTCATGCCCAAATCGGTGTACAGCGCATGGAAGTTCTCGGTCACATACCCGCCGAAGTACGCCGGGTCATCGGAGTTCACGGTCACTTTCACGCCACGCTCCAGCATGTCGAGGATGTTGTGCTGGGACATGTGATCGAACACGCAGAGTTTGGTGTTCGACAATGGGCACACGGTCAGCGGGATCTGCTCGTCGATGATCCGCTGCATCAAGCGCTCGTCTTCGATGGCGCGCACGCCATGGTCGATGCGCTGGATTTTCAGCAGGTCGAGGGCTTCCCAAATGTATTCGGGCGGGCCTTCTTCACCGGCGTGAGCGACGGTCAGGAAGCCTTCGTGACGAGCACGGTCAAACACTCGCTGGAACTTGCTCGGCGGGTGTCCCATTTCCGAACTGTCCAGGCCCACGGCGACAAACGCATCGCGGAACGGCAGCGCCTGATCGAGGGTTTTCTGTGCTTCTTCTTCGCTCAAGTGGCGCAGGAAGCTCAGAATCAAACCGCTGGTAATGCCCAGTTGCTGCTCGCCGTCTTTCAGCGCGGCGGCGATGCCATTGAGCACCACTTCGAAGGGTACGCCACGGTCAGTGTGGGTTTGCGGATCAAAGAACGGTTCAGTGTGAATCACGTTCTGTGCCTTGCAACGCAGCAGGTACGCCCAGGTCAGGTCGTAGAAGTCCTGCGAAGTGCGCAACACGTCAGCGCCCTGGTAATACAGGTCGAGAAATTCTTGCAGGTTGTTGAAGGCGTACGCTTTACGCAGGGTTTCGACGTCGCTCCACGGCAGGGCGATCTTGTTGCGTTCAGCCAGGGCGAACAGCAGCTCAGGCTCCAGCGAGCCTTCGAGGTGCAAATGCAGTTCTGCCTTGGGCAGGGCGTTCAGCCAGTCGTACATGGTCTTTTCTCATCAGGTGCAGATGGCGAGCATTCTACAGATGCCCGTGGAAACATTTAGCAAAACCTGACCAGCCGGTTGATCACACCGTTTCCGGTTCCCGTCGATAGGCGTAGGTATCGGCGAAGCGCGAGAGCAGGAACTCGGCGCAGGTGGTGGCCGGGTATTTCGCAGGGTGCAGGTCATCCTGACAACCGGGCAGGCATTCGATGGGCGTATCCGGGTGTGGCTCGGCGAAGAACGGCATCGAATAACGGTCCACGCCCAACGGGCTGATTACCCGGTGTGGCGTCGACAGATACCGGTCGTTGCTCCAGCGCGCCATCATGTCACCGAGGTTGACCACAAACGTGCCGTCGATCGGCGGTGCGTCGATCCATTCGCCCTTCACGTTGCGAACTTGCAGGCCACCGGCAGCGTCCTGGTACAACAGGGTGATGCAGCCGTAATCGGTGTGAGCGCCGGCGCCTTGTTGTTCGGCGGAACTGGCGGTGAGGCGTGGTGGGTAATGGATCATCCGTAGCACGCTGACCGGCTCGTTGAAGCGTTTATCGAAAAAATCGCGTTCGATGCCCAGTGCCAGCGTCATCGCGCGCAACAGGGTTTGGGCGAGGGCCTGCATGTCGACGTAGTGCTGTTCCATCAGCGCTTCCCAGCCAGGCAGCGAGGGATGGCGGTTAGGGCCGCGCAAAGGTTTTTCCGCCAGAACTTCCGGGTGATCGGCCGGCAGGTGCAGGCCCATGTCGAAGGTTTCCTTCAGATCGCTGGGTTTGCTCGGGTCGAGTTGCTCGGTGGCGATGGCGCCGTAACCGCGATGATGTCGACTCTGGGTGATGTCGATCTTGAGTTTTTCTGGGGTGGGTTGGGCGAAGAAGTGTTGGGCGTGATCGAGCAGGGCGTCGATGCGTTCCGCGCAAATCGGGTGACCCTTGATGTAGAAGAAACCCCATTCGCGGCAGGCGTGATCGATTTGGCTGGCGACGGATTGCCAGGCGGTTTGGTCATCGCTGTAGAGCGGGCTGATGTCGATGATCGGGAGTTGGTTCATGCACAATTCTCAAGAACGCTGAAAATTCATTGTAGGAGTGAGCCTGCTCGCGATGAGGCCGTCACATTCAACATCCATGTTGACTGATAGTCCGCTATCGCCGGCAAGCCGGTCTCACTCCTACAGGGTTTTGTGTTGGTTTTGGGGAGCTACTTCGGAATATCGGCCTTCATGCCTTCAACGTAGTAGTTCATCGACGCCAGTTCCACATTGCTGGCCGTCGCGCCCAGCGCAATTTTCTCGACACCTGCCTGATCCTTGATCGGCCCGGTGAATGGGTGGAACGCGCCGCTCTTGATGTCCGCAATGATCTGCTCGGCTTCGGCTTTCACCGACGCTGGAACCAGTTCACTGATCGGCAGTTCAACCGTACCTTCCCTCAACCCGCCCCAGTAATCCTGTGATTTCCATGTGTGTTCGAGCTCGCTTTGGGTCGCTTGAATATAGTGTGGACCCCAGTCGTTGACGATGGAGGTCAATACCGCTTTCGGCCCGAAGTGCGCCATGTCCGACGCGTAGCCGACGGCATACACGCCACGACGTTCTGCCGCCTGGATTGGCGCCGGGCTGTCGGTGTGCTGGAACACCACGTCCACGCCCTGATCGATCAGCGCGTTGGCGGCGTCGGCTTCCTTGCCCGGATCGAACCACGAGTTGACCCACACCACCTTGATCTCGGTGCCGGGGTTGTACTTGTTCAGGGCCAGTTGAATGGCGTTGATGTCGCGGATCACTTCCGGGATCGGGAAGGAGGCGACGTAGCCGATCTTTTTGGTCTTGGTCATCTTCGCCGCGAGGAAGCCGCCGACGTAGCGACCTTCATAGGTGCGCGCCAAATAGGTGCCGAGGTTCTTGTCCTGCTTGTAGCCAGTGGCGTGTTCGAAGGTGACTTTGGGAAATTGCTTCGCCACTTTCAGGGTCGGGTTCATGTAGCCGAACGACGTGGTGAAGATCAGGTCGTAGTTGTCCTTGGCCATGTTGCGGATCACCCGCTCGGCGTCGGCGCCTTCGGCGACGTTCTCCACATAGTTGGTGGTGATCCGGTCGCCGAATTTTTCAGCCAACGCCTTACGCCCCTGTTCATGCTGATACGTCCAGCCGTGGTCACCGATCGGACCGATGTAGACGAAGCCGACTTTCAGCGGGCCGGCGGCGCTGGCGGTCAGGCTGGCGCTCAGACCGATGGCTGCGGCGACGGCGATTAGCAGCTTCTTCAGCGGACGTTTATGCATGAATTCGAACTCCATGTTGTTGTGAGGTTGGCAGGGGTAATGCAAATTGCTGACCAAAAAGACAACAAAAGTCGAAATCGCGTAACGGCCATCGCGGGCAAGCCTTGCTCCTACAGGTTAGTGTCGGTCGCGGGATTGGGGGCACCACAAATACTGTAGGAGCAAGGCTTGCCCGCGATGAGGCCCGCAAGGCCGATAAAAGTGCATGACCTGACGCGGCTGCCATCCCCTGGTGCGCTAAGGTGTAACTAAACGTTAGCGCCACACCGCAGTCAGTAGCTCATCCCTCTGCTTTTTAGCTCCACTGCGCAAAAAGGCCCGCAATGCTCACACTCCTCAAGCAAGAAACTTTTCTGCTGCTGGCCGTCCTCGCTGCCGTCGTCGCATACCCGCTGGAGCACTGGATGCTCCACAGCGGCCAACCCGTCGCGCTGGCCGCCGGCCTGGTGCTGATCGCCTTCATCGTCGCCGCCTCCATGCGCGTCGCTCATCATGCCGAGTTGCTGGCGGAAAAAGTCGGCGATCCTTACGGCACGATGATCCTGACGTTGGCGGCGGTGCTGGTGGAAGTGGTGATCCTGGCGATCATGATGAGCAACGAAGCCTCGTCTACCCTGGTGCGCGATACGATTTACTCGGCGGTGATGCTCGACATCAACGGCATCCTCGGCCTGGCCGCGTTGATGGGCGGGCTCAAGCACGGCGAGCAGTCCTACAACGATGATTCGGCGCGCACCTACAGCGTGATGATTCTCACCGCCATGGGTGTGTCGATGGTGGTGCCGGAGTTCATTCCCGAGGCCAACTGGAAGATTTATTCGGGCTTCACCATCGGGGCGATGGTCGTGCTCTACGCGTTGTTCCTGCGGATGCAGGTCGGGCCGCACAGCTACTTTTTCAGCTACAGCTACCCGGAAAAACGCCGCAAGAAAGTTCCGGAGGAGGAACCTGAATCGGTCAATCTGGCACTGAGTATTGGCACATTGGTATTTGGCGTGGTGGTGATCGGCGCATTGGCCGAGGTGATGTCCAAAACCCTCGATCTGGGGCTGGAAGGGACGGGCGCACCGCCGGTGATTACGGCCATTCTGGTGGCGGCCATCTCCGCCGCGCCGGAGATTCTGACCGCATTGCGTGCAGCATTGGCCAATCGCATGCAGTCGGTGGTCAACATCGCCTTGGGCGCGTCACTGTCAACGGTGATCCTGACGGTGCCGGTGATGGAAGCGATGGCGCTCTACACCGGCCAGCCGTTTCAAATGGCGATGACCCCGGTGCAGACGGTGATGATCTTCCTGACTCTGATCGTCAGCGCGATCAACCTCAACGATGGCGAAACCAACGCCATCGAAGGCATGACCCACTTTGTGCTGTTCGCGACATTCATCATGTTGTCGTTATTGGGGCTTTGAAAGCATCGCGGGCAAGCCATGCTCCTACGGTACAGCGTCGTTCTCACGACGCATGCAAACCTGTAGGAGCAAGACTTGCCCGCGATAGGCGTTCGATCAGGTGCCGGCGATCAGCTGCCGAGCTGCTTGGCTGTGATCGGCAATCAGGCCTTTGAGGTCCAGCCCCTCAACCTGTCCATCAATCACTCTCCACTTGCCGCCAACCATCACCCGATCCGCACGATCCGCGCCGCACAGCAGCAACGCCGACACCGGATCATGGCTGCCGGAGAAGCGCAGCTCATCCAGTTTGAACAGCGCCAGATCCGCCTGCTTGCCGACCGCCAGTTCGCCGATATCGGTACGGCCCAGCAAGCTCGCCGAGCCCTTGGTCGCCCAACCCAACACCAGTTCCGGGGTGATTTTCTCAGCGCCATAACGCAAGCGCTGAATGTAAAGCGCCTGACGGGTTTCGAGCATCATGTTCGACGCATCGTTGGACGCCGAACCGTCCACACCCAGCCCGAGCAACGCGCCCGCCGCCGTGAGGTCCAGCGTTGGGCAGATGCCGGAAGCGAGGCGCATGTTGGAGCTTGGGCAATGGCAAATACCGGTGCCGGCGGCACCGAGGCGGGCGATTTCGTCCGGGTTGAAGTGGATGCCGTGAGCCAGCCACGTACGCGGGCCGAGCCAGCCGACGCTGTCCAGATAATCCACAGTGCGCAGGCCGAAGCGTTGCAGGCAGAAGTCTTCTTCGTCGAGAGTTTCGGCCAGGTGGGTGTGCAGGCGCACGTCGAGTTTGTTGGCCAGTTCAGCACTGGCGGACATGATTTCCGGCGTCACCGAGAATGGCGAGCACGGCGCCAGGGCGATCTGGATTTGCGCACCGTCACCGCGTTCGTGGTATTCGGCGATCAAGCGCTGGCTGTCGTCGAGAATGACTTCGCCTTCCTGCACGGTTTGCTGCGGTGGCAGGCCGCCGTCCTTTTCGCCGAGGCTCATGGAACCGCGAGTCAGCATGGCGCGCATGCCCAGTTCGCGGACGCTTTCGACTTGTACGTCGATCGCATTTTCCAGGCCTTCGGGGAACAGGTAGTGGTGATCGGCGGCAGTGGTGCAACCGGACAGCAGCAACTCAGCCAGCGCGACTTTGGTGGCGAGGGCGAGTTTTTCCGGGGTGAGGCGGGCCCAGACCGGGTACAGGGTTTTCAGCCACGGGAACAACGGCTGATTGACCACCGGCGCCCAGGCGCGGGTCAGGGTTTGATAGAAATGGTGATGGGTGTTGATCAGCCCGGGCAGGATCACATGCTCGCGGGCATCGAAGACTTGTCCACAGGGCGCGGAAGGTTGCTGTCCGGCGCCGAGCACTTCGACGATCACACCGTTTTGCACAACCAGACCGCCACGGGCATCGAGGCCATTGGCAGTGAAGATCGCGAGGGGATTTTTTAACCAGGTACGGGATGCAGGCATGTTGGCCGGCTCCTCTGAAAGTTGGGTTCAGGGTTGCCAGCTCAGTGATTACCCTGTCTGCTGATCCAGGATCGCCGCGGGGGCGAGGTGCGGAGTTTCTGACAAAACGCTGTTCTGGGCAAGCCCGACCCGACCAGACAACACAAATCCCTGTAGGAGCCGGGCTTGCCCTAATGCCAGTCAGTTAAGCCATAACGCGATCCGTAGCAGCTGGCGAAGCCTGCGTCCGGCTGCGCAGCAGTCGTAAAACCTGAGTTTTCGGTCTTCCTGAAACACCGCATCGTCTGATTTCACGACTGCTACGCAGCCGGACGCAGGCTTCGCCAGCTGCTACAAAAATTGCGTTACCGCAGAAATTGCTTAACTGATCGGCATTAGGGCCTGCCCGCGATGCAGGCACCTCGGTTTGTCAGCGAGACCGAGTTGATGCAATCGCGGGCAAGCCCGGCTCCTACATGTTTACCAGGGAATGGTTTCACCTCTGTAATTCACAAAATGATGCCCACCCATACCGGTGTAGGCGTTCACCTGATCCACCAAACCACGGGTACTGGTGTCCACATCAATGTCCGCACCTTCGCCACCCATGTCGGTTTTCACCCAGCCCGGATGTAACGACAGCACGGTGAGTTTTTGCTCGCCCAATTGCGTCACGAAGCTGTTGGTCATTGAATTCAGCGCCGCTTTACTGGCCTTGTACAGCGCCAGTTCCGGCGCGTCCGGCATGGTCACGCTGCCGAGTACCGAACTCATGAACGCCAGCACGCCGCTGTCCGGGCGGATCTGCCCGATGAAACGCTGGGCCAGGTTAATGGGTGCCACGGCGTTGGTGAAGAACAACTGGCCGACTTCGGCCAGCGTCGCGCCGCCCGGAGTTTGAATGTCCGGGCCCTTGACCCCGGCATTCACGAACAACAGATCGAACATTTCACCTTTGAGCTGTTGGCTAAGGGCAATCATCGCTGGCTGATCGTCCATGTCGAGTTTCTCGATCCGCACATTGCCCAAGGCCCGTAGAGCTTCGGCGTTTTGCGGGTTACGCACGGTGGCGGTGACTTGCCAGCCGTCGGCCAGGAGGGTTTTCACCAGGCCGAGGCCCAGCCCCCGGGAGGCTCCGATGATGAGTGCAGTTTTTGCCTTGGACATGAGTAGCTTCCTTGAAAAAAGAGAATCACGGATTTAAAGGACAACGCTGCCCGAGTCGTTGCTGCAATTCACTACGCAACGCGCCCAATTCAGCCATGCGGGTTTCGATCAGTTTGAGTTTGTCTTGCAGCAATTGCGTGACGGCGCTGTCTGGATCGGGTGACTGCCAGATTGCCGCGACGCTGTTGCCGATTTCGCCGAGGGTAAAACCCAGTCGCTGAGCGGTTTTGATGTACTGCACCAGTTGCACCATGTCCGCCGGGTAGTCGCGATAACCATTGGCGCTGCGTTGCGCCGCGATCAATCCGCGCTGCTCATAAAAGCGCAGCGTATCGCGGCTGACCGCGCTGGCCTGGGCTAATTCACCGATGCGCATAGTGGTGTCTCAAGAGGGCTTGACCCTGGAGCATACTCCAGGCATTAGCCTTGTTGCTCCTCGAATCTATGGAGCAAGGCCAATGTGGACTTCAACGCAATATCGTCGGTTGGTGCGGGGCAGCGCCTGGTATGACTTGATCGTGACGGCGGCGTTTGTCACGCCGTGGAGTTTTGCGGGTTTGCATGGGGTGTTGACGGGGCTGAGTCAGGCGTTCGATTTGCCAGGCGAGCTACCGGCGTTCGAGCCGATGCACATGCTGATGGCGAATCTGTTGGGTTCGATTGTATGCGTTTGGGCGGTGCTGCGGATTCGTGATCCGCAGCAGGTGTTTGGGCGGTATGACGCGGTGGGGCGGTTTCTGTTTTCGGCTTGGCAGCTTTATGCCTTGCTCCATGGCGCCAGTTCGCTGTTAGTGGTTTTCCTCGTCTTTGAGTTGGCGTGGGGCGTTGTTCAGGTGTTGCCTGTTCGGCAGTCATCGCGAGCAGGCTCACTCCTACAGGGGGGCGGTGTGAACCCATAGTCCAAGGTGCAACCGGTCCATTGTAGGAGTGAGCCTGCTCGCGATGAGGCCGGTGCAGGCGAACGCTAATGCCCAGCCTGCCACGGCTGCCCCAACGACACCGGCGCATACAACCGCGTCCGCAGCGCATCCCGCGACAGCAGCACCAACACCACAATCGTCGCGACATACGGCAGCATCGCCAGCAGACTCGACGGAATCGCCAGCCCCAAGCCCTGCGCCACCAAATGCAGGATGCTGGCGAGTCCGAACAGATACGCCCCCAGCAGCAAGCGCCACACCCGCCAACTGGCAAATACCACCAGCGCCAAGGCAATCCAGCCACGCCCGGCGCTCATGTTCTCGGCCCACATCGGCGTGTACGCCAGTGACAGATACGCCCCGGCCAACCCGGCCAACGCGCCGCCAAACAACACCGCCAGCGTACGCACGCCCATTACCGGCAAACCCATCGCGCTGGCCGCATCCGGGTTTTCCCCGACGGCCTGAATGATCAGCCCGACGCGGCTTTTCAGAATCACCCAAGCCACCAACGCAAACAGCACGAACGACAGGTAAACCAGCAGATCCTGCGCAAACAGCATCCGCCCGATCAGCGGGATTTCGCTCAAGTAGGGAATCGCCACCGGCTCAAAACCGGCCAGCGGTTTACCCACCCACGCCGCACCGACAAACGTCGACAGGCCCACACCGAAGATCGTCAGCGCCAGCCCGGTGGCCACCTGATTGGCGTTGAACACCAGCGCCACCAAGGCAAACAGCGACGACAACAGCATCCCGGCGAGCATTGCCAGCAACACGCCGAGCCACAGGTTGCCGCTGTTCAGCGCGACGATAAAACCGATCACCGCGCCAAACAGCATCATCCCTTCCTGACCCAGGTTGAGTACGCCGCTTTTCTCGCAGATCAATTCACCCAGCGCCACCAACAACAACGGCGTGCCGCAGCGGACCATTGCGTAGAAAATATTGCTCAGCAGGTCGAGATCCATCACAGCGCTCCTGCATGTACGGCGGTGGCAGGTGCGCGACGGGCCCAGCGCATATTCAAACGAGGTCGGTAGAGAATCAGCACGTCGCTGGCCAGCAAGAAAAACAGCATCATTCCCTGGAACAATTGGGTGATGGCTTGCGGCAGGTTCATGCTCATCTGCGCGCTTTCACCGCCGATGTACAGCAGCGCCATCAACAGGCTGGAAAACAGAATGCCGATGGGGTTGAGTCGTCCGAGAAATGCCACGGTAATCGCCGCATAGCCGTAGCCGGGCGAGACTTGCGGCACCAATTGGCCGATAGGCCCGGTCACCTCGCACACGCCGGCCAGGCCAGCCAACCCGCCGCTGATCAACAGCGCCAGCCAGATCAAACGCTTCTCGCGGAACCCAACGAACCCCGCCGCGCGCTTGTCCAGCCCCAGCACTTTGATCTGAAAACCGACAAAGCTTTTCTGCAACAAAACCCAGACAGCGACCAACGCCAGCAAGGCGAAATACACACCGGCGTGAACCCGGCCGTCCTCCATCAATAACGGCAAACGGCTCAAATCACTGAACATCGCCGACTCCGGGAAATTGAACCCGGCTGGATCTTTCAACGGCCCATGGACACAGAACAGCAGCAAGTTCAGGGCGATGTAATTGAGCATGATGCTGGTGAGGATTTCGTTGGCATTGAACCGTGTGCGCAACCATGCTGTCAGCCCGGCCCACGCCGCACCGGCCAGGGTGCCGACCAGCAGGATCAGCACCAGTGCCCAGCGACTTTGCAGGTCGATGATGTTCACGGCCAAGGCACTGCCGGCCAGCGCGCCGAGCAGCAATTGACCTTCGGCACCGATGTTCCAGATCCGCGCCTGATACGCCACCGCCAGCCCTAGCGCGCAGAGCAAAATCGGTAACGCTTTGACCAACAATTCCGAGACGCCATACCAGTCGCTGACCGGCGCGATCAACAAGGTGTGCAAGGTGAGCAATGGATCGTGGCCCAATCCGATAAACAGCAATGAGCCACAGCCCAGCGTCAGCACTGCCGCGAGCAATGGCGAGCACCAGAGCATCAGGCGCGATTGCTGGCCACGGGGTTCGAGAGAAAGCAGCATGTGAAACTCCGTTAAACCGTTGCGGGGGCGAGTGATTGAGGGGCGTCGAACTGGCCGGCCATCCAGCCGCCGACGTCGATCAGGCGCGTGTCGACGGTGGACCTGAGTGGCGACAGACGACCGCTGCACAAGGCGCCGAGTCGGTCGCTGATCTGGAACAATTCGTCGAGGTCTTCGGAGATCACCAGGATTGCGGCGCCGGCATCGCGCAAGGCAATGAGCGCGCGGTGAATGGTCGCGGCGGCACCGACGTCCACGCCCCAGGTCGGGTGCGCGGCGATCAGCAATTTGGGTTGCTGGAGGATTTCCCGGCCGAGGATGAATTTCTGCAAGTTGCCGCCGGACAGGCTGCGAGCCGGCGTTTGAGCATCGGGCGTCTTGACCCCGAAGCGTCGGATAATCTCTTCGGCCAACGCTTCGACCTTGCGGCGCTGAATCAATCCGTTGCTGACCAGCCCTTGTTGAAAGGCGGTGAGCAGCGTGTTATCCGCCAGACTCAACTCCGGCACCGCGCCGTGACCCAGGCGTTCTGCAGGAACGAAGGCCAGGCCGAGTTTGCGTCGCGCATCGGGTCGCAAATGAGCGACCGATTGCCCTCCGAAACTGATCCTTGCGCCGTCATTGCGGGTCAGTCGTTCTTCGCCGCTCAGTAAGGCGAGCAACTCATCCTGACCGTTACCCGCGACACCGGCGATGCCGACGATTTCACCGCTGCGTACCTCAAGATCAACGTCCTTCAGTGAGCAGCCGAACGGATCTGGATTGGGCCAGGACAACCGGTTAACGGTGAGAAACGCAGCACCGCCCACCACCTTCGGATAGCCCGTAATCGTCTCGGCCGCTTCACCGACCATCAGCCGCGCCAGTTGCCGGTCCGAACATTTGGCTGGCAAGCAATGCCCGGCCACTCGCCCGCCGCGCAACACGGTGGCGCTGTGGCACAGTGCCCGGACTTCACCGAGCTTGTGGCTGATAAACAAAATGCTGCAGCCCTCGGCCGCAAGTCGGTGCAAGGTGACGAACAGTTCATCGGCCTCTTGCGGGGTCAGCACCGAGGTCGGTTCATCGAGAATCAGCAGGCGGATGTCTTGCATCAGGCAACGAACGATTTCCACTCGTTGCCGCTCGCCAATCGACAGGCTGTGGACAAGTCGCTCCGGCTCCAGCGCCATGCCATAACGTCGGGACACTTCACGAATCTTCGGTTCAAGCTGTTTCGGTGTGCCGGCCGTGGCACCCATCGCCAGGGCAATGTTCTGCGCCACGCTCAATGTTTCGAACAGCGAGAAATGCTGGAACACCATGCCAATCCCAAGGCCACGGGCCTGGGCCGGGTTGCGCATTCTCACGCGTTGCCCTTGCCAGATCATCTCCCCGGAATCGGCGTGGGTGACGCCATAGATAATCTTCATCAGCGTACTTTTGCCGGCGCCGTTTTCCCCGAGTAGGGCGTGGATTTCGCCAGGCGCAATCGTCAGGTCGATGGCATCGTTGGCCAGGCATCCGGGGTAGCGTTTACTGATCTTGCGCAATTGCAGGCGGGGCGTTTGATCGGGGATCGGCACGGGGTTGGGCATGACGGACTCGGGTCGATGGGCATGATGCCTGTGGATAAAGCAATTTCCTGGCCATGTAGTCAGGAAAGCTGCTAATCCGCGCAGGTACAGTCCTCGGGGACAATGGGTTGCGACCCATCAACGGCGAATCAGGCACCACTTGAGGGCAGAACTGTTGATCAGGCTCCTGTTTTGCTCGAGTTGAATTGGTTGAAAAATGAGCAGCTGTCTGCAAGCCATACCGGATAGGGAGTCGCGACAGTCATGAACGGGTTATCCACAGATTGCTCCACAGTATTTGTGCGCAAGCTCAAAGGTCGGGCATAAGCACTGTGCGGCTATCTTCTAAAGGTGATAACCCGCGCTAACTATTTGTTTTTACGTGAATTTAGTGTTGATGGTGGCAGATTGGACGAAAAGTGTACAAAGCCCGCAAACCCGCATGACAGAAGGGTTACAGGCACCTGTGCTCAGGTTATCCACAGCCGGGTGCACAGTAGATGTGGGCAAATTCCCAGCGTCGATGGAATAAGGGTGAACGTTGTTGGTGCACTCAGTGCTGCAACACAATGCGCCCACGACTCAAGTCCGCCAGCTGCGTTTGCAGGGTGCGGATCTGCGCTTTTCCAATCGCTAATTGCAGTTCGACGCCGTTGGCAGTGAAGGTTTCTTCCACGACCAAACCGCCCAGTTCCGCCACGCGAAGTTTCAGCAATGCGAGCTCACCAAAGGCGCAGGCGCAACTGACAGGCACTCGACTGATCAGCTCCACCTTTGGCGCCGCTTGCAGGCATTTGTTGGCGCCACCGCCATACGCCCGGGCGAGGCCGCCCGTACCTAGTTGAATGCCGCCGTACCAACGAATCACCAGCACCGCGACCTGGTCGCAATCCTGCGCTTCGATCGCCGCGAGAATCGGCCGGCCTGCGGTGCCGCCGGGCTCGCCATCGTCGTTGCTGCGGTACTGATCGCCCAGCTTCCACGCCCAGCAATTGTGCGAAGCATTCAAATCGCTGTGCTGTTCGATGAAGGCCTGGGCGTCAGCAGGGCTTGCGATCGGCGCGGCGAAGGTGATGAAGCGGCTTTTGCGAATTTCTTCGCGGTACTCGCAAAAGTCGCTGAGGGTAAAAGGCATAAGCGTCTTAAATAGCAGGAGACAGGCCGCAGCCCTTGAGGATGATGCGGATCAGGTTGTTGCCGGCTTCTTCCATGTCCTGCTTGGTCAGCTTGGTGCGTCCGCTGACGCGGCAGATCTGGGTCGCGAAGTCGGCGTAATGCTGAGTGCTGCCCCACAACAGGAAGATCAGGTTGACCGGGTCGACCGGGTCCATCTTTCCAGCATCGATCCACGCCTGAAATACCGCTGCCCGGCCCTGGAACCAGGCGCGATAGTCCTGGTTGAAATACTCGGTCAGGCACTCGCCGCCACTGATCACTTCCATGGCGAAGACTCGCGAGGCTTGTGGCTGACGCCGTGAGAATTCCATTTTTGCACGGATATAACGGGTCAATGCCTCGGCCGGATCATCCTCGGCGGTCAGGGTGTTGAAGGTGCTGTCCCACAATTCGATGATGTTGCTCAGCACCGCCACGTACAAACCCAGTTTGTTGGTGAAGTAGTAATGCAGATTCGCTTTGGGCAACCCGGCATTTTGGGCGATGGTGTTCATGCTGGTGCCTTTGAACCCGTGACGGGCGAACTCGTCTTCGGCGGCTTTGATGATGGTCTCTTCGTTTTTCTGACGAATGCGGCTGGCAGGTTTTCCGCCATGAGCAGGGACTTCAAAGGTCATAGGCACTTCCAGACAGATGGGTGGGTGCAACCAATGCGTTGATAGCGCACCCATGGGCTTCAGACAAGTCCCGGATGATAAAAGCCCTCGTACTTGTAGGAGCCGAGCTTGCTCGCGATGGCGTCAGGTCTGTCACCATCAATGATGAATGTTATGCCGCTATCGCGAGCAAGCTCGGCTCCCACAGGTTTTGCGTGTTGTTCAGCGCGTCGCGGCGAGACTTTCCAGAAAGCTTTCCAGTACCAAATGCGGGCGACGGCCCTTGCGCGTGACCGATGCAAGGCTCAGGTCATAGAAACGTGCCTGCGGTTTCAGCGCACGCAGGCGACCTTGTTGCACCCAGAGGCTGGCGTAATGATCCGGCAGGTAACCGATGTAACGGCCAGTGAGGATCAGGAACGCCATGCCTTCACGGTCCGACGCGCTGGCGGTGCAGTTGAGTGCCTGGTAATGGGCCTGGATATCTGCTGGCAAGCGGAAGGTCGGCGCGATGGCGTCCTGGCTATTGAGACGTTGGTCGTCGAGTTGTTTGTCGTCAACGTAAAACAGCGGATGGCCAACCGCGCAGTACAGCAGTGAGCGTTCACTGTAGAGCGGCTGATATTCCAGCCCCGACAACGCACTGGCCTGCGGTACTACGCCGACATGCAAGCGGCCGTCGAGCACGCCTTGTTCCACTTCGTTCGGCGCAATCATGCGGATCTGAATCTGCACGTCCGGGCCGCGCTCTTTCAGTTGTGCCAAGGCATGGGTGATGCGCATGTGGGGGAGGGTGACCAGGTTATCGGTCAGGCCGATGGTCAATTCGCCACGCAAATGTTGATGCAGGCCGTTGACCTCGGTGCGAAAACTTTCCAGCGCACTTAATAGCTGCAAGGCCGATTGGTACACCTCGCGACCTTCTTCGGTCAGGGAAAAACCGGCGCGACCGCGTTGACACAAACGCAAGCCGAGGCGCTGTTCCAGATCGCTCATTTGCTGGCTGATGGCCGAGCGCCCGATCCCCAGCACACTTTCCGCCGCAGAGAAGCCGCCACACTCGACAACGCTGCGAAAGATCCGCAGCAAGCGGATATCAAAGTCGCTGACTTGCGCCAGTGGATCGGGACGACGCGTGCTCATAGTTTAGTAATAGCCTGACTGAACGTTAGAAAAGTTGGATTTCACCGACTTTATCTCCGTGGCAATTTAGCTGCAAGAACGCTTTTGATCTCTACGCCGCTTATTGCCTTGCGAGGTTTTGCCCATGAACTTGCCTGAAAACGCCCCGTCTTCCCTGGCCAGCCAGCTCAAGCTTGATGCTCACTGGATGCCCTATACCGCCAACCGTAACTTCCAGCGCGACCCGCGTCTGATCGTGGGCGCCGAAGGTAGCTGGCTGATCGACGACAAGGGTCGCAAAGTTTATGACTCGCTGTCCGGTCTGTGGACCTGCGGCGCCGGGCACACCCGTAAGGAAATCCAGGAAGCGGTATCCAAGCAACTGGGCACCCTCGATTACTCGCCAGGCTTCCAGTACGGCCATCCGCTGTCGTTCCAACTGGCTGAGAAAATCACCGACCTGACGCCGGGCAATCTGAATCACGTGTTCTTCACCGACTCCGGTTCCGAGTGCGCTGACACGGCAGTGAAAATGGTCCGCGCTTACTGGCGTCTGAAAGGACAGGCGACCAAGACCAAAATGATCGGTCGCGCCCGTGGTTACCACGGTGTGAACATCGCCGGCACCAGCCTTGGCGGTGTGAACGGCAATCGCAAGATGTTCGGTCAGGCGATGATGGACGTCGATCACCTGCCGCACACACTGCTGGCGAGCAATGCCTATTCCCGTGGCATGCCTGAGCTGGGCGGTATCGCCCTGGCTGATGAGCTGCTGAAGTTGATCGAACTGCACGACGCGTCGAACATCGCCGCCGTATTCGTTGAGCCGCTGGCCGGTTCCGCTGGCGTACTGGTTCCGCCACAGGGTTACCTCAAGCGTCTGCGCGAGATCTGTGATCAGCACAATATCCTGCTGGTGTTCGACGAAGTGATCACCGGTTTCGGCCGTACCGGCAAAATGTTCGGTGCCGATACGTTTGGCGTGACCCCGGACCTGATGTGCATCGCCAAGCAAGTCACCAACGGTGCGATCCCGATGGGCGCAGTGATTGCCAGCTCCGAGATCTACCAGACCTTCATGAACCAGGCGACGCCTGAGTACGCGGTGGAATTCCCCCACGGCTACACCTACTCCGCGCACCCGGTGGCTTGTGCCGCTGGCCTGGCAGCACTAGACCTGCTGCAAAAGGAAAACCTGGTGCAAAGCGTGGCCGAAGTAGCACCGCACTTCGAGAACGCACTGCACGGTCTGAAAGGTTCGAAGAACATCATCGACATTCGTAACTATGGTTTGGCCGGTGCCATCCAGATCGCGCCACGTGATGGCGACGCGATCGTGCGTCCGTTCGAAGCGGGCATGGCGTTGTGGAAAGCCGGGTTCTATGTGCGCTTCGGCGGCGACACCCTGCAGTTCGGCCCAACCTTCAACAGCAAGCCGCAAGACCTTGACCGTCTGTTCGACGCGGTCGGCGAAGTGCTGAACAAGATCGACTGATTTTCTCTTCTATATAGAGGCGCCCTCAACGGGCGCCTGTGGACAACTTTTCAGGAGCGCTACATGAGCCTTATCCCGCATTTGATCAATGGCGAACTGGTGACCGAAGACGGTCGCACGGCTGACGTGTTCAACCCGTCTACCGGCCAGGCGATCCACAAGCTGCCATTGGCCAGCCGCGAAACCATTCAGAAAGCCATCGACTCGGCCAAGGCTGCATTCCCGGCCTGGCGCAACACGCCGGCGGCCAAGCGTGCCCAAGTGATGTTCCGCTTCAAGCAATTGCTGGAACAGAACGAAGCACGCATTGCTCAGTTGATCAGCGAAGAGCACGGCAAGACCCTGGAAGATGCTGCGGGTGAATTGAAGCGCGGTATCGAGAACGTCGAGTTCGCTTGTGCAGCACCGGAAATACTCAAGGGCGAATACAGCCGTAACGTCGGCCCGAACATTGATGCTTGGTCGGACTTCCAGCCGTTGGGCGTGGTGGCCGGCATTACCCCGTTCAACTTCCCGGCGATGGTGCCGCTGTGGATGTACCCGCTGGCGATCGTCTGTGGTAACTGCTTTATCCTCAAGCCGTCCGAGCGCGATCCAAGTTCCACACTGCTGATCGCTCAGCTGTTGCTGGAAGCCGGTCTGCCTAAAGGCGTGCTGAACGTCGTGCACGGTGACAAGGCTGCGGTGGACGCGCTGATCGAAGCGCCGGAAGTCAAAGCGCTCAGTTTTGTGGGTTCGACACCGATTGCCGAATACATCTACGCCGAAGGCGCCAAGCGTGGCAAACGCGTTCAGGCACTGGGCGGCGCGAAGAATCATGCGGTGCTGATGCCGGATGCGGATCTGGACAATGCTGTCAGCGCACTGATGGGCGCAGCGTACGGTTCTTGCGGCGAGCGTTGCATGGCGATCTCGGTGGCTGTGTGCGTCGGAGACCAGGTGGCGGATGCGCTGGTGGAAAAACTGGTGCCGCAGATCAAGGCGCTGAAAATCGGTGCGGGTACTACCTGTGGTCTGGACATGGGGCCGCTGGTCACCGGTCAGGCGCGCGACAAGGTTAGCGGTTATGTCGAAGACGGTGTTTCTTCCGGCGCGACCCTGGTGGTCGATGGTCGTGGTCTGAGTGTGGCCGGTCATGAGGAAGGTTTCTTCCTGGGTGGCTGCCTGTTCGATAACGTCACGCCAGAGATGCGCATCTATAAAGAAGAAATCTTCGGGCCAGTGTTGTGCGTCGTTCGGGTGAACAGCCTGGAAGAGGCGATGCAGTTGATCAACGATCACGAATATGGCAACGGCACCTGCATCTTCACCCGTGACGGTGAAGCGGCGCGGCTGTTCTGCGATGAGATCGAAGTGGGCATGGTCGGCGTTAACGTACCGCTGCCGGTGCCGGTGGCTTATCACAGCTTCGGTGGCTGGAAGCGTTCGCTGTTCGGCGACCTGCATGCATATGGCCCGGATGGTGTGCGTTTCTACACCCGCCGCAAAGCCATCACCCAGCGCTGGCCACAACGTGCGAGCCATGAAGCTTCGCAATTCGCATTCCCTAGCTTGTAAGTAGAAGGGAAGAAGGCCGGTCCCTTGGGCCGGCCTTCGTGTTTCTGGGCTTTTTTGACCTATATGACACAATTGTGAAACTAAAGGTTGACGGCAGATTCTGGATGTCTATAATTCGCCCCACTTCCGGCGCAGTCGAAACGGAAAACTCCTTGGTAAACAAAGAGTTACGCAGTTTTCGGCAGCAAGCGGCTTCGGTTCATCGAAGCCCGAAAGGAGTTGAAAAAGAGGTGTTGACAGCAGCGTGTAACGCTGTAGAATTCGCCTCCCGCTGACGAGAGATCGAAAGCGCAAGTGGTTGAAGTTACAAAGGAAACTTTGAAAACTTCTGAAAAT